>JAEZKB010000061.1 GCA_023415605.1 Pseudomonadota bacterium
CGCCTCCACCAGCGATGGACCCGTAGCTCAGCTGGATAGAGCGCTGCCCTCCGAAGGCAGAGGTCATGAGTTCGAATCTCGTCGGGTGCGCCATTAATCTCTTGAAAATTAGCGCGTTTCACCCCGCGGCATGGGTCGCGGGCTTGAGCGTTCGCCTTGGGGTAACACCAGGGTAACACCGCGGAGACTTTCTGCTCCATGTCGCCGCTGCCGCTTGATGCCTGGATTGCTAGGTGGCTTCAATTCTCTCGGGCAGCGTCCGCGACTCACATCGAGGCGACGGGTATCCGCTACTGCAAGGATTCTGGCTTCATGCGAGGAATAGCCCCCATGGCTGGTCACCGTGAGATAGTTCACGGGGCGGGGCTTGATCGAGGAGGTCTTTTTTTGTGAGTTTGTCTTAGTAGGTCATGCCACTATTTTTCGAGGGGAGCGCTCTTAAGCGCACCCCGTTTCGACTTTGGCCGCAGTTGGCGGTGATACTCAAACCTAACTTGTCACGATGACATCGTGTTCGACACCTTCGAAGAAAATGCGAATGTGATCTCCGGCATCGACGCCACTTGCCGTATTGCTCAACGTGGCAACGTCGACCCAGTTCGCGCCTGTACCCGATGTGTCGACCTGCAGGTTCGAGCTTCCTTGGGTACTGTTGTTACTATCAAACACTCGAACATAGCCCGCTACCGTCCCGCCCGAGAAAGCAGCATCGAGTAAACCACTAAGGTCGAGGATGTCACCGCCACTGCCGACTACGAGATCCTCGATTGTGTCCTTATTGCCCGCACCGCTTTCAGCGAACACGAACCGGTCAACACCGCTGCTGCCGTTGAGGATATCGTTGCCGAACCCACCGATGAGCACGTCATCGCCATCACCACCGGTCAGAATGTCATTTCCGAGACCGCCGACAAGGAGGTCATTGCCGTCCCCACCGAAAATGGTATCCGCGCCGCTGTTACCGAACAGCATATCCTTCTGGGCGCTGCCGATGATGTTGTCGTTAGTGGTGTCTTCGCCGGCGACCACGTTATGGGCCGTCGAGGCCGAGACGTCTCTGTTATCGCTGTTTATGTCGGTCGTGCTTAAGGTGTAAGCGGTCGTTCCTAGGTCGAAACCCTTGTAAGAACCACCGCCAGCAAACATCACGCTTTCCACTGGTGTATTGCTGAAATGGTTGGTGATGGTGACCGTCTGCCCGTTGATCCCGACGACAAGATTGCCCGCGCTATGATTGGTGTTGCTGTCGACGAAGCTCAACCCCGTCAGGCTCGAGCCAACGGTAACGATCGTTAAGCGATCGGTGCCGCCGCTGGCGCCGCTGGTCTCGTTGATAGTGTCGCTGCCATCGGTGAGATCATAGAGGTAGGTGTCGTTGCCGGCACCGCCGTTGAGCGTATCGTTGTCCTGACCGCCGATAAGGGTATCGTTGCCGTCGCCGGCTGAGATGGTATCAGCGCCGTTGTCGCCAAACAGCACGTTATTGGTCGTGCTGCCGTTGATGATGTCACCGAAGTTTGAGCCGGAGATGTTCTGTCCGAGGGCGCTGTCGGCGGTATAGGTGCCTCCAGGCGTCGGGGCGCTGCCATAGTCCTGCAGATCGGCCCCGGCCGTGCCCGGAGCGATTGTAACGCCGAGAAAGCTTGAGGTAGTGTCGCCATCGCCGTCCACCAGCTCGACCGGGACTGTGAAGTTGATTGGGACGCCCGGAACGACGGCCGTGGTGCCGAACCCGCCGATCTTGAAATCTTGCCCGCCGGCCCAGTGATACTCGAGGCTGTTGTACTGGTCGTTTGTGTAGGTGGCGATCTGTGTGCCATTAACGACGCTACCGACGATCACCTCGATTTTGCCGCCGACGTCCTCAAACTTGATAGTGAAATCGTGCCCTCCGACCGTCCGCGTGGCGGTCGCGCCGATACCGATGCTGGCTGAGGTCACCGTTAGTTCTGCGCCGCCGTAGGAAATGGTGACTGCATTGACGTCGTCACGGTCGCCATCACCGACTAGGTCATTGTTGATCGTGTCGTCCCACGCCTTGATCCGGACATCGCTGGTAGCTGCACCGCCGGAAATGCCGGTGAAGGTGGCGCTGGCGCCGTTGGTTAGGTAATGGTCCGAGAATGTGTGACTCGGTGTGGCCGCGCCATAGTCAGCGCCGCCCGGAATTGGAGTTCCTGCAAGGTCTATTACAAAGTCAATGCGAAGGGCCTCTCCCGCGCCGATGGACCCGCCCGCCCCGACGCCGCCGCTGGACGCGTTTGAGTTGATAGATCCGCCACTGCCTCCGCCGCTGCCGATCCCAGGTATCGGGGTAAGGAGCAGATCCTTAGAACCAAGGGCAGTGATATCGCGGAAACCCGCCCACTCATCGTTGCCGCCGACGAAGGTGTACCCTGAATTGGGGCTGAATAGAACCTGCGAAGTCGCGCCGTCGAGCACGCCCTGCATGGTGATCGTGTAGGTGTCCCCGGAAATGGCTGCCGAACCGTCCGGATTGAGGTTAATGGTGAAGATTGTCACCCCGCCGATGGCGGTCTTGCCAGTAAGCGTCAGCCCGCCATTGGTGACGTAGTAGACGACCGACTCGTTGTTAGAAAAGAGGCCGGACGGCGTACCATCTAGTGCCGGTGGGAAGCGGATCCCCCCCGGGCCATCGGCCCCGAATTGGTCAATGTTGATGTCCAGGTCCAGCGGTGCTGTTTGGCTGGAGCCGGATTCGTTGATCAGGAGCGCACGCTCGGGCGTGAACTTGGTGGGACCATGGTCGGCGAAGCGGATGTTGCCGCCCAGGTCGATGCTTGCGGTGTCGCTGGCGGTATCGCCGTCGCCATCCGTAATGGTGGCCGAGGCGCTCAGGCTGACCAGACCAGTGCCCAGAAGCGCGTACTGATCATCGAACGGAGCCGTGGTCGTCGCCTCGAGGGCGTGATCGATCTCGGCATGCTGGGTCAGGGTGACAACGCCGGTGCTGCTCACCGCGATCGAGAAGATCACCGAGGCTGCCGTCGCGCTGGCCGGAGCCGTCGTGGACGTCGAGCCCACGATGATCCCGCCAACATTGTAAAGGTAGATGCTCGAGCCGTTGCTATCGAGGTTGGAGTCGACCAGGCCGGTGACGCCATCGGGAGTGCCAGTGACCGCCAGGACATAGCTCAGCGCACTGGTCGTACCCGCACCGTCAGCCCCATACGAGGTCGCCGGGCTCGGCGCGATCGTGAACACGCCGGCGAAGTTCGCCGTGCTCACGTCCGTATCCGAGGCCGTATCGATCGTATCGCCGTCCTGCGTGGTCAGCGTGATGCCAGATTCATTGGTCGCAACAACATCGATCGTCGGAACGTCGTCAATTACGGCAACCAGAAGATCCAGAGGTGGCGAACTTGAGCTTGAGTCGTTTACAACGACTGTGAACGGCTCAACTTCATCAGCGCCCGGTACGTCGGTCGTAGCTTTGGTCAGTGTGTATTGATACGTGCCGGCACCCGTCGACGGGTCGTAAGCGGTGATCTCGAGTGTGCCATAGAGGCCAGGAAAACTTGCGCCGTTCAGCGCGGCAATAAGGACGGTCACGCCGTTGATCGTGACGCTTTGCACGTCGGCGATGCCGTCCGGATCTGAGATGAGGAAGCTGCCGGACGTGATGTGAGCCTGAGAGTTCGGAGCCGAACCGTTAGCAAGACCCTTTTCATCAACCTGATTTGGATTGACTTCCGCTAACGGAAAGAAGTCGATCGTCGGGATGTTGTTCACCGCCGCCGTACGCGCGATTTCGCCGCTTGCCAATTCGTCTAGTTCCGTCCCCGGCAGACCGAAGTCCGTCGGCGGAAGCAGGTCAATCAGCGGGAAGCCTTCGCCGATGCCGGGGACGGGGGTGGCGAAGTTGCCGCCGGAGCTTTGGAGGGCCGCGGCAGCCGCTTCGGGGCCGGCGGCGGTCTCGATGTTGTTGCTGGCGAAGACGGCGGCGACGGCTTCGGCCGGGATGGTGATTTCGCCGATGACAATGACCAGTCCCGTCACCGCACCATTTGGGACGACGATCACGCTGCCGTCGGGCTGCACGAATTCGAGATCGGTTCCGTTGACGCGCGGCTGATCGATTGTGGCGTTCGCAGGAAGGGTCAGGGTGAGACCGTCCGCCACCTCGATAACGGTTTTGACTGGTGCCGCTCCAGCAGGGGGAGGCGCCGCCGGTGTATCGGCCTGGGCGACATGGACATCGCCGGGAAGACTGGCCGCATCGTTGTAGGAGGGGATCGAGAGGTCTTCGAACGCGTTCGTCGCCATAGCAGGCTCCTTGGAACACCCTTAACAGTCGGTTAATCGGGAGTTCCACACGCATGTCCGCCTGCGCTCAATAGCAGGACGCATATCGGCGTATGCCACTGAGGTTATTGTTTTTTTAACCCTAACGCGAAAGCGACTTAGGTCGCCATCACGTGGGTCCTACGTCGGTATCAATGATCGAGGACCTTCTGCCGTAGAGGCGGATTCCGGTATTTTTGGCAGGATGGGGGCATGTCCAAGGTTGTGCATATCGCCCCACTTGAGGTGCCCTTGCCCGCAGCCACCGCTGAGGAGCGGGACCATCTGGACTACTCAACGCCTGAGTTTCGTGCCATACAAACGGTTTACGGTCGTAAGGGGCTGCGTCTTGAACGCGCCTTTTGGCGTGCACTCAGCGGAATTGCCGACCGCCTGCAGATCAAGCGCTCGCAGCTTATCTCTGACGTGCTCGGCGAAACAGGCACTGGCGAAAATGCAACGAGCGTCCTGCGCTCCTATGCCGTACACCAGATCGGTCAAGAACTGCATGCCCTCAGGGAGCGCTCAGACCTCGCGTTCCTGCTCCCCATCCTGCAGTCTGCTCCCACTGCTTCATTCGCGGTTGATCGAGAGAAGAGACTGGTGAGAGTGAATGAAGAATTCCATCAGTTTCTAGGGGATGTACTGGCCGAGTTGGGTAGTGTCAGCCGAGAGAATTTCGTATTTAGGCTTGGGCGGGCGGTCGAGGAGATTTTTTTAGACGTGGGTCAATCAGGGCAAGCCTGTGAATGTCCCGTGCACGTTATATCAGGAAACCGATTGCGACAATTTCGTGCAAAGTTGATCGCAGTACCGCCTCATGATCCCAAAGTGGTTATTGGATACCTACTGAATCAGTAGCGCGACCTCGAGCTCGAGCGACGCATGGATGCTAGCCCCTGCCGTTGCCGTTTCCCCCGCCATTCCCGCCGCCGCTCGAGCCGCCACCGCCACTGCCGCTTGAATTCTCGCTTCCCGAACCGCTATCGCCGGAACCATGGTCGGCGTTGCCGCCGCCGTGCCCGCCCTCTGGGCGGTTGCCGTTCTCCCCCGCGGTGCCTGCCTTCTCCGGCCCATTACCGTTCTCGCTACCCTTGCCGCGGCCGGGAACGGCTAGAGGTTTGCCGTCCTCGCCGAAGATCACTGGGGACTTGCCGTGACCTTCGACGATCAATGGCCCGTCGCCATCTTCCGTGCTAGCCGATTGTCCGGCGGCCAGCAGCGTCGTTGCCCAGTGTCGGCGTCCTCGACCGCAACGTGGCCGCGCTGAACGGAGACTTCGGCGGCGTGCGGGCCGGAGATGACGGTGAACTTAGTCCCCTTGACCACCGCAGCAAGATGCGGCGTTTCGACCGCGAAGTGCTGCACGTCCCGCACATCGGCCTGCACAGCGACCTTGCCGAAATCCTGTTTGACGGTCGTGAAGCTGCTGCGGCCAGGCCGATCGACGATGCGGACCTGGGTCTCACCCGACAGCTCGATGATCTCATTGCCGCGTTTGAGGGTGATGCGCGCGCCCTTCATGGTTTGCACCCGGCGGTCATCGGGCACGACATCGCCTCGGTGCAAGGGCTCCCAGTTACCGTTCACCGCCTGCATTACCTGACCGCGCACCTTGGTGGCGAGCCAGTCGTCGGCAACTCCAATTGACGGAATTGAGATGGAGGCGGCAAACACTGCGCACTGAACGATCGAAACCCGCATGCTAAGCCGGAGGACCCCTCCGCTCCCTGAGCTATCTTGCAGACGGCAATACGCGCCGGCCGGGTGAGGAAGGATTGCAGCGATCCATCGCCTTTTACGGGCTGGACTACAGTCGCATGGGAGATGCGACCAAGGTCTATCGATGCCATATCTTTGCTAACGTCTATCCAGCCCAATTGCTCTCGCACCAAGTCACATTGGTCCGCACGGGCCCAAAATAGTCACTTGTCCGAAAATCAATGGTATGGTCGGAAAGGTAACTCTCGGGGGATAGATGACGGTTTTGCTGCACCACGTCTCTCTGGTTAGCATCTATCCGGAGCGGTCAGCCACATTCTACCAATCGTTCTTCGGCCTCGAGCGGCTAGATCGGCCGCCGTTTAAGATTGAGGGCGTATGGCTCGGTTGTGGGTCGAGTCTGCAAATCCACCTTACCAACATCTGCCGGCAACTTCCGCACTAGAGGCGTCATCCAACTTGATGCGATAGAGGCGGCCATCGCGCTTTGCCAGGTAAACGCGCGTCGCCTCGGTGCGCTGATAGAGCTGTACCTCGGGAACCTCATGCAGCAACAGGTCGGTGCTGTTGGCCTCAGTCAAGCAGGTGAATTTCGGGGCTGGAAATCGTCGGCGAAGGCACTGGTCGGGGTGGAAAGCACCGCGAGTGCGAGGAAAAGGCGAGTATTCATTCTGGCCCGATTGGTATGGTTAGGCAGCATTGCAGCGGATGATTTCAAAACCCCTAAGACGTCTCAACGCGGGTGCTTTGGAGCGGAAGGACGCGGACGTCAGGCGATCGTCCGCAAAGGCGCAGGTCCAAGTGCGGCCACGCACGATGCGTGGCCGCGAAGAAACTAGTCGTTGTTCTCGGCTTTCCATTGCTGGAGGAACTCGCCGTAGCTGGACCATTTAGTCTCGCCGTTGTTGATCTGCTGAACGAAGGTGCTCTGTTCCTGGCCGAACTGCCCATGCTCGCGGATGCCGCCATCTGAGTTCTGACTGGCCCGTTCATATCCGAGAGCGTTCGCGTTTTCGCTCGGCTGACCTTTGCCAGCCGCAAGCCCGGGCGTCGCCAGCGATGCGGACAGTGCCAGCGCGGTCGTAACCATGACGATGTGCTTGAACATTCTTGATCTCCATCATGTTGGGAGTGCTGTCCCGAGGTCGGACAGCAGTTCATCAAGGCTGGTGAACACGATGAGTTTCCTAGAAAACGCACAACCGGACCTCAATCCCCACGGAAGCAGGGGACCTTGGTCCGTCGGTCACACGAAAACCGCTCTTGAGGATGGCTCAGCGATACGATGCCGGTAGCGGTCAGGGATTCGGCTCGCAGTGCCGTCGTGACGGCACCATTCGCGGACAGCGCATCCATGTGATCGGCGGCTGCAACGAGCGTGTCTTCACATTCGGAGGCCTGCACCACGCGCACGTTGGTTGCTGCAGCGATGTCGGCAACGTCGACGCTGCCAATGGCGCGAGTGTGGAAAGTTGGGATGCGAGCAGCATTGGAAATAACGTCGATCTCGTCGAGAACATGTCGGTCAAATGCGGAGGGCAAGTTGCTCGTTGCTGGCGAACGAGGTCTCTATTGCCGTCCGCCCAACCTAGACTGCGACCCTGGTGTTACCCTGGTGTTACCCGGGCGCTACCCCGCTGATGGTGCAGGTCAGATCCTCACAAACAGGTGGCGAATTTATCACTATTTACTCTGGACTTAGTCGTGCGCGAACATGCGTGCGACACCAGGGACCTCTGCCTTTCTTAGGCAGTGGTTGCGTCATGCGGCTTTGCTGCGCTTCCTGATCCCCGCAATCAACTCCCGCTGCGTGTACCCTGGCAGCGTCCCGTAGCTGGTGAGCGTGACCATCGCCCCGTCATGCCCCAGGTTCTGCGACCAAGCCTTGTATTCGGCCGGCGTGGTGCAGAGGTGGCTACCAAGCTGTGCCAGTGTGTGGCGGAAACTGTGCGGCTTGAAATCGGGAAGCCTTGCCGCCGCGCAGGCGTCCTTGAAGACTTTGCGGATCGGATCGGCGTTGGCCCAACACTCCCGCTTCAGGCGCGGCGGTAGAACTTCACCGCGGGGGCCGAAGGCGACCTCGGTCTGGGGAAAAAGCGGATCGTCGGCGCCGAAGCCGTGCACCTGTTCGAGTTCCCGCTTCCAATCGGCAAGAATGGCAACGAAGTCGTCACCGACCGGGAAGAACCACGTCGGGAAGGTCTTGCCGAACTTGGTTCGCATATCCCGTGCGTCCTGAAACAGCTGGCAGTCGTCGAGGTCGAGGTGCTTGAGGCGCACTGACGCGGTGGCGTTGTCTCGGGCGCCGGTGACGATGGTAGTGGCGACCAGCGCCCGGTTGCGCCGTTCAACTGCGGTGGTCGTCGGCATTGCTGTCACCATCGCCCTGATCTGCTCGACCGTGGCGACTGGCATCTGGCGCGGCGCGCGGGCGATGGCCTCGTCGCGACGAGATGGCTTGAAATAGTCGGCATCGGTCCGCGCCATCCGGCCGCGAAAGCCTTTTTGTTCCGAAAGCCAGATGATGAAATCGCGCATGGCATAGAGTGCCGAGGTGATCGTCGCCTTGCTCAGTCTGCGGTTGCCAATCTGGGTGTTGAGCGTAGCAAGGTGCTTCTTGAAGCCGCTTGCCTGTTCGACGCGAAACTCCTTGAAGGACCGGCGCCGGGTGTAGTCTTCTAAGCGGTTGAGGGCGGAGAGTATCTCGTCGATCGAGTGCTCGCCGAGTTGCCGGGCGCCGCGCAGATAAGCGACGTAGCGGTGCTTTAGACGTTCGTTAGTAGCGTTCAATTCCATGTCTGGTGGTCCTTGTTTTGAAGTGACAGTTTGGAAGGCATCAGGCACTCCCCTTTATGGGTTCGGGAGCGGGCCTGATCGTCACCTCGATTTCGGCCGAGAAGTGCTTCAGCCGCGCAGCATTGACGCGCTGGGTCATAACACCGCCGCAGTCGGTGCAGATGGCCACCAGCGCCCCCACTGACTCCGTAAGTGGCGTGTAATCTGCCATATCCAGCGCTGGTCGCCGGGGAGCGTGGCACACCATGCAGTAGAGTTTATCCGGACCGCAGGGACGCTTGGATGATGCGCGACGGTCGGCATGGTAGCCATTGAGCGACGTGCCATGGATCAACACCGGCTTCCGACCGTCGAGCGGCTTCAGCCCGTCGCAAAGCCAATGACGAACGGTGTTGCGATGCACCCGATAGAGTTCAGCGGTCTCGGCGATGGTGTAGGCGTGCAGCGACTTTGCGCGGCGCGGGTTGTGGCGGCGGCTGGCCATGCGGCACCTATGCCGCGACCGAGGTCGAGCGCTGCGGCGCGCCGATCCGCGACTCTGCCCACAGGTCGAGATCGCCGGGCAGGTAGATGGGAAAGCGGCCGGCCTTGCGGAAGATGGGGCCGCCGCCGGTCACGGCGAGTTTGGCCAGCCATTTCGAAGAACAGGGAATGCCCCAGGTCTCGCGGACATAGTGCGCGGCATCAGCCCGGCGGTAGTATTTCGTAGTCGTCTGCATCGTCTCAACTCCAATCCCGGACCAGCCCGGTTGAGTCGAGAAACTGAAGGTGTGCGGACTACGAAAAAAGCGCGGCGGTTTTCCGTAACGCCACAAAGTACCACGTAAAATAGACTACTCTTTTTCGTGGTCGTATAGCGCCTTCGCACCCAAGGCGAACAGACCCCCAAGCTTGAAAGGCACTGGGGGATACTTCGCACTCGGCTTGGGAGGAACGTAGCCGAGTTGTAGGGCAAGAGACGTCAGCGGAACGCCTGTCGCCGGGTCGCGAAGATGCGGTCGAAGGTCCATTGCCTCGGCTCGACGACGTTGCTCGTGGAAGCGAGTTTCAAGCGTCTCAGGGTTCTTTCCCTTCCAATCCCCAGCTCGCTTCGTCAGTCGTCGACAAGCATTGGCGAGCGACGGCTCGCCCTCGTCCAAGACGTGCAAGACCGCCTCGTAGAGCGCGAAATTGAAGTAGCCCGCACCCGGTCGCCCGCGTTTGCGAGGCTTCTCTTCGACGGTGGTGAAACCCGGCACATGGGCAAATGCCAGATCAATGGCCAAGCTCTTCCAGTTGATCGCCTCCCCTTCGAGGGCCTGATAGTACTCAGCAAGGAGGACAAGCTTCTTGCCAAGGGCGTCCAGGTTTTCTTTCCTTGCACGCTCAGCGCGGTCCGCATCCGTTTCATGGGGCTTGCCACCGAGTAGGCTAGTTAAGACACCGGCCGGCTTTATCCGTACGTGGGGCTCGCCCAGTTCGCCGGGGTATTGGACTATCGGAATGTGTTTTTTGGCGCCCAAACCCTTCTCCGCCTCGCTTGCCGAAGTATTCTAGCGAACAAGGTAGCAGACCAACCACGGTTGTGGTTGCTCGTGTGATGCTCAAGTTAGTCGCTTAACAAGAATAGTCTACTTGGCTTGAGCACATGCTCCGACCAACTCGTGATGTTTTTGTGAGATCGTCCGTCGGTGCGGGCGCGGCGATCCGTGACTGTGCGGGATTTGGCCGCTACGTTACGCGCGCAAGGGATTCGGGGGCGAGCATGGCATTGTCGGACGCGGACAAGGCGCTGATCAAGGAACTGATCGATCGGGGTGAGCCGCTGCCCGAGCGGTTCCGATGGACGCTGTTCGCCGAGCCGCGCGAGACCGAGCTGATCTGGCCAGGCAAAACCAGCGAGGTCACGACGGCCGTGCTGCCGTTCCAGTCGATCGAGCAGATCGACGAGCCGCGCGCCGAAGGCGACGCCGGGCACTACGGCACGGGCGACCTGTTCAGCACCGGCGGCCGGCAGACCGGCGGCTGGACCAACAAGCTGATCTGGGGCGACAACAAGCTGGTGCTGAGTTCGCTGAAGGGCGGGCCACTAAGGCGCGAGATCGAGAACGCCGGCGGGCTGAAGCTGGTCTATATCGACCCGCCGTTTGATGTGGGGGCTGATTTTTCTATTGAGCTTGACGTTGGTGATGAACGACTGACCAAACAGCCGAGCGTGATCGAGGACATTGCATATCGCGACACTTGGGGGCGCGGGGCAGACTCTTTCTTGGCAATGCTTCGAGAGCGGCTCACCTTAATCCACGATTTGCTAGCCGCCGACGGAACGATCTTCGTTCATATGGGATGGGCGGTGTCGCACTTAGTAAAGTTGACGCTAGACGACATCTTCGGGCGAGGTAATTTCCTGAATCAAATAGTGTGGAAGAGGCAGACTGCTCATAGTGACTCAGGTCAGGGCGCAGACCACCTTGGTCGTATTCACGACGTAATATTACTGTACAGCAAGTCTGAGAAATACACGTTCAACCTGACGTACACGCCGTACGACGAAGCCTACTTGAAGACCCACTACAGGGGAGTGGAGGACGGAACGGGGCGCCGGTTCGAACTAGACAATCTCACCGGTCCCGGCGGGGCCGCAAAGGGAAATCCGCAGTACGAATTTTTGGGAGTGGTCCGGCATTGGCGGTACTCCAAAGAGCGGATGGATGCCCTTTACGCAGAGGGGCGAATTGTTCAACCCAGCGAAGGCGCGGTGCCTAGATACAAGCGATACTTGGACGAAATGCCAGGCGTGCCTGTGCAGGACCTCTGGACCGATATCAACGCCATAAACTCACAGGCGATGGAATCGGTGGGCTATGCTACTCAGAAGCCTGAGGCTTTCGCTGATCGCGTGCTGCGCCTAGCGTCCAACCCCGGCGACCTCGTCGCCGACTTCTTTTGCGGCTCCGGCACCACGCTCGCGGTCGCCGAAAAGCTCGGGCGAAAGTGGATCGGCGCGGACCTCGGGCGCTTTGCCGTCCATACCTCGCGAAAACGCCTGATCGGCGTGCAGCGGCAGCTCAAGGTCGAGGGCAAGCCCTACCGCAGCTTTGAAATCCTCAACCTCGGCAAATACGAGCGGCAGTGGTTCGTGGGAATCGATCCGAACCTGCCACCGGAGCAGCGCGAGGTCGCCGCCAAGGCCAAGGAAGGCCGGTACGTGGCGCTGATCCTCGAAGCCTACAAGGCCGAGCCGGTCGGCCAGTCGCCGCCGTTCCACGGCCGGAAAGGCAACGCCTTCGTGCTGGTGGGGCCGGTTGATGCACCGGTGACCGAGGTGAACGTCTCCGACGCCGTAGCCGCCGCCCGAAAGGCTAACACTCGCAATGTCGACGTGCTCGGCTTCGAGTTCGAGATGGGCATTGCGCCCCGGCTGGTCGACGACGCGCGCGCCAAGGGCATCGAACTGGCGCTGCGCTACATTCCAAAGGACGTGTTCGACCGGCGTGCGGTCGAAAAGGGCCACGTCAGTTTCTACGACCTCGCCTATGTCGAGGCGAAGCCGGCGGTGAACAGGAAGACCCGCACGGTGACGGTGAGCCTGACCGATTTCGGTGTCAGCTATCGGCAGGAGGATGTCGAGAAGCTGGTCGCGGACATGAAATCGGGCTCGCGGGTGACCGTCGATGGCGGCCAGGTGGTGAAGCTCACCAAGGACAAGGCAGGCAACGTTACGCGCGAGGTGCTGACGAAGCAGTGGACCGACTGGATCGACTATTGGGCCGTGGACTTCGATTATCACAGCCGGCCGGAGACGCTCTACGAAACCATCACCCTGCCCGACGGGGCGGTGAAGCATGTGCCGCAGTGGACCGGCCGCTACATCTTCGAGAACGAGTGGCAAAGCTTCCGGACGCGCAAGGACAGAACGCTGGAACTGACCTCGGCGCCGCATGTCTATGACAAGGCCGGCCGCTATTCCATTGCGCTCAAGGTGATCGATATTTTCGGCAACGACACGACGAAGGTGATCGGGGTCGAGGTGTAGCCATGCCGCTCAACCCGCAATTCCCCCTCGACCCCTACGCCATTCTCGCACCAGAGGTGCGCTGGTATCCCGGCGACGCCCTGATCGGGGATATCGGCCGCGAGAAGCTGATCCCGCCGCTGGTCGAAAAGGTCCGGCGCGGTGTCGCGGACTGGCGCTCCAATGGCTATGCCGGTGCCAGCGAAACGTCGCGCAGCCTGCTGCGCTGGTGGTTTGAAACGGACCACGTCATCTACGACCCCGAGGCGCGGCTGTTCCAGTGGTACTTCGCGCAGCGCGAGGCGGTCGAGAGCGTCATCTGGCTGCATGAGGTGGAGCGGGCCCGCGACCCCTTGAGCCTGATCCGCTATGACAGTTCCGGCGCGATTTCGGCCGGCATGTTCGACGAGGTGTGGCCGCGCTATCTCAACAAGTTGGCCACAGGCGCCGGCAAGACCAAGGTGACGAGCCTGCTGCTCGCGTGGTCATATTTCCACAAGCTCTATGAGCCCGGCTCGGCACTTTCGACCAACACGCTGCTGGTTGCTCCCAACATCATCGTGCTCGACCGGCTGCGGGTCGATTTCGACGGTGGGCGCATCTTCCACACCGATCCGATCTTGCCGCCAAACGGCCTCGACGGCAGATACTGGTCGGCGGACTTCCAGCTCACCGTGCACGTGCAGGACGAGATCGGACACGTTGCGCCACAGGGCAACCTGTTCCTCACAAACATTCACCGCGTTGGCGACAATGAGCGCGCGACGCCGGAGTGGGATTTGCGCGACGAATTCCTCGGCGCCCGCCCGGTGGCGAAAACGACCGACAGCAAGATCGACCTTGGCATGATCGTCCGCACCGTGCCGGACCTGATTGTCATCAACGATGAGGCGCATCACGTGCGGCGCGGCACGGCGTGGTTCGATCAGATCGCCGATCTCGACGCAGGGTTGAAACGAAAGGGCTCGGGCTTGTCGGCGCAGTTCGACCTGACCGCGACGCCCAAGCACAATGACGGCGGCATTTTCGTGCAAACGATCTCGGACTACCCGCTGGTCGAGGCTATCGCGCAGGCCGTGGTGAAGACTCCGGTGCTGCCCGACGCCGCAAGTCGCGCCCGTCTCAGCGTCCGCCCAAGCGACCAGTTCGTCGAGATGTTCCAGGACCATCTAGAACTCGGCGTGCTCGAATGGCGCCGAACCTATGCCGAGCTGGAAAAGGCCGGCAAGAAATCGGTGCTGTTCGTGATGACGACCGAGACCAAGGACTGCGACCAGGTCGCGGAGTGGCTGGAGCACCGCTACGACGATCTGCGCGGCAAGGTGCTGGTCATCCACACCAAGGCCAATGGCGAAATTTCGGAAAGCACGTCGAGCAAGGGCAAGGCGGAACTCAACAAGCTGCGCGAACAGAGCCGCGAGATCGACGACTGGGAGAGCCCCTATCGCGCCGTGGTGTCGGTGATGGTCCTGCGCGAGGGGTGGGACGTGCGCAACGTCACCACGATCGTCGGCCTGCGGCCCTTTGCGGCGGCTTCGCAAATCCTGCCTGAGCAGACGATCGGCCGCGGCCTTCGACGAATGTTCTTCGGCAGCGACGTGAAGGAACAGGTCAGCGTGCTCGGCACACCGGCTTTCCTCGAGTTCGTCGAGAGCATCAAGAACGAAGGCGTGGAACTTGAACAGCGGCCTATGGGCGAGGGCACCGCGCCGGCCGGGCCGATGGTGGTGGAGATCGATCCCGCTAAGGATCGCGAGGCGCTCGACATCGAGTTGCCGAAGCTGCAGGCGCGTATCCAGCGCGAGTTCCGCCGGTTCGAGGAGATCGACGCGGCCGCTCTGCCAGCGCCGCGCCTGCCGCTGCGCCAGTTTACGGCCGACGAGCAACGAGAGATCGTCTTCCGCAACATCAACACCGACGAGATCAGCCACACCACCCATCTCGACTCGGCTGGCGTTGCCGACTGGCGCAACCTGGTCGGCTGGTTCGCCAAGTCAATCAAAGACGACTTGCGGCTGGTCGGCGGCTTCGACGTGTTGTTCGGCAAGATCAAGGCGTTTGTCCAGGATGGCCTATTCGACCAGCGCGTTGACCTCGACGATCCAAATGTCCTGCGCAACCTCAGCGAGCCGGCGGCTACGCGGGCGTTGTCGTATACACTGAAGAAGGCGATCAACGACCTTACGGTGCACGACAGCGGATCGACTTCGATTGTCGAGCGCATCAAGCTTTCGGCCACTCGGCCGGAGGTGAAGCGCCGACGCGCCACTGTGACGGCGACTAAATCGCTGATGAATGTGGTGGCCGGCGACAACGAGTTCGAGCTGACCTTCGCTCGATTCCTTGAAATGGCCTCCGACGTCGAGGCATTCTACAAGAACAGCCAGGCTACGGGCTTCTCGTTGGAATACCAAGCCGCCAATGGCGGCATCATTCGCGACTACTTCCCCGATTTCATCGTCCGTGACGCAACCGGGACGATCTGGATCATCGAGACCAAGGGACGCGAGGATATTCAGGACCCTCGCAAATGGGAGCGGCTGAAGCTGTGGTGCGAAGACGCGACAGAGCAGGACGCGCCCCGACGCTACAGGGCCCTGTTCGTCCGACAAGAGGAGTGGGAGGGCGTGCTGAACCCGCCGTCCACTTTGACGGCGGCCGAGGTAGCCTTCGGCGAACATTGAGGCCTTGAGGCGCCGGAGACTCTGACGGAAGGTCGCGACGTTTCGTTACTCGCGTCGCTTTCCTGCTGTGATTGGAATGACGTCGGCGCTCGGCTTGCTGGTGAACGCGGCTTGCACCGACCTTGAGATCGCATCAGCGGCGACCTTGACCGGGTCGTCGGCAAGGTGGGCGTATCGGCTGGTAGTCTTGACGTCGGCATGGCCGAGGATAGCGCCGATAACCGGCAGGGCATCGCCGCGCGCCAGACCAACCGAGGCAAAGCTGTGCCGCAGGTCGTGCAGCCGAAGGTATGGGAAGCCGGCGGCCGCCCGGACGTTGCGCCACACCTTCTCGACACCTTGGAAGTGGCCGTCGCCGCTGGCCGCCGGGAACACGTAGACGCTGCCTGTGGCGGGGTAGCCAGTCAGCACTTCGCACGCGGGCGCGCCAATGGGGATGACCTTGGCGCCGGTCTTGGAATCGCCGAGCCGCAGACAGCCGCGCTCGACGTCGACTTCCGACCACTTGAGGCCTGCAATTTCGGACTTGCGCGCTCCGGTGAAGGCCAACAGACGGATGATAGCCACAGCGGCCGGGTTCGCGCCTGCCTCCTCGGCGGCGGCCAGCGCCGCGCCGACCTTGGCGAGTTCGGCCGACGATAGGAACGTCTCTCCCTTTTTGTCAGCATAGCGCTTCACGCCCCGAACCGGGTTGTCGGGACGAAGCTGGCGTGAGACGGCAAAGGACATGATGCCACCGAGCAGGCCGACCGTTCGGGTTGCCGTGCCCTTGCCGCCCTCAACGATTGCTCGGCCCCGCTTCTTAGTCTTTTCGTCCGCAGCCGTCTTGCCGTTGGCCACGTCGCGCATGAACTTCTCGATGTCGGGGCGGCTGATTTCACCGATCCGCTTCTTGCCGAGCAGTGGCTTGATATGGCGCTCGATGCGACCCCGATCGGTTGCAAGGGTGCTGGCCTTCTTGGTCTCGCAGCCTTCCTTGAGGTAGAGGTCGCAGACCTTGTCAAAGGTCATTTCGGCACGCGCCTTGGCCTTTTCGGCCGCGCGGTCCTGCCCAAGCTCGGCCTGCAGGATGATCGACTTGGCTTCCTCGCGCGCCTTGTCGGCCTCAATCTTGCCGACCGCGCCGATGGTGACGCGCCGTTGCGGCGAATTGCGCCCGCCGGTGCGATAGACTGCCACGAAGGACTTGGCGCCGGTGGCGCGAACCCGGACGCCGAACCCGGTCAACTCGCCATCCCAATGCACGTAATCCTTGCCAGTCACCTGCAAGGAATCCACCGTCCTCTTCGTAATCCGACCCGCTGCCATTCTGCTCTCCACTCTGTTCCCACCGACCGCTGGGGTAACACCGGGGTAACACCGGGGTAACACGTCAGCGGAAACCTGCGGCAACCGTCAGAAAGCACTATCGGCTAAAACGCTTGATTTGCAAGGGGTAAAGGACGCTATGGAAGCCGTCGGAATGCGTTGGAAAACTAAAACCATTGCCCTCCGAAGGCAGAGGTCATGAGTTCGAATCTCGTCGGGTGCGCCAATTTTCCAAGACTGGGGTAACACAAGTTCGCGATTTGGGTTTTAGTTACGCCTATGTCCGCTTCGCGCCATGTTTGGACGCTCCGTGTTGGCAAGGGCTTGTTGACCTGATGCACTGCTGGTGGGAGCTGAAATGTCCAGCCTTTGGATGCGGCGCTTCACGTGGCCGCTGGGGGCGGAGAGCTCCGGGTCAGGGATGCTTGCCGTCGCGCCGGTAGGCTGTCTAGGGGGCGGTCATCGAGCCCTCTTCCGGTGTCGCCCACACTGCGACTACGGTGTGCTCGGTTGCGTGATGCTTAACTCGCCCTATCGATCTCTGTTCTTGAACCAGATTCCTGCGATGATGATGCTGAAAGCGCTGAGGCGCAACAGGTAGAACCAGCTCTGGTCTTCCGTCGCTACTCCCGAAAAAACCAGCGCAAGCTGGTTGAATGCCAGCAGCAGGAACGCACCCGAAAAGGCAAGGAAGAGCACCTCGCGGCTGCGGAACCAGTAGCGAAGGAAAAAAAGGCTGGCGACGGCGTAGCCGGCGGTGATGAGGCCCGAGGTGAAGTCAAACATTACTCGGACTCCCAGATCAGGCCGACGAGAAGGACCGTCACCGCTGCCAGCGACGCGGCGTGCCGCCATACTTGAAGGTCTTGTTCGGCGAACACCAGAAGGTCGAGGACGACGGCAAGGTTATTCAGGCTGAGGAGCGAGAAACAGAGGCCGGTCCAGAGCAGGAGTCGCGTGCCGCTTCGACGATAGCCGCGCAACAGCAGGAAGGCGCAGAGCACGCAGGCGGCAAAGCACAGGAGATAGATGATAATCTGCACGACGCTCATGATCTGGGCTTTCGGAGAACGAATGCGTCGGCGAACGACTTCAGCTTGGTATCGGGAGCGGAAACGATGGCCCGGCGGACGAAATCGGGGCGGAGGCGATATTCGTCCTCAAGCTGCTGCACCAGCCTGTCGAGATCGTCGCTGGCTGGCGCGTAGCACACGCTGCCATCGGCATCGCGCGCGACCAGGCCGCCTCTCTCCAGCCGTTCCAGCGAACTGTCGACGATGACGCGGCTGCTGCGCAGTTCGGTCACCAGATCGGCAGGGCTGGAAGGTGCAGAGGGGCTGCGCCGAAGCAGGAGCAGAAGCTCGAGGCACCACACGGAGGCGATCACCGCGTGGAGCAATTCTTGGACGCGACGATCCAATTCCCCCTCTTTCAAACATCCGAAACCATGGTCGGCGGAACCATAGACATTATTTTCGCGCCTTGGGAACCCGTTCGAAAATCCGTGGTTTGTCATACCGCAGAGGTTCACCTGCGCTCGGCAGCGCAGAGGGGAGTGACCTCCAGGGGAAGACGTCATGCCAGCCACGGAAGCGACCCACGAACTCGATCGCCGTCAGATCCTGTCGGCTCTCAGAGCATTCAGACGCGGGGATTTCTCAGTTCGACTGCCGGAAGATCTCGACGGAATTGATGGCGATATCGCCCAGACTTTCAACGAAATCGTCGATCTCAATGGCCAACTGACGAGCGAATTCGAGCGGCTGGGCCGTGTCGTGGGCAAGGACGGACGGATCAGTGAACGCGGCCACGTCCGCAACGCTACCGGCAACTGGGAGGCGAGCGTCCGTTCGATCAACGAGCTCATCGAGGACATGGTGCAGCCGACCGCGGAGGTTGCCCGCGTTATCGGTGCGGTGGCCAAAGGCGACCTCACGCAGTCCATGCAGGTGGAAATCGACGGACGGCCACTGCGAGGCGAGTTTCTTCGCATCGGCAAGATCGTGAACACCATGGTGGGGCAGCTCGGCTCGTTTGCCGCCGAAGTGACGCGCGTGGCACGCGAAGTCGGTACCGAAGGCAAGCTCGGTGGCCAGGCCCGGGTGAAGGGCGTTGCCGGCACGTGGAAGGATCTCACCGACAACGTCAACGCGATGGCCACCAACCTCACCGCGCAGGTGCGAAACATCGCCGAGGTGACAACGGCAGTGGCCTCGGGTGACCTCTCCAAGAAGATCACGGTGGACGTGAAGGGCGAGATCCTGGGCCTCAAGGACACCATCAACACGATGGTGGACCAGCTCAACTCCTTTGCATCTGAAGTGACTCGCGTGGCGCGGGAAGTGGGCACCGAGGGTAAGCTCGGCGGACAGGCCCGCGTCGAGGGCGTCGGCGGCACCTGGAAGGACCTGACCGACAATGTGAATCTTATGGCCGATAACCTCACCGGCCAGGTGCGAAACATCGCCGAAGTGACCACCGCCGTGGCCTCCGGCGCCCTTTCCAAGAAGATCACGGTGGACGTGAAGGGCGAAATTCTCGAGCTCAAGAACACCATCAACACCATGGTGGACCAGCTTAACTCATTCGCTTCGGAAGTGACGCGCGTGGCGCGAGAAGTGGGTACTGAGGGTAAGCTCGGCGGCCAGGCCCAGGTGCGCGGCGTGGCCGGCACCTGGAAAGACCTCACTGACAACGTCAACCTCATGGCCGACAACCTGACCGGCCAGGTGCGCAACATCGCCGAAGTGACCACCGCCGTGGCCTCCGGCGACCTTTCCAAGAAGATCACCGCCGTCGCCAAGGGTGAAATCCTCGAACTGAAGTCCACCATCAACACCATGGTGGATCAGCTCAACTCATTTGCTTCGGAAGTGACGCGCGTGGCGCGAGAAGTGGGTACCGAGGGCAAACTGGGTGGCCAGGCCGAAGTGCGGGGTGTCGCCGGCACCTGGAAGGACTTGACCGACAACGTCAACCTGATGGCTGCCAACCTCACCGGTCAGGTGCGCAACATCGCCGAGGTGACGACCGCCGTGGCCCGCGGCGACCTCTCCAAGAAAATCACGGTGGACGTGAAGGGTGAAATCCTCGAACTCAAGTCCACTATCAATACCATGGTGGACCAGCTCAACAGCTTCGCCGGCGAAGTGACGCGTGTGGCGCGCGAAGTGGGTACCGAAGGTAAGCTCGGCGGCCAGGCGCATGTGGAAGGCGTTGGCGGCACCTGGAAGGACCTTACCGACAACGTCAACCTGATGGCGGCCAACCTCACCGGCCAGGTGCGTAACATCGCCGAAGTGACCACCGCCGTGGCCTCCGGCGACTTGTCGAAGAAGATCACGGTGGACGTGAAGGGCGAAATCCTTGAGCTTAAGGACACCATCAACACCATGGTGGACCAGCTCAACTCCTTTGCATCTGAAGTGACGCGCGTGGCGCGCGAGGTCGGCACCGACGGCAAGCTCGGTGGCCAGGCACAGGTGCCCGGCGTGGCCGGCACCTGGAAGGATCTCACCGACAACGTGAACGCAATGGCCGCGAACCTCACTGGCCAGGTGCGTAACATCGCCGAAGTGACCACGGCCGTGGCCTCCGGCGACTTGTCCAAGAAGATCACCGTGGCGGTGCGTGGCGAAATCCTCGAGCTTAAGGACACCATCAATACCATGGTGGACCAGCTCAACTCCTTTGCGTCGGAAGTGACGCGCGTGGCCCGCGAAGTGGGTACAGAGGGCAAGCTCGGTGGCCAGGCGCAAGTGCGTGGTGTGGCCGGTACGTGGAAGGACCTCACCGACAACGTCAACTCGATGGCGCAGAACCTGACTGGTCAGGTGCGCAACATCGCCGAGGTGACCACCGCCGTGGCGCGCGGCGACCTCTCCAAGAAGATCACGGTGGACGTGAAGGGCGAAATCCTCGAACTCAAGTCCACCATCAATACCATGGTGGACCAGCTCAACAGCTTCGCTGGCGAAGTGACGCGCGTGGCGCGCGAAGTGGGCACGGAAGGCAAGCTGGGCGGGCAGGCGCAGGTGGTGGGTGTCGCCGGCACCTGGAAGGACCTTACCGACAACGTGAACCTGATGGCGACCAACCTCACCAACCAGGTGCGCGGTATCGCCGACGTGGTGACCGCGGTGGCGCAGGGCAACCTCAAGCGCAAGCTGACCGTGGACGCCAAAGGCGAAATCGCAGCGCTCGCCGACACCATCAACGGCATGATCGAGACGCTGGCGACCTTCGCCGACCAGGTGACCAACATGGCCCGCGAAGTGGGCGTGGAAGGCAAGCTCGGCGGCCAGGCACGCGTGCCGGGCGCCGCCGGTCTCTGGCGCGACCTGACCGACAACGTGAACGCCATGGCGGCGAACCTGACCGGCCAGGTGCGGTCGATCGCGGATGTGGCGACCGCCGTGACCAAGGGCGACCTCAGCCGCTCGATCGCGGTGGAGGCGTCCGGCGAAATGGCCGCCCTCAAGGACAACATCAACGAGATGATCCGCAATCTCAAGGATCAGACTCTCAAAAACGCCGAGCAGGACTGGCTCAAGACCAACCTCGCGCGTTTCTCGCGCATGTTGCAGGGCGAGCGCGACCTAACAACGGTCTCTCGCTTGATCATGAGCGAGCTGGCGCCGCTGGTGAATGCACAGTACGGCGTCTTCTACGTGACCAGTCGTGAAGAGTCCGAGACCTATCTGGAGCTCGCAGCAAGCTATGGGGCGGAGAGCAGCGCCGAGCTCAAGAACCGGCTGTCTCTGCGCGAGGGCCTGGTCGGCCAGAGTGCCGCGGACAAGCGGGCCATTCTGCTCGACAATGTGCCGTCGAACTTCCTCAAGATCAGTTCAGGCCTGGGATCGGCCGATCCGAGCAACGTCATCATCCTGCCGGCGCTGTTCGAAGATGAAGTAAAGGCCGTTATCGAACTGGCCTCGATGGGCGAGTTCAACGACACCCATCAGTCCTTCCTCAACCAGCTGATGGAATCGGTCGGCATCGTGCTCAACACCATCGCAGCGACGATGCGAACCGAGGGCCTGCTCAAGCAGTCGCAGTTGCTCACCGCCGAACTTCAAGCCCGTCAATCCGAACTCACCAAGAAGCAGGAAGAGCTCCACACCACCAACGAGGAGCTGCAGGAAAAGGCGCAGCTGCTCGAAAACGAAAAGAAGCAGGTGGAGAACAAGAATCTCGAAATCGAGATGGCCCGTCGCGCTCTTGAAGAGAAGGCCGAGCAGCTCGCCCTTACCTCCAAGTACAAGTCCGAATTCCTGGCCAATATGAGCCACGAACTGCGTACGCCTCTGAACTCGCTGCTCATCCTCTCCAAGCTCCTGGCATCCAACCAGCAGGGCAACCTCAACGACAAGCAGGTCGAGTTCGCGCGCACCATCAATTCGGCCGGCACGGACCTGCTCAGCCTCATCAACGACATCCTCGATCTTTCCAAGATCGAGTCTGGCACGGTGACCATCGATGTCGGCGAGATGCCGCTCTCCAACCTGCGTCAGCACATGGAGCGGACATTCCGACAGCTCGCTGCCGACAAGGGGCTGCGGTACACGATCAATGTCGATCCCAAACTGCCCGATACTGTCCGCACCGACGAAAAGCGTCTGCAGCAGGTCGTACTGAACCTTCTATCGAATGCCTTCAAGTTTACCTCGGAAGGCGAGGTTCGGCTCGACTTCAAGCCTGAGCGCGGGGCGCACAACGGTGTGACCCGGCAGATCGACGGGCTCGCCATCTCGGTGACCGATACTGGCATCGGCATTCCCGAAGACAAGCAAAAGCTCATCTTCGAGGCATTCCAGCAGGCCGACGGCACTACGAGCCGCAAGTATGGCGGCACCGGCCTCGGTCTCTCGATCAGCCGAGAAATTGCCCGTCTGCTGGGCGGCGAGCTCCGCGTGGAGAGTACACCCGGCAAGGGCTCGACCTTTACCCTCGTGGTGCCATTCGAGGGCCCACCGGCGGTGTCGTCGCCGCGGCCGGAAGCAGCCAAGATCGCCGATGATGGTGAAACCCATGAGGCAACGCAGATCGATTTCGCCGACGACCGCGACAATATTGGTCCTGGCGACCGGGTCATCTTAATCGTCGAGGACGACCAGACCTTCGGTGAGATCCTGCTTGGCATCGCCAGGTCGTCCGGGCTCAAGGGCGTTCTTTCAAACGCCGGATCGGGCACGCTGGCGCTGGCGCGTAAACTCATGCCCGACGCCATCACGTTGGACCTCGGCCTGTCGGACATCGATGGCTGGGTGCTGTTCGATCTGCTCCGGCACGACAGCAAGACTCAGTCGATCCCCATCCACGTGATCTCCGGCGCTGAGCGCATCGACGTCCTCGGCGAGAAGGGTGCCGCGAGTGTCCTCACCAAGCCGGTGTCGCCGGAGGAGTTGTCTCGTGTCTTCGCCGAGATCAAGTCGAGCCGGCTGCGCGCCAAACGGAGCGTTCTGGTGGCGGATCCCGACCCCGATCGTCGCCTGCAGCTTGTCGACGCGATCAGGGATGGCGTGACAGCCGTTACCGCCCTGCCCCGCCTGCCGGCAAATTCGGACGAAGCCGTTCTGGCGCAGTACGACGCTGTGGTCCTTTCGTTGGGTCGGTCCAATAAAGACAACGCCAGGATAGCCGCCGAGCTGGGGCCCATGTTCGGTACGGCAATTTCGCGGCTGGTGGTATTTTCGGCTAATCCGGATAGCGCACACTCGCTGCTGGTCGGGCATGGCCTCGATATAGCCATCGCGGACAGCCCGGCCCAAGTCGCCTCGCTGGTCTCGGCGCAACTGCCGAGCGCCGATATTGCCGAGGACAATGCCCCTAATCGAGACGACCCTGACGCTCGCGATCTCGTCGGAGCCAAGGTCCTCATTGTGGATGACGACATCCGCAACATCTATTCGCTCACAAGCGTGCTCGAAACCTATGGCATCGACGTGGTGCATGCCGAGCGCGGGCGCGAGGGCATCGAATTGCTCGAGCAGGAGAACGATATCGATGTCGCGCTGATCGACATCATGATGCCGGAGATGGATGGCTACGAAACCATGCGTGAAATCCGCCGGCGACCGAAATTCGCGGATCTCCCGCTCATCTCGGTGACAGCCAAGGCCATGAAGGGAGACCGGCAGAAGTGCCTCGAAGCCGGCGCCTCCGACTACATCGCCAAGCCCGTGGACCTCGACCTGCTGCTGGCGCTGTTGCGCGTCTGGGTGGGCCGCTCTCGCGGCAGACCCTCTGAAGCGGGCCTCAAGAGTATTGCAGGGGCAGCCAAGTGGTGAGTTCGGCCATGAACGTGGTACGGACTCCTGTCCGGCTGGAGCCGCGGTCGTTCGAGCCCCAGCGTCCCAAGGTGCTGGTAGTCGATGACGATAGCCGTAATCTGCTGGCCCTCAACGAGGCGCTCAGCGACATCGCGGAAATCGTCTGCGCCTCTTCGGGCGAGGAGGCACTGCGCTGGCTCTTGAAGGAGCAGTTCGCGGTCATTGTCCTTGATGTGCTGATGCCCGGGATGGATGGATATGAAACCGCGGCGCTGGTGCGTGAGCGCGAGCAGTCTCGGGATACGCCGATCATCTTTCTCACTGCGATCAACAAGGAAGATGCGCATCTGCTCAAGGGCTACGACACCGGAGCGGTGGACTTCGTGTTCAAGCCGGTCGAGCCGCGGATCGTCCGGTCCAAGGTCTCGGTCTTTGTCCGACTCTTCGAGACGGCGGCGGAGATCCGCCGGACAAGCGCCGAGCAGAAGCGCCTCCTCGAAGAAAAACTCGAAGCGCAGCAACAGAGCCTTGCGGCTCTAGAAGCGCTGCGGCAGGCGGAGGAGCGGCAGGAGCTTATTCTCAGTTCCCTCCCGGTGGTCGTTTATGTCGAGGATCCTCAAACCAAGGCACCGCAGTTCGTCCTCGGCAACGTCAACGAGATCTGCGGCTTCGACAGCGCCGAGTTCGAGCGCGACAGGCAACTCTTCGGTTCGCGTGTGGTGGCGGAAGATCAGCAGCTATTCGCCGCCCCGGCGGTAGACGGCAAACGCAACCGCGAATTCCGCTGGCGCCATGCCGACGGATCCGTGCGGACGTTTCTTGACCAGGCCGTCGTTCTGAAGGGGTCGTCCCGGTCGCTCGCGGGCACGTTGCGCGACGTCACTGAGCAGCGGATGCTGCAGGATCAATTGCTGCAGGCACAGAAGATGGATGCCATCGGCAAACTGACCGGTGGCGTGGCGCACGACTTCAACAACCTGCTGGCGTCAGTCCTAAGCGGCCTCGCAATTCTCGAGCGCAGGACCAAGATCGAGGGGAAGTCGCTGGAAGTCCTCCAGATGACCCGCCATGCCGCCGAGCAGGGCAAGCATTTGGTAAGCCGGCTGCTCTCGTTCTCGCGCCGTCAGGCGCTTGCACCGACCGTCGTCGAACTGCCGGCCGTCAGCGAGTCGCTCAACGGAATGCTGGCGCCGATCCTGGGCGGGCTGGTGCGTTTGCGATGGGAACTGGAACCTGACCTCTGGACGATCTTCGTCGACCCCTCACAACTTGAGCTTGCGATCATGAACCTCGTCATCAACTCGCGCGACGCGATGCCCGAAGGCGGCGAGATCGTCATGACGATCAGGAACCAAGAAAGCGGCCCATCTCCCGATCTGGCAGCGGGCGACTATGTGGTGGTGACCGTCTCCGACACGGGCTCTGGCATACCGGCAGACCTGCTGCCCAAGGTGCTCGAGCCGTTCTTCACGACCAAGGATGTTGGCCGCGGTACGGGGCTTGGCCTAAGCATGGCGTACGGCTTTGCTCAGCAATCAGGCGGCACGCTGCGGATCAGCAGCACGCCCGGCAAGGGTACGCAGATCGAGGTATGGCTACCGCGAAACCGGCAGGCGGCGCGGCAATCCGACACTGTCGACCACCTGACCCCGGCGACAGGTGAAACCGACCTCGAGGCGCATATCCTGCTCGTCGATGACAGTCAGACTCTGCGCAGCCTCACCGAGATGCAGCTGATCGAGAGCGGCTTCCGCGTGACGGCCGCGGCGAGCGGGATCGAGGCGATTGCCATGATCGGCGAGGATCCTTCGAAGTTCGACCTGCTGCTGACGGATTATGCCATGCCTATGATGTCCGGCCTCGAACTGGTCGAGGGGGCACGACGCCACCGGCCCGATATGCCGGCGATCATCATGACCGGGTATGCCCAGTTGGAAGCGATGAACTCGCGCCCATCCGACGTGTCGATCGTCTCCAAGCCCTTCACTATGCAGCTGCTGGCGGAAGCTATCGAACAGAGCCTGTTGAGCCATCGCGAATCCGTCAGGTGGTAACGCCGACTCCAACTCTCGATCGTTCCACTAGTCTGCTGCGATTGAATCACCAAGACTGAGGTAGGAAGCAGCTTCGACTCCAGTCGCAATCTCGCGTGTCCCCTCTGGGCCCTGAAGCGGTCTATCGTGTTACCTTGGTGTTACCCCGGTAGAACTGCAAGGCGCGGAGTCTGACACGGCATGGGGATTTGCCTTGACCGCAGTTACTTCGCCACTCGACTGAGCTATGGCCGCAGCAAAGATGACTGCCTTTCTTGGGCAGAGGTCGCCGCCTTGAGGCTCGACCGCTTACGAGGTATTCCGCTTCTCCATCCGAGGATCAACTCCCGCTGACGGTAGTCGGGCACTTGTCCATAGCTCGTGAAGCGTGGTCAGCATCCTCTCGTGCCCAAGGTTCTGCGACCACACCTTCAACTCCTCATTCGATTGAGTCTTCGACAACCCCAGCCTTCCGAGCATGTACCTGAAGCTGTGGCTCCGGAAGTCGGGGAGCCCCGCGTACTTGCAAGCTTCGCGGAACAGCTTTCGAATTGGGTCGGCATTCGACCAACCGTCTCGCAGCTTGCCAATGCCGATTAGGTCATGATGCCTAAGTCTTCTAGCCGTTTCGGCGTGCCGCGACGGCGCAGGTAATCCGCACTAGCGAACAATGCAGTAGAGCCCTTGAGGAACTAGCGGGTGATAAGGCTCGAGTCAGCGAGCGGCCCCATCCGGATTGCCAGGTCGCTACCCTCACCCACGAAGTCTGCGACCCGATCCCTGGCGATCAAGTCGACCTCGACGTTAGGATGCGCCTCGCGGAAACGCGCGATGATGCGAGGCAAGATACCCAGCGAAACATTAACAGGTGCTGTCATTCTGAGCAGTCCCGCAACACCGGCTGTCGTTGCGGCGAGTTGCTGCTCCGCCGCAGCGACCTGCGTAATGCAGCTCGGCACTCCGCGAAGTAGTGCAGGCCAGCTTCGGTGGCCCGCAGCTTCCGCGTCGTACGCTGGATCAGGGTCGCGGGCTCGCTGAGCTAGGCAGACGCCGTACAGTGCCCATCTATGTCGCTCCGGGTGCGCCAATGTCTCAACATCGTCGTCTTTGCCATTAGGCTCTCGTTAGCCATATCCGTTCATCATCGGGCAGCTTGAGTTGCTCGAGGTCCGGGATGACGAAGCCGTTGGTGGTGTATCTGCTGCTCTGCTTGAGCGCAGTAATCATTGGCAGCTATATGGCAGTCGCGCCGGCCGAGGGGCGGACCGACCATTTGCAGGCAATGTTCAGCGTGGCCAAGCCCAGCCTCGGCTGACCGTCAGGATCCTCACAGTGCCCCGGCCAATGCCTTGATCCAGATGGAGACAGCGACGGCGCCGCCGTCGGGGATGCCGAGGGCACGCTGGCCGAGATAGCTGGCGCGGCCGAGCGCGGGGAACATCTCCGCAGTTGCTGTGGCGCCGGCTTCAGAGGCATCGGCGGCATCGGCGAAGCGGCCCGTGGCCACCCAGGCGTTGAGAGCCGGTTGAAGCGCATCGAGCATGGTGCGGTCGCCCGGCTTGGCGCCCCCGAGATCGGAAATGGCGGCGATGGCGTCGGCAAATGCCTGCTGGAACTCTTCATTGCTCGGTGCGGGTTTGTCGCGCAGCGCTCCGGCGGCGCGGAGGAGCGCGGTGGCATAGAAGGGACCCGAACTGCCGGCGATGGCGCGGCGGAGAGCGTTGCCGATGTCAGTGAGAAGACGCGCGGGCGACGCGTAGCTGGCTTGCCCGAGCGCGCGGATGGCGGCAGCACCCCGGGCCATGCTGGCGCCGAGATCGCCGTCGCCGGCCTTGGCGTCGAGCTCAGTCAGCTTTTCTTCCGCCGCTTCGAGCGCTGTGGCAACCGCAGCGACGGCGGCGTGGAGCTTCGCGGTGAGGGGACCGGCGGTGATTGGCTCGGTGGTGGCGGCGACCGGGGTCGCCGGCACAATGGCACCTCTTTCCTCGATGCGGCCGTCGCCGGGCCAGGCCGGGGCGCGGCTCGGCGCATCGAGGAGAACACTGCGCTCGTCGTCGAGCTTCAGCAGCGTTAGCGAGCAACCGGGCATTTCCATCGCGGTCATGAAGTTGCCGGTCCAAGCCCGTTCGACGCGGATGCCGCGGGCGCGGAGGTTGTTCAGAGCCCCGCGCACGACCACGGCCAATTCCATTGGCGCGGTGCCGCCGAGACCATTGACCATCAGAGCCACGCAGTCGCCCGGCTCAAGGCCGAGGTCGGTGCAGATGCTGTCGAGCAGTTGGGCGGCGATTTCGTCGGCGGTGCGATGCGCGCCGCGGGCGACGCCTTTTTCGCCGTGGATGCCCAGACCGAATTCGATCTCGTCAGGACCCAGCTCGAAGCCCGGCACGCCGGCAGCAGGAACAATGACGGCGCCGAGCCCGACGCCCATGGAGCCAAGATCATCGGCAGCGCGGCGAGCGATATCGGCGACCTTGGCGAGCGGGAAGCCGGCGGCCGCTGCGGCGCCGGCGAGCTTGTGCACCAGCACAGTGCCGGCAATGCCGCGGCGGCGGGCCTTGGGAACCAGATCGCGCAAAGCGACGTCGTCGGCAACGACCACGACTTCGACGGGAATGCCCTGCTGGCGGGCCAGTTCGGCCGCGAGGCCGAAGTTCAACCGGTCACCGGTATAGTTCTTAACGATCAGCACGGCACCGGCCGGGCCGGAAACAGCGAGGATGGCGGCCAGCACGGCATCGGTGGAGGGCGAGGTGAAGACGTCGCCCGCAATCGCCGCCGACAGCATGCCCTCGCCGACATAGCCGGCATGGGCGGGCTCATGGCCGCTGCCGCCGCCGGAGAGAATGGCGACCTGTCGCTTGGACGGTTCGGGAAGGTTGCGGCGGACGATGACGTTTTCGTCGGCGAGCAGGGCCACGGCGGGATTGACGTCGGTGACGCCTTCGAGCAGTTCGCGGACGAGGTGGCGCGGTTCGTTGATGAGTTTTTTCATTGTTCCCTCCCGGTGGTGGCCGGGACGTTGGCAGAATTCCCCAGCCGTCGCTAGCCGTCAGATGCGGCCGGAAATGGCGCTGGTTTCCCGGCCATAAATGTTCTTCGTGGCGCGAGCTGACACTTGCGTCGGCCGTGACAACCGCTAGCGTACTTCCGTAGACGTCCGTGAGCGAGGTCACGTATGAGCATTGAGTTTTGGCTCACTTCTCTGATTGTGGTGGTGTCACCGGGGACCGGTGTCCTCTATACGCTGGCCGCCGGACTCTCGCGGGGTGCGCGGGCCAGTCTTTTCGCTGCCCTCGCGTGCACGCTCGGCATCATTCCGCACATGCTGGCAGCGATCACAGGTCTCGCGGCGGTGCTGCATGCCAGCGCGCTAGCCTTCGAAATCATCAAGTATGCCGGTGTCGCCTATCTGCTCTGGATGGCCTGGCAAACGATCCGAGAGAAGGGTGCGCTCAGCATCGATGGCGCCAGTGCACCGCAATCGATACGGCAGGTGCTGATCCAGGGCGTGCTGGTCAATGTGCTGAACCCGAAACTCTCGATCTTCTTTTTCGCCTTCCTGCCTCAGTTCGTGCCGGCGACGGCCAGCGACGCCCTGCCCCGCATGCTCGAGCTGAGCCTCGTCTTCATGCTGATCACCTTCGTGGTGTTCGCCGGCTACGGCCTCTTTGCCGCAGCGATTCGGACGCATGTGGTGACGCGTCCCAAGATCCTTACCTGGATGCGCCGCACGTTTGCCGCCGCCTTCGTGGCACTCGGTGCCAAGCTGGCGTTCACTGACCGCTAGACGCCGTAGAACTCCCTGTACCACTCGACGAACTGCCGAACGCCTTCACGCACCGGCGTGCCCGGGCGGTAGCCGGTGGCCGCCTCCAACGTGGTCACATCCGCATAGGTGTTGGGGACGTCGCCGGGCTGCAGCGGCAAGAGTTCGCGGATGGCTTTTTTACCCAGCGCCTCTTCGATGGCCTCGACATAAGCGGTCAACTCGGTCGGGTCGTTGTTGCCGATGTTGAAGATGCGGTAGGGCGCATTGCTGGTGGCCGGGTCCGGGTTCGAGGAATCCCAGTTCGGGTCCGGCATTGCGATCTGGTCGCTCGCGCGGATCACGCCTTCGGCGATGTCGTCGACGAAGGTGAAGTCGCGGATGTGGTTGCCATTGTTGAAGAGTTTTATGGGCTCGCCCGCGAGGATGGCCCTGGTGAACGAGAACAGCGCCATGTCCGGCCGGCCCCATGGCCCGTAAACGGTGAAGAAGCGCAGGCCGGTGGTCGGCAGCCGGAATAGGTGGCTGTAGCTATGGGCCATCAGTTCGTTGGCGCGCTTGGTCGCCGCATAGAACTGCAGCGGGTGGTCGACGCCGTCATGTTCGGAGAACGGCATCTTGGTGTTGGCGCCGTAGACACTCGAGGTCGACGCATAGGTCAGGTGCTCGACCTCGGCATGGCGACAGCCCTCGAGGATGTTGGTGAAACCGATGAGATTGCTTTCCACATAGGCATGCGGGTTCTCGAGGCTGTAGCGGACGCCGGCCTGGGCCGCGAGGTGGATCACCCGGTCGAAGCGATGCTCGGTGAAGACTTTCGACACTGCATCGCGGTCCGCGAGATCGGCGCGCACGAAGCTGAAGTCGCCATTGGTGCCTCCCAGCACCTTGAGGCGCGCGTCCTTGATGGCCGGATCATAGTAGTCGTTGACCACGTCGAAGCCGACGACGCTGTCGCCGCGAGCCAGCAGCCTCCGGGCCACGTGAAAGCCGATAAAGCCGGCAGCGCCGGTGACCAGGATGCGCATCAAGAAGGACTCCGTTCGCCATTTCCTATGGGCTGGGCCATTCGGCTGCAACCCAGGACGGCGGCTGCACGTTCGGTGGGCAACCAATACGGACGGTGCACCATGCTCATGAAAGCGGAAATCGGCAGCAACGAAAGCGAGCGGACCTTTGCGGCCTGGCGGGCCATGCTGCCGCACTGGAGCGAAGAAGCCGATCGCTTCCGCAAGCTGGCGAATGCCGTGCGGGCTGGCGAGCCGGTGCAACTGGGTGCGTTCGATGAGGCGGAAACACTCGTGACGCAGATCCGCGCCGCCATGGAGCGAGCCGACATGCTCATGACGCTTACGGCCCCGGGCGACCCATCGCTCTCAACCCTTCTCCGCGCCAGCGCCGAATTCGAGGCGCTGCTGGAGCATTTCCAGACCACGCTGGAAATGGCGGAGCTGGTTGCGGGTCGGCGGCTGCGGCGCCCGGTACAGGTCATCGCTCATCGAGAGGCCTATGCGGGCTGATGCATAAGGACGCCAATCTGGCCGAAGCCATCCGGCGGACGGCTTATTTCTTCTGGGAACAGGATGGTCGGCCGGAAGGCCGGGCGCAGGACTATTGGCTCAAGGCCAAGGAAGCCCACCTCCGGCAGCTCGCCTTCGATCGTTGGCTGGCCGAGGGCAGCCCTCCGGGACGGGCCGAAGCCAACTGGCTGGACGCCAAAGAAGAGATCGAACCCGAGGACTAGTCGTTAACACTCGTTAACCCGAATCCGCGATCATGCGCTCAACCGGCTGAAGCCGGAGGAGAGGCGCGTGACCACAGAAGTGCAGATCGCCCTACAGCCAACGGCTGGACAGGATCCCGCATCGACCTTGACCGCGGCGGCGGCGAAGCTTGCGCGCCAGAGCCTGGAAATGCTGGTGCAGCAGGCGGGGCAACCGCTGACAGGCAAAATCGTGCCGCCCCCACCGAACCTGCCGGCCGGCATGGCGCAGATCGCCGTTGCCGACATGGTGCTGACGCTGAAACTCTCGACGCCGCTGCCGCCGGGAACGCCGGTGCGGATCGACGTGCAGCAGATGCCGAACGGCCAAGCGGCCGTTGTGGTGCAACCCGCGCCCAACAACATTCCGCGGCCCAACGTCCCGGCTCCGCCAATGCCGAACAGTCCGGCGCCAACTCCGGCGATGCAGGCACCACAGACAGCAGCCATATCCACGCCGCAACCGCAGGTTTCACCGCAACCGCAACCCGCCCAGCAAGCCGGAATCGTACAGACCTCGGTGCAGTCGAACGCGACGGCGCCGGCCTTAGTGACTGCCCCGCAGCTGCGGTCTTCGTCATCGGCGTCGCACTCTTCCCTGAGTTCGACGCCGGCACCTGCTGCGGCGATGCCGCCGGCCGCCAGCCCGCAACTACCACCGATTCAGACATCGTCGCTGCCGACACAAGCGCCGCCGAGCGTCCCCGTCACCTCGCCACAGCCTGCTTCGCCGAAGCCGGTTCCGGCCCAGGTCGCGACACAGGCTACTGCGCCTGCACCTATACCTGCATCGACGCCAGTGCCCGCACCGACTTCGGCGGCAGTGCAGCAAGCGCCGGTCCCCGTATTGGTTCAGCCTCAGCCGCAGACACTGCCGCAGGCCACGATTACACCCCAGTCGCAGCCGACTTCTCTGGTGCCCGTTACTGTGGCGACTACGACCAATGTCACTCTGCCAAAGACCGCAACGCCGCCATCCACGGTCTCGCCACCTTCCTCGACCCAGCCGTTCCTCGCGCAGCCGCAGGTGCTGCTGCAACGGCTGGCGCAAGCCTTCACGCAGCCGTCCGCGTCTGCCCCAGTCGCGCCGCCGACACCCGGGACACCGGCGCAGATAGTGATGGCAGCGACCACGCAGGCGGCGGCGCAGCAGCAGAGCGCGGCACCGCTATTGCAGACCCTCCCTGCCACCATGCCACAACTGCCAACTCCGGTCGCAGAGGCGGCAGCGCGCGTGCTCGCCACGCGGATCAATCTCGACCGCGGCGCGCCGAGCGGCGAGGCGCTGAAGAGCGCGGTGCTGAAATCAGGCGTATTCATCGATGCCCCGGCCAAAGCCGGCGGCCCGCCCGATATCCGGCAAGCCCTGGGCCAGTTGCGTGGCACGCTGCTCGCCTGGCTCGGTGACGACATTGTGCCTGTGGCGCCGATCGCACGGCGGCCTGCGCCACCGCCGCCGGCTAAGGGCACGGCCCCCCGCGGACAGGCACCTGACCTGCCGCAGCAGGTCCAGGGCGACGCCAAAGAGGCCGGCAAGGCGCTGCTCAGCCAAACCGAAGGTGCGCTGGCGCGGGTCAAACTGTTGCAGCTTAGCACCCAGCCCGCCGAGGCGGCTCGACCGGGCGCGGCGTTGGCCAGCCCAACCGAGTGGAACCTCGAACTGCCGATGATGCTCGGGCATGAGCTGGCCATGGCGCAGATCCAGATCGCGCGCGATGGCAAGGCCAACCGAGACGCTAAAGACAAAGCGTGGCGGCTGCGCTTTGCGCTCAAGTTTTCCGTGATCGGCGAAGTCGGCGCGCAGGTCAGCATGGTGGGCCGGCGCGCTAGCGTCGCCATCTGGGCCGACGGGGACGCTACCGCCAATGCGCTCGAGGCCATGTTGCCCGAACTGGCGCCAGCGCTCACCGCCAAGGGGCTCGACCTGATTTCCCTCGTCGTCCGGCGCGGCCCTCCCAAGGACGAGGTGGTTGCGGCCGGACGCCTTATGGACAGCGTTACGTGAGCAACCTGCCCGCCGATCCGCAGAAGCTCGCCGTCGCGCTCGAATACGAGAAGGGCAGCCGCGAGGCGCCACGCGTCATCGCCAAGGGCCGCGGGCTTATCGCCGAACGCATCATTGCGCTGGCCGAGGAGAACGACATTGTCATCGAGTCCAACCCCGCCCTCGCCAAAGCGCTGAGCGGGGTGGAGCTCGAGGAGGAGATCCCCGTCGAGCTGTTCGAGGCGGTCGCGGAGATCATCGGCTTTGTACTCAGAGCCCGCGCGCGGCTCTAGTTCTACGCGATGTCATAGATCACCACGCCTTGCAGTTGCGACAGACCACTTCCGCTAAATACCGTGTTGGTGAGTGCGGCGGCGGTGCCGCTGGTGGCGGCATAGAGTGCCAGGGTCGTGCCACCACTTGTAACCGCTCCAAGAATGGTACCTGAGGCGCCGATGCTGGTCGCCCAACAGGTGGTCAAGCCAGCTCCGGGTGGGGTCGCGAGCGCGCTAAACGGCAGTCCGGTCACTACGGCTGCGCCGACCGCTGAGCCCTTGTTGCTGACGTGGAGCAGGAAAGTGGCAATGCAGAGCCGACCGATGCGCGTGTAGCGCCCCGTCGTTCCCGCCCCATAGGTCACACCCGCCGCGCTGCCGCCGAAGGTGATGCCGGGGGTCCAGGTGCCCTCGGCATAGTCGGAGAGATCTGCCACCGATGCCAACAATGGCGACCACGATCCGGCTTGGCGCTGCACGAACTGGTCGTCGTCTTCGACATAGAGCAGCCAGCCATCGAGTGGACTGTGGAACAGCCAGCCACCATCAACGAAGACGGCGAGCTTACCCGCCTTACCGGACCAAGCGCCGGTGGGCGAGGCGTCCACGAGGTAGGCATCGCCGTCCGCCGGACTGCCGGGGGGCGCGGCGATGGTGCGGCTCTTGACCACCGGATGCACCAGCGTATCGAGCGTACGCATCGCCTCGTTGTAGGTGACTTGCTTTTGCGCCTGCTGCGGGGCGATGTAGGGCAGCTTGAGCCGGGGCGTCATGTCCATAGTTTTGGTCTCCAGAACAGGTTCATGCGCCATTCTAGAGGTCCCCGGACTCGCGGGGATAAGTGGAGGATTTTGCCATGAGCCGGTCGATTGCTGACCTCGAAACGCCATGCGTGCTGATCGACCTCCAGCGCGTCGAAGCCAATCTCAAGCGCGCGCAGGATCATGCCAATGCCAACGGCTATGCGCTGCGGCCGCACATCAAGACTCACAAGCTGCCGCGCTTTGCCAAACGGCAGGTGGAATTGGGTGCCACCGGCATCACCGTGCAGAAGCTGGGCGAGGCGGAGGTGATGGCGGATGCCGGCCTCACCGACATCTTCCTGCCCTACAACATCATCGGCGAAAGCAAGCTCAAACGATTGAAGGCGGTCAACGAGCGGGTGACATTGGCGGTGACTGCCGATAGTCCCGATACCGTCGCCGGCTACGCGCGGACCTTTTCCAGCGGCAAGCCGCTGACGGTACTGGTCGAATGCGATACCGGCACCAATCGCTGCGGCGTACAGACGCCGGCGCAGGCCCTCGCCCTCGCTCGCCAGATCACCCAAGCGCCGGGTCTTAGGTTCGGCGGGCTGATGACCTATCCGCCGGCCAAGAAGCCAGATCAGGCCGAGGCCTGGTTACGCGAGGCCATCGACCTCCTGACCCAAGCCGGCATCGAGGTGCCCAAAGTCACCAGCGGCAACACGCCCGACATGTGGCGCACCGGCCAGAGCGTCGTCTCCGAACGCCGGCCCGGCACCTATATCTACTACGACCGGATGCAGGTGGCGGCTGGGGCCGCGGGTTGGGATGATTGTGCGCTGACAGTGCTCGCCACCGTGGTCAGCCGGCCAACGCCAAGTCGGATCGTTCTCGATTGCGGGTCCAAGGCGCTCTCGAGCGACATCGGCAACCTCACCGGCTACGGTCAGCTACAGGGCACCGACATCACCATCAAGTTCGTCAACGAGGAGCATGGGGTGATCGAGCTTGACACGCCCTCCGACACCCCGCGCATCGGCGACCGAGTGCGGGTGGTGCCAAACCATGTCTGCGTGGTCTCGAACCTCTTTGATGTGGTCAACCTCATTGAGGGTGGTGAGGTGGTGGAGACGGTTCCCGTTGCGGCGCGCGGCCGAGTGGACTAGAGCAAAGCCCGAACGGGAGTGGTATCAAAATGGTCGCTGATTGGCATGACGGGTTCGAACTTGAGAGCGAGTGGAACAAGGAGGAATCTCGCTACCGGCTGACCCTCACCAACCATAGCAAGGCGGCGATCAAGGACTTCTCCCTCGGCTTTTCCGGTCCGGCCCGAGTCAGCGATGGCGCAGAGATCGTTGGCGGTTCGGTGGTGACACAGCTCTCGAACTATTGCGAGATGGCGCCGCCCGCGGGGTTTGCACTCGAACCGGGCCGGTCGTGGACCGTCGATGTCATGAAGCTCGACTATCCGATCCGGCATTGGACCGATGGTGCTACCGCCGGTTTCGTCATCCTGCCCGGCGGCGAGATCCGCACGGCGCTCACCCAGCCGACCCGCCTCGCCGGCAGCGACAAGGTCCGCAAGCGCGGCACCGCGCACTACCCGGTGCCTGAAGCGCCGCCGGTGCCGGTCTCGATCGTGCCATGGCCGAAGGTAGTCGATGTCGCCGGCCGACGCAGCGTGCCGCTCGGCCTCGCCATCATGGGCGACAACGAGGCGACCGAGACGGTCGCCGATAATTTTGCCGCACTGACGCAGTTCCTGTTCCCAGGCGAGGGCATCGTCCGTGACGATGACGAGGGCGGGTATCCCGTCGATATCCATTTCGACGACAATCTCGGGGAGGACGCCTATGTGATCGACTTCTCGCCCGATGGCGTCGAGATTTCCGGTGGAGCTTACACCGGCCTTCTCTATGGCGTCATCACGCTGGGACAAATTCAGCGGGGCGCGCGGCTCCATGCGCAGAGCTTCTCCTTTCCCACCTCGGGACGCATCGAAGACGAGCCGGCCATGCACTGGCGAGGTTGCCATCTCGACGTGGCGCGGCGGTTCTTTTCGAGCGAGGAAGTCAAGCAGTTCATCGCCATCCTCGCCTGGAACAAGCTCAACGTGCTGCATTGGCATCTCTCGGACGACGAGGCGTGGCGGGTCGAGATCGAGGCGTATCCGGAGCTGACGCAGGTGGGGGCGTGGCGGGGGCACGGGAGGGCGGTGCCGCCGCTGCTCGGGTCGGGCCCGGAGGAGACGGGGGGCTACTATACCAAGGACGCCATTCGAGACATCGTGGCGGTCGGCGAAGATTTCGGCGTCGAGATCGTGCCCGAGATCGATGTGCCGGGCCATTGCTACGCCATGATCCAGGCGCTGCCGCAGCTGCGGGACCCGGGTGAAAACGGGCTCTACCATTCGATCCAGTCGTTCCCGAACAACTGCCTCAACCCGGCCGTCGAAGCCACCTACGAGGTGATCGAGACGATCTTTGGTGAGATGGCCGAGCTCTTCCCGTCGGCCTATTTCCATGTCGGTGCCGACGAGGTGCCGGCTGATGCCTGGGCGACCTCGCCCAAGGCGAACGCCATGCGCAAGGAACTCGGCGTAGAGGGGGTCGCGCCGCTGCAGGCCGCGTTCCTGCGCCGGATACAGGCTTTCTTGACCAAGCAGGGCAAGGTGACCGGTGCGTGGGAAGAGGCCGCGCATGGCGGCGGCATCGACAAGGACAATTGCTACCTCGTCGGCTGGCAGACGGTGGAAGCTAGCCAGCGTGTGGCCGCAGAGGGTTACAGTGTCGTGGCGGCGCCGGCGCAGGCCTACTATTTCGACATGGCGCTCAGTGAAGACTGGCACGAATGCGGGGCCGCCTGGGCGGGCTGGTCGTCGCTCGAAAAGACCTACACATTCCAGCCCGCTGCCGGGTGGAGCGCCGAAGAGGCCGAGCGGCTGCTGGGCGTCCAGGGCTGCATCTGGTGCGAACCGATGACCGCGCGCGCCACCTTCGACCGGTTGGTGTTCCCGCGTCTCTCGGCCCTGGCCGAGACCGGCTGGACTGCAACCGAGCGCCGTGACTTCGGCCGCTTCACGGCTCTCGTCGGGCTGATGCCTAACCTCTACCGTACCTACGAGGACGTGCGATGAGCGATCTTCTGGTCCGGCTATACGACCTGCCACATTTCGAGGCCGAGGCGAAAGTCGCGGCGGCCGGCATCACGGTGCGCCGAGCCATCCCTCCCGAGCGGCAGGTGGTGCTGGACTGGATTTCGGAGCACTTCTCGCCCGGTTGGACTGCCGAGGCAGCGGTGGCGCTCACCAGCCTGCCGATCACTTGCTGGGTGGCGGTCAGGGATGGCCAGATGCTGGGCTTTGCCTGTCACGACGCGACTGCCAAGGGTTTCTTCGGTCCTACGGGAGTGGACTCGGCGGCACGCGGCCAGGGCATCGGCGAGGCGCTGCTGATCGCGACGCTCAAGGGGATGCGCGAGGCCGGCTATGGCTATGCGGTGATCGGCGATCCCGGTCCGGTGGCGTTTTACCAGAAGCGGCTCGACGCACTGGAGATCCCCAATTCCAAGCCCGGGATTTATGCAGGCATGCTTCGGGCTAAGCCGGCCCCGCAGAACGACTAACGCTATCTTTACTGCGCCTGCCTAGTCTCGGCCCAATGAAACCCCCGCATCTGCTGGGGTTTGGAGCGTCACGATGCAGGCCTCGGGGGCAGAGGAACGCACCGAACAAGAGGCGGCGGCCTCGAGCTTATTGCCGGCTGATACCTTGGCCGTGCAAACGGCGAAGCTGCGCCGCAGCCAGCGCGCGCTGCGCCGGCAAACAGAGCGCTTTACCGCCGCCATCGAGAATATGGCGCATGGCTTTTCCATGTACGACCCGCGCGGTCGGCTGGTGGCGTGCAACCAGATGTTCCTGGACATCTACCGGCTGCCCAAGAGCTGTGCGCGGCCGGGCACCGCGTTCCTCCGCATCCTCGAAGCGCGGGTGGCGGCCAATACGCATATCGGCAACGATCCCGACGCCTATATCAGCAGGCGGCTGGGGCTGATCGGCAGGATGGATGCGCTCAACGAGACTAGCCAGCTCAACTCCGGACAGGTGATCGCCGTCACGCACCAGCCCATGGCCGATGGTGGCTGGGTGTCCACCCATAAGGACATCACCGAACTCCATAGCGTGCAGCAGGAACTGCGGCGGCTCGCCTACCACGACGCGCTCACCGGGGTCGCCAACCGCAACCTGTTCCAGGAGACGGTGAGCAAGGCCTTCGCGGCCAATGAGCCCTTTGCCGTGCTGTTCGTCGATCTCGACGGGTTCAAGAGCATCAACGACACCTTCGGCCATTCGAGCGGCGACCGGCTGCTCGGCCATATGGCCCGTCGGCTCAAGGCCGCAGCCTCGCCGGAACTGGTGGCGCGCATGGGCGGCGACGAGTTCGCAGTCTTCGTTCGCGGCGGCGATCCCGAGCGGGCCGCCGGGGTGGCGCGGGCGATCCAGGAGAGTTTCGACGAACCCTTCAGCATCAACGGCCAGCCGGTCAACCTCGCAGCCAGCATCGGCGTGGCGCTGGCGCCGCGCGACGGCGACAGCATGGACCGGCTGCTGACCTGCGCCGACCTGGCGCTCTATGCCGCCAAGAACGACCGGCGCGGCACCACCCGGTTTTTCGAGGAAGCGCTCGACCACGCCGTGCGCGACAAGCAGCAACTCGAGGGCGACCTGCGCAAGGCGCTGGAGATGGGCGAGTTCGAGCTCCACTACCAGCCGATCCTCAATCTCAGGACACAGCGCTTTTCGGGCTTCGAAGCGCTGCTGCGCTGGCGCCATCCGACGCGTGGCATGGTTTCGCCCGGCGAGTTCATCCCGGTGGCCGAGGAGATCGGGCTCATCGCCCAGATCGGCGAATGGGTCATCCGCGAAGCTTTTGCCGAGGCGGCTCGCTGGCCGAAGGACTACCGCATCGCCGTCAATGTCTCATCGAGCCAGTTCCGCCGCGGCAACCTCGTCGGCGTGATCATGAATGCGCTCGCTGCCACCGGCCTTGCGCATGAGCGGGTGGAGATCGAAATCACCGAGTCGCTATTCCTCGAGAATGACGAAGCCAATCTCGAGATCCTGCGCCAGTTGCATGGGCTGGGGCTGAGGATTGCCATGGACGATTTCGGTACCGGCTATTCAGCGCTGAGCTACCTGCTCGCCTTTCCGTTCGACAAGATCAAGATCGACGGCTCTTTCGTCCGGGCGCTCGACAACGCCGGGGCTGCCCATGCAATCGTGCGCGCCGTGGCCGAGATCGGCGATCGGCTCGGGATGACCGTCACCGCCGAGGGGATCGAGACGGCCGAGCAGCTGCGCAACGTGCATGCGCTTGGCTACAGCGAAGCGCAGGGCTTTCTGATCTCGCGGCCGATGAGTCAACCGGCGGTCGAGAAGCTCCTGGCGGCGGAATACGACCGGATGCCGGAAGCGCCGATGGAGATGCGGCAGGCCGGATAGAAAAAGGCGGGATTGCTCCCGCCTTCTCGTTCATCTCGTTCAGCTGCCTGTCAGCGGATGAAGAAGATGATGATGATGATCAGCCAGATCGGCACGCCGAGCAGCCAGAGACCAATTCCACGTAGCATATCGCTCTCCTTTCGGCTTACCAGCGGTTGAACACGCCGGGGAAGGCAGTGTTCTTGTCACGATGATTGCCACCCTTCTGGGCTGCCCAGTAGGCGCCGACGGCGCTCACCAGCAGCGAGGCCGCGGTGATGAAGGCGCCGAGCACCGTCATCTTGCGAGCCTCTTCGGCAACTTCGGCGGCCTGGGCCTTGGCGTTGTCGATGGCAGTGACGACCTGGTCGACGCGGGCCTCGGCATCAGCCTGGCTCATGCCGGTGTTGGCCGACACGGCCTGCACCAGGTAGGTCCGGTCATCGGCGGCCAGCTCGCCGGAAATGGCGCTTTGGGCGAAGATGCGGCCGGCCTCGCCACGGATGGCGGTGGTGTCGGCGGGCGTCTCGGTGGTGGCTGACGGAGCCGGTGCGGCAGGGGGAGCCGGGGTAGCGGGGGGCGCGGCCTGAGCCGACGTCGTGGCCGTGGTGTCGGTGCCGGTGGCAGGAGCCGCAGGCGTAGTCGCGGCCGGTGTCTCGGTCGCGGCAGGGGTAGCCGGTGTTTCGGCGGCAGGGGCGGCAGCCGCATCCGTTGCACCAGTGGTGGCAACAGGGCGGAACAGCATGTCGGTGAAGTAGGCGTTCGGATCGGCCACCGCACCTTCAGCGGCACCACCGGCGACGTTCGAGGCCGCATTGGTGAGCGCGCCGGCAGCGTTGCCGACGGCCGTGGCCGCAGCACCGATACCGCTGACGGCGATCACCGCGCCGACGATCAGCGCACCGCCCCAGACCAGGAGACCATGGGCGCCATCGCGCACATCGCTCTCGTCCTCGGTAGAATCGAGATGCCGCTTGCGCAGCCGGCCGGTGATGTAGCCGCCGGCCATGAAGCTCGAGATCTGCACCCAGAGCAACCAGCTGGCAGCAGCGATGGCGATCCAGAGCGGATCGACGTCATCGGCAGCGTTGAAATCGGCAAAGCTCAGGCCGATGGCCGAGCCGAAGGTCAGGAGGACCAGCGAGATGCCGCTGGCCAGCACAATGCCGGCGATGATCGCCGGCCAATCGACATAGGAGCGATCGTCGTTGGTTGCCGGACCCGGCGCGACCACGACATCGACTTCGGATGGTACTGTCATCGTCTCGTTCTCCGAATAGGGGGTAAGGCTCAGCGCAGGCCGAAGAACGAAAGGATGGCGAGGACCACGACCACGAGGCCGACGAGATAAATGATGCCGTTCATGAGGTTTACCCTTCTTGGACGCGTTTTGGATTGTGACTCAATTGCGGCACGGCGGATTGGTTGCACGACGGCCGCCTAAAATTTGAGCAGCGGTGAGGGAACTTTTATGGCGCCAGACGTTGGTCGCTATTCGGCCTGCGTTCAGGTGGCGGGAGTCATGCCCCTTTCCAAGAGAAAAAGTGGGCGATCGAAGCCCAAAGAGGAGAGCCGGGCTCACTCAACCCGCACTGATGCACCGGGCCGCCCGTGAGCGCCCGGAGATATCAAAGAGCGAACAACGGCGGAGCATGACCCGTCGATAGTTCGAGTGCCGGAGGCAAGAACGCACCTCCGGCTGGAGCCCTGCTCCGCCGTCGTGACCGGGATTTGTGGCGTTCACCGGGATGATCCGGGGCGTTTCAATCGGAATGCCCCACCGCCGCAGGGTCCTTGTCCTGACCAGACCACGCTCTTCGCGTTTCTCCAGTCGAACCCCTTT
>JAEZKB010000062.1 GCA_023415605.1 Pseudomonadota bacterium
GATCGTGAAAGATATGATCATCGACCTGCCACGCCCACGCAATCAGATCACCACCAAAGAAACCAAACAGTTTTCCGACTATCGCCGCCAGCTTCTTGAACTCATCTCACCCGCCCTAGCGGAGCACGAGTGATGAATGTCAGCAAGGGGCTCCTCGGCCTCATTGTGTTGTTTGCGCTGATCGCTCTGTGGGAGGTAACCACACGTACGGGGATCGTATCGCCGAATGCCATTCCGGCAGCAAGCGACGTGGCATATTCGGGCATGATGGAGCTTCTGGACGGGGATCTCGGGAAGGATGCGCTCGTCACAGTTCGGCGTGTGATGCTCGGGTTTGCGTGGGCCTGTGTCGTCGCGATCCCGCTCGGCATCGCATTGGGGCGGTCGAAGATATTGCTCGCGGCATTGGGTCCGTTGTTCGAGTTCCTGCGGCCCATGCCGGTTGTTGCAGTCCTCCCGATTCTGATTTTCTTTCTCGGGCTCGGCGATCGCATGTCATTGACCATGATCGGCATCGGCTCCGGCTGGTACATATTGTTCAATACCATAGATGGCATTCGCGGCGTCGATCCGGTGCTGGGTGAGACTGGTCGCACGTTTCAGGTGTCGCGACTCAGACAATTGTGGACGATCTATCTGCCCGCGGCTGCTCCGCAGATATTCACGGGCCTTCGGCTCGCGCTCGGTATCGCCGTCATCATCGCGGTGCTGGTTGAGATGGCGTGCGGGGTCGGCGGTGGTCTTGGAAGCTACATCGCCACCAACGGCGGTTCGTTCAGGCTTGCCGAAGCCTATGCCGGTATCTGCATGGTCGCCCTGATTGGCTATGTCGTCGCCCGGCTGTTCCTGTTGGTCGAGCAGCGCATCATGCGCTGGCATATCCAGGCAGGAGCTCGCCTGCAATGAGCCGCGACATTTCACTGGTTGAGCGCTGGATGCTTGGCGGAGGGACGATCCTTGCGTTCCTGTTGCTATGGGAGACGGTCGTCCGGCTCGGCACTGTGGATTCCAAAATTCTTCCGCCCGCCAGCGTTGTCCTCGGCCGCTACATGAGTGAGCTTGCCAACCCGCCATTCTATGTGGACCTGCGCGCGACCCTCCTTCGGGTCGCTGGCGGGCTGGGCTTGGCGATGGTGATCGCCGTTCCACTGGGACTCCTGATCGGATACTGGAGCCTGCTGTTCCGGATGCTGGGCCTCACGATTGAAGTGTTGCGGCCGATCCCGGCAATTGCTCTGCTGCCAGTCGTGTCCGTGATTTTCGGGTTGGGTTCAGGTACCAATATCGCGCTCATCTTCATTGCGACCTCGATCCCGATTCTGACTGCGACGATCGACGGCGTTCGCAGCGTCGATCCGGTTCTGATCGGGACGGCGCGGACCCTCGGACGAAGCACACGAGATATCTTTCTCACCGTTCTCCTGCCAGCTTCGCTGCCTCATCTGTCGGCAGGACTCCGGCTCAGTATGACCATTGCATTGCTGGTCGGCATTTCCGTGGAGATGCTGGTGAGTGCCGAAGGGCTTGGCATTCGTGTCGTCATGGCTAGCCGGCTGCTCGACATGCCGGGCCTGTACGCCGGCGTGCTGCTGCTTTCGACGCTCGGGTTTGTCGTCAATCAGGCTTATCTGCAGGCCGAGAATCTCCTTCTGTTCTGGCATCGGCAATCGCGCAATCGCCGCTGAGGATGGCATGGGATGGCATGGCAGGTAGATGATTCGCGCAGATGCTTCGGAGAGGAGGCGCATCTGTGATGTGACAGGTTGGCATGGTTGCTTGGTCGGAGGCGAACTAACGCGTTACTGCCAGCTAACAAGAAGACGATCGTGCAAGAAGCAAGGTGTCAACCTCCAGCTTCACGTTGGTAGGCACTTGAACGTATCTCGAATAGTAGTGATTGAGGAGGAACAGATGCAGAAGTTTACAAGAAACTTACAGGCGCTTTCGAAGGGAATAAGTCGGCGTTCCGTGCTGCTTGGCGGGGCTTCCCTACCTATGCTCGCCGGTGTCAGCCCGGTATTCGCGCAGCCTTCAGACAAGATTCCACTTAAATTCGCTCATCTGCCGATCATTCCTGCGACGAACCTGATCGTAGCTGCGCAGATGGGCTTTCTCGAACAGGCGGGCATCGCACCCAGCCGCGCTGTTCTCGGGACTTACGATGTCATGCGTGCTGCACTCATCGCCGGAGAGATTAGCATTACGTTTATGGTCACGGATGCCTTGATACGGGCGCGCGCTGCTGGATTTGATTGGAAGATGCTGTATCCGGCCGACATCTACGTCAGCGATCGGGCCGATTCAGCGCTCATGGTCAAGAAGGGGTCACCGATCAAGACAGCCAAGGATCTTGAAGGCAAAATCGTGATGGCTGCGCCGGGTACGATTTCGGGATCAGTGTTTAAATCGTATATGCGCAGCAATGGCGCTGATGAGAACTCGGTTCGTCTGATCAACATACCTCATTCGCAAGTACTCGCCGCACTTGAAACCGGACAGGTAGATGCAGCGCATATGGT
>JAEZKB010000080.1 GCA_023415605.1 Pseudomonadota bacterium
CTGGTGTCCTCGGCGGATTGGGAAGACCCCGACTGGTTCGCCTGGGTTGAGCGTTTCAAAACCAGCTGCGCCAGCTTCCGTCCGTCCGACGCCGGTTTCGTCACCGACGTCACGGATCTGGAAAACGAAGACCGGCTCAATCAGACCTACAGCTATTTCAAACGCAGTCGCGGGACATGGGAGCGGGTCCACCTCCTTTACGGCCTGGATCATCTCGGCCTCCTGGACGGGACCGCACGCGTGCTGGTGGCCAGCACCGATGTCGATGGCTTCTACTTGCTGTTGACCGGGTACACGCACCACGTCGACGTGATCGATCTGGGAGCCAAAGCGGAAGCCCTCTGCGAATGGATGTCGGCCGGTCGGCCGGATCCCTGGCTGCTCAAGCCGAGACTGTTCCATCCCGACCGGCTGAGTGTGCATCACGGCCCCTTCGATCCCGCTTCCGGGTCCGACGTCTTTGCGGACCGGGTGTGGGACGCGGTGGTGATCGTGCAGAACACGCTTGCGCGGGTCGATGTCGCCGCCCTCCTCGATTGGGTCGACGCCCGTTTACGTCCGGGCGGCGTGCTGGCGTTCTCGGCCGAGGTGAGACTCAACGACGGCATCGATGTGCCGGGGTTGCCGGCCACAGTGCTTGCCGCCGGGGCGAAAGCACCGTTCCCCGGCCGGCCGGGCTATGCAACGGTGGATGAATTCGATGCCTCGCTCGAAGAGGAGACGCTCGACCGGCTCGTGGTGACCGGCAACCCAGCCGAGAACGCCCCGCACTTCATCAGGAAAACGCAAGACACGCTGCACGCGACATCCGTCTGGTTCTGCCGGAAGGCTGGGTGACGGACGGAGCCGCCAACACCGGCGCATCGGTCGTCGGCCGGTGCGCCGGTACCGCTCAGCGAAAGACACGTGTCTGAGAAAAGTTCTCGATCCACAAGGCGCGGCGATGCTTGGCATCCTTCTTCCATGCCTCGAAGCCGCTCCCAACGACGGCAGGCGGCCTCCGGAGTGGAACTGGCCGTTCCCCCTTCGCATTCCGCCACACCCGATACAGTTCTAAGTCAGCTTGGTGCTCACAATAGAGATACTCTCTTAAACGATCATCCAGCCTCTGATAAACCGGATGATCGACGCCAGATACATTCGCGGGGCTGACTTTCGTTGGCACACCGAGCGTGGAAAGCATAGACGCTCCAGCAACATCAATTCCTTCCAATGGGAGCACCCATTCAAAGAAGGAAAGTGCTTCCATCGCTTTTTCAAAGGCTCCCTTCTTCTCTTCATGGCAAAAATCAGAGAAGAACATTTCTATGAACAAGCACTGGGGATTTGGCGGAAGCGTCCTATGCCAATCCAGGAATGATGGGGCTGGCCGACCATTTTTTGTATACTCAAATGTCGCATTATAATTATACCAAGAAACTATGTGCTCCGCCGGATCTCGCAGCACCGTGAAATATCTACACACTCTTCCTTCGAACAGAAGTCCGGTCAACGCCGAAACGAAATGTCCGAAGCAAACCTTCACATCGTCAATTCCTCTTATTGAGGAAAGCTTATTTTTTACATTATTATGCAATAGATCCTCTGGGGAAGGGAATTCAAGAATCCTATTCTCCCCAAGATGATGTTTAAGGTGGTTTATGATAGCCACCCCACCCGTCTTCGGTATATGAAATCCAAGAAATACATCTTTTTCATAATTCATCATGACAGAATCTTGAGCTATAATTATGATTAGAGTAATTTTTACTCGCGACTAAAGAACAATCCGAGAAAGCTTGGCTTCTCTTCAGGATTGCATCCTCATCATTGTTTTCTTTCACGACGACGTTACTCCATTCCGACTGTTCCTGGGGTCTGAGTAAAACCATGTCGGAATGATGGGCTGCACGGAAACCGCCATAGAGAGGTTTTCCGTACATGCTGGTCGGCTACATGCGCGTCTCCTCCGACAGCGACCGCCAGAGCACGGCCTTGCAGCGCGATGCGCTGATCGCCGCCGGCATCGATGCCCGCCAACTGTTCGAGGACAAGGCATCGGGCGCGCGCGACGACCGCCCCGGCCTCAAGGCATGTCTCGACTTCCTGAAGCCTGGCGACACGCTGGTGGTGTGGAAGCTCGACCGTCTCGGTCGTTCGTTGCCCCACCTGCTCGACATCGTGACCAGCTTGCGCGACGGCGGCGTCGCGTTCCGGTCGTTGACGGAGGGTATGGACACGAACACGCCGCATGGAGAGCTTCTGTTCCATATCTTCGGGGCGCTTGCCCAATATGAATGTGACTTGACTCGCGAGCGAATACAAGCGGGACTTGCATCAGCGCGACGTCGTGGCCGGCATGGTGGTCGGCCCCTTGCCATTGAACCCGAGAAACTAGAAGCGGTTATCGCCGCCCTCGACGGTGGTTCAAGCAAAGCGGCGGTCTGCCGCACCTTCGGCATCGCCCGCAGCACGCTCATCGACGCATTGACCCGCGTCGGCTGGTCCGGCCCCGGCTCGACTCGGTGATCCTCGAATGCCGGTCAGCTTTCTGACGCCCGAGCAGGAGCGGCGGTACGGCCGCTTCAACGACGTCCCGACCCAGGAGCAGTTCGATCGCCATTTCCACCTCGACGATGCCGATCTGGCGATGATCGGGCGTCGACGGTGGGACCACATGCGCCTCGGCTTCGCCGTGCAACTCGGCACGGTGCGCTTCCTCGGTACCTTTCTCGCCGACCCGACCGAGGTGCCGGCGGAGGTGGCTGCCACCCTGGCACGGCAAATCGGCGTCGCCGATCCGACCTGTCTTGAACGCTACCGCGACGGAAAGGCACGTTGGCACCACGCGGCTGAAATCCGGCATGCCTATGGCTATCGCGAGTTCGCGGAGTCCGCCGCACAATGGCGCCTTCTGCGGTGGCTCTACGCGCTGTGCTGGACGGGGACGGACCGGCCAACCGCCCTGTTCGACCAAGCGACAGCCTGGCTGGTGACGCACAAGGTGCTGCTGCCGGGGGCGAGCGTGCTCGAACGGACCATCGCACGGGTGCGATCCCGCGCCAACAGCCGCTTGTGGCGCCTACTGGCGGCCAGGATTACGCCCGAGCAGAAGATGCGGCTCGACGCCCTGCTGCTGGTGCCGGAGGGCGGGCGACAAAGCCCGCTGGACCGGCTCAGATCGGGGCCGACGCTCCAAAGCATTAACGAGTTGGTGCGCGCGATCGAGCGCCTCGACGAGGTGCGGCAACTCGCGGCCGGTCTGCCGCCCACAGACTGGCTGCCGAAGACCCGCGTCCTGGCATTGGCACGGTTCGCCGGTGCCGCCAAGGCGAGGCGGTCGCCCGGCTGCCGGATGAGCGGCGCGCCGCTACTCTGCTGGCGTTCCTCCGGGCGTTGGAGGCGAGCGCGCAGGACGATGTGCTCGACCTGTTCGACCTGCTCGTCACCAAGATGTTCATCGATGCCGTCCGTAAGGGGCGGGAGGCCCGGTTGCGCAGTCTGGGCGACCTTGATGCCGCCGCGCTCACTTTGAGCAAGGTCTGCGCCCTGGTGCTCGACGGCGCCGTTGGTGACACAGATCTCCGAACCGCGGTCTTCAAGTGCGTGCCGCAGGCCGCCCTGGAAACCGCCGTGGCCCAGGTGAACAGCCTGACCCGACCGCCGGACGATCCCTACTTCGACGAGTTGCTGGCGCAGCACCGCCGCATCCGACGGTTCCTGCCGCACTTCGTGCGTGTCGTCGGCCTGGGCGCCATGCCGGCCGGTCGGACGGTGCTGAAGGCTCTGCACCACCTCCGGAAGGTTGAGGATGGCGGTACGCGCGGTACATCGTGGCCCACCGACTTCGTGCCGAAGTCCTGGGAACGCCGGGTGACCCGGAACGGCGTCCTCGATCGGCGCGCCTGGACCCTGTGCCTGATCGATCGGCTGCGTGGCGCGCTCCGACGCCGCGACGTCTTCGCGGCGCCGAGCCTGCGCTTTGCCGATCCCCGCATCGGTCTCCTTGACGGCGCTGCCTGGGAAGCCGTGCGGCCGACCGTCTGCCGCACGCTGGGGAAATCCCAGAACGCGGTCGAGGAGATCGGCCGGCTGACCGAGCGGCTCGACGGGGCATTCCGGTCCGTGGCCGGCAACCTGCCGCAGAATGCCGGCATCCGCATTGAACAGAATGGTGCCGACGAGGATTTGGTGCTGACCGGGCTCGACCACCTTGATGAACCGGCCAGCCTCATCGCCTTGCGGAACGCCGTGGCGGCACTCCTGCCGCGCGTCGATTTGCCAGAGCTGTTGTTGGAGATCGACGCCCGGACCGGGTTCGCCGGCGCGTTCACCCACGTCAGCGAAGCTGAGGCGCGAGCGCGGGATCTGACGACGACGCTGTGCGCCGTGCTGCTGGCCGAGGCATGCAACACCGGCCTGGAGCCGCTGGTGCGTCCGGACCTGCCGGCGCTGCGACGGTCGCGCCTGAGCTGGGTCCGGCAGAACTACCTGCGCGCCGAAACCCTGACCCTGGCCAACGCCCGGCTCGTCGCCGCCCAGAACGGCATCGACTTGGCGCGACGCTGGGGCGGTGGTGACGTCGCCTCCGCCGATGGGCTGCGCTTCGTGGTGCCGGTGCGGACCATCCACGCTGGGCCCAACCCGAAGTACTTCGGCTCGGAACGCGGCGTCACCTACTACAACCTCGTGTCTGACCAGTTCACCGGCATCAACGCCATCACCGTGCCGGGCACGCTGCGCGACAGCCTGGTGCTGCTCAGCGTCGTTCTGGAACAGGAAACCGAACTGAAGCCGACCGAGATCATGACCGACACGGGGGCTTATACGGACGTGATTTTCGGCATCTTCTGGCTGCTCGGCTACCAGTTCAGCCCGCGGATCGCCGATGTCGGCGGCACCCGATTCTGGCGTGTCGATGCCACGGCCGATTATGGCCCCCTCGACAAGCTGGCCTCGCACAAGGTGCGGACGGGCCTCATCGCCGAGCATTGGGACGATCTGCTGCGCTTGGCCGGCTCGCTCAAGCTGGGGCTCGTGCAGGCCGGCGGACTGATGCGGACGCTCCAGACGAACGACCAACCAACCCGGCTGGCGCGAGCGCTGGAGGAACTCGGTCGCATCGTCAAGACGCTCTACCTGCTGGCCTACATCGACGACGAAGCCTTTCGCCGCCGCATTCTGAATCAGCTCAACCGGGGTGAGGGCCGTCACCAACTCGCCCGCACCGTCTTCCACGGCAAGCGGGGCGAACTGCGTCAGCGCTACCGGGAAGGCCAGGAGGACCAACTCGGCGCCCTCGGTCTCGTGGTCAACGCCATCATCCTGTGGAACACCATCTACATGGACGCTGCGCTCGACCAACTGCGGGCGGAAGGCTTCAACGTTCGCGACGAGGATGTGGCACGCCTGTCGCCGCTCGCCCACGAGCACATCAACTTGCTCGGCCGTTACGCCTTCACTCTGCCAGAGCCGGTGGCTCGGGGTGAACTGCGGCCACTGCGCAGTCCAATGGCCCTGGTCGATGAAGACGCCTGAATCGGACTTTCTGTTCCGCTGCTACTCAGACCCCTTCCTCATTAATCAAAGTCCGGGATCGCGTTGCCGACAGCCTTCCGATCACGGTTGGGACGACGGGGAGAGCTCTACGAGGAATCCGTAAAGTTCGATTTCAGCTGGCGGCGCGCTCTTGTGTGCCGGACCGCTGGCGAGAAGAATCAGCTGGCCGAAATCCGCCGTGGCATCGACCCGGAGTTCAACGGCGACCACGTCTTTGGACGGTTCGACAGAAACGCGCGAGAGCTGCTCGTTCTCCTTCGACTGGGGCCCCGGGGTCCGGGCGATCACCCAGACGCCGCCCAAGCCCTTGAGGACACGCAGGAAGACGGTCACGATCACCGTACAGGGCAAGTGGGCCGGCTGCCCCAGCTCCGCAGCGGCGACGTATACGTAGCCGCCGTCCCTGCCGCGGAGCCGCAGGTGGTCGCCGGTCGCCTCGACGCTGCCGCTGGGGGTGCAGCCGAACAGGTACAGGTTGTTGCGAGCGGCGGCCAAGCGGGCGTCGCCCGGAACCGCAGCGATATAGCGCTGAGCGTCCCCGTATTGCCCGGCCAGTTGCAGGGCGTTGGCCGCAAGCATCTGCCGCCGCAGAAGCACGGCGTCGGCCGGGGAGGCGATCGGTGGCATCGGTTCCGTACGGACCAGCACGCCGTGGATTTCGAGTTCCGATGACTCGGGCGTGTAGGTGACGTTGTAGATGTCGATCTGGCGGAAATCGGCATCGGCCAGAACCGGAAGATCGACGGGGATGACGTCCGCCGACGGCTCCACAGCAACGCTGACGAACGGTCGCCGTTCCCCTTTCGCCGCCAGGGAAAGCATGACGCGACCGCGCAGGACGCGAAGCCAAACGGTAGCGGTCAACAACCCCGCCTCGCGTGACGGCTGGCCGAGGAAGAAAGCAGCTCCATGCCGGTCCGCCTCGGCGGAGACGGTGATCCGTAACCGGTCGGCAAGATTGTGCACCGTGCCGGCCTTGCCCACCAAGACGAATTCGAGTTCGCTTCGGCGCGCCTCTTCAGGGTTCAGCGTCACGGCCTTGGCGCACCACGCCGACGCCTGCTTATGACGTCCGACGTTGCGGAACGCGCGCGCGGCCAGGATCAGCGGGCGCACCAGCTGTGGCGCGAGTCGCTCGACCGTTGCGACCACTGTTGGCGACAAATCGACGTCCTCGCGTCCGGCAGCATCCTCGATCCGGGCGAGGCTGCCCGTAAGCTCGAAATCGGAATCGAGGGCGGCCGCGGCGTGACGCACGGCCCGGGCTTCTTCGCTCCGGCCCGTTTCCTCCAGCACTTCGGCCAAGGCCAGCGAAGCCTCGGCACGGTTCGGCTTCGCCGCGAGGGCGCGTTGGAAAGCGGCAATGGCGTCTGCGGTTTCGCCTTGCCGCCGCAGCGCGATACCCATCTCGTAATGATAGTTCGAAAACGTATCCTCGCGAATGGCGCGGCGCCAACGATCAATGTCGAGGGGCTGCTGCGAGCTTGCGGTGTCTGCTTGGCCCGCCATGGCCGTTCATCTCCCTGTTCGTTCACTGCCCGACATCAGGCGGCAGGTTGGGCCAGGCTCGGTTCAGATGCAAGGGTGGCACCGCCCAGCCGAAGGCGAATTGTTGCCGGAAAACAGGGGTCGTGTCCCATCGCGTGGTGTAGGATCTGTGGGTAATCGGCCCGCCGCAGCGCCCCCAAAGCTGGCGGAGGCGGGCCGGTTACCCACAGCGGAGCGGTCATCGAAGTTCTTCGGTAGAGTCTGGTCACCACACCTCCACCCACACGAAGGGTGACCCCGATGACCGACGAGATGAAGGCGCTTCGTTCGATGCTTGAGAAGGGCAGGGAC
>JAEZKB010000084.1 GCA_023415605.1 Pseudomonadota bacterium
CATCGTCGTGGTCGGCGGCGCGTTTTTCTGGGGCGCCAGCGAGTTCTACGCGCCGGGCCCCAAGGCCGAGGACGTTGAATTCGAGGTCAAGAAGGGCTCCGGTCTCGAAACCATCGCCTCGGCACTCGAAGACCAGAACCTTGTCAGCAACAAGTTGCTATTCCGCGCCGGCACCTGGGCGCTGAAGAAGCAGACCGACATCAAGGCTGGCCTTTTCAAGATCAAGGCCAATTCCTCGATGGCCGATATCCTCACCGAACTGACCGAAGGCAAGCCGATCCTCCTCGCCGTGGTAGTGCCCGAGGGTTGGACCTCGTGGCAGGTGGCCGACCGCCTCGCCAATCACCCCGACCTGACCGGTGAGCCGCCGCCGACCCCGGAAGAGGGTTCCATTCTGCCGGGCAGCTACGACTACGACCGAGGCATGCCGCGCACCGAAGTGCTGAGCAAGATGCAGGCCGCCATGGCCGAAAAGCTCGCCGCCATCTTCGCCGGCTGCGACCCCACCGTCTGCGGCGAGAACGGCGTTGTCCGCTCGCCGGCCGAACTGGTGACTCTCGCCTCCGTGGTCGAGAAGGAAACCGGCGTCGCCACCGAGCGCCCGGAAGTCGCGGCCGTGTTCATCAACCGCCTCAAGAAGGGCATGCGGCTCCAGTCGGACCCAACCATCATCTACGGCATCACCAAGGGTGTGGGGAAACTCGACCGGCCGATCCGCAAGTCCGAGATCGAGGCCAAGACCGAGTACAACACATACCAGGTCGATGGCCTGCCGGCGGGCCCGATCGCCAATCCCGGCATCGAGGCGCTCGAAGCGGTGGCCAATCCACCGGCCAGTGATAACCTCTACTTCGTCGCCAAGACTACCGATCCCCGCGATGGCCATCTGTTCGCGGAGACCTATGCCGAGCACCGCAAGAACGTAGCGCTTTACCGCAAGGCTACCAACGAGGCCGAGGCCGAAGCGGCCAAGGAAGCACTGGAGGACGCCGAGGCCGCCAAGGACGAAGCGTCCGAGCCGGCCGCGACGCCGCAGTAGCATGGGTCAGCCGCTCGCCAGCATGACCGGCTACGCCCGCGCCGGCGGCGTCGCCTCGGGCGTGACCTTTGGCATCGAAATCAAGTCGGTGAACGCGCGTGGCCTCGACATCCGCATGCGGCTGGCGCCCGGCTTCGACATCCTCGAAAACGAAATCCGCCGGCGCATCGGCCAGGCGCTGACCCGCGGCTCGGTGTCCTTTTCGCTGAACATCGAGCGCGAGGGCGAAGGCGGCCGCGTCGTCATCAACGAAGCGGCCCTGAGCGCGGTCCTCGCCGCGCTGGACAAGCTGGCGCCGAGGGTAAAGGCCCGCAAGCCCAGCCTCGAAGGCATTCTCGGTCTCCGCGGTGTTCTGGAACAGCACGAAAGCCCGCTGTCGTCCGAGGAAGAGGAGGCACTGCACGCTGCCATCCTCGCCGCGGTCGATACTGTCCTTACCGACCTCATCGCCGTGCGGCGCGGGGAGGGGGCCCGGCTCACCGCCATCCTCTCCGAGCGCATCGACGAGATCGCCGCGCTGACCAAAGCCGCCGAACTCCATCCTGGCCGCAGCCGCGACGCCATCCTCGAGCGGTTGCGCCAGCAGGTCGCCGACCTCAACGCGGCCAATGTCGGCATTTCCGAAGATCGACTGGCCCATGAGGCCCTGCTGCTCGCCACCAAGGCAGACATCCGCGAAGAAATCGACCGGTTGGGCGCCCACATCGCCTCGGCCCGGCAATTGCTGAGCGCGGGCGGGCCGGTGGGCCGCAAGCTCGATTTCCTGTCACAGGAATTTAACCGCGAAGCGAATACGCTCTGCTCTAAATCCAATGCAGTGGACCTCACGAGCATTGGCCTCGACCTCAAGGCGGTCATCGACCAGCTGCGAGAGCAGGTTCAGAACATAGAGTAGTGCAATGGTGGACCTTCCCCGCCGTGGAGTGATGCTGGTTCTGGCTTCGCCGTCTGGCGCGGGCAAATCGTCGATCTCGCGCGCCTTGTTTGCCGACGATCCACATATCGCGCTTTCGGTTTCCGTCACCACCCGCGCCCGCCGCACGGACGAGAAGGACGGCGTGCACTACCACTTCATCGATATCCCCGCCTTCGAGAGGATGCGCGCCGAGGGCGAGCTGCTCGAATGGGCCGAAGTGCATGGCAACTTCTACGGCACGCCGCGCGCCAAGGTGGAAGAGCGCCTCAGCGCCGGCCGCGATATCCTCTTCGACATCGACTACCAGGGCACGTTGCAGCTCTACGAGCGCGCACGGGCCGACATGGTGACGATCTTCATCCTGCCGCCCTCGATCAAGGAACTGCGCAAGCGCCTCGAACGCCGCGCTCAGGACAGCATCGGCACCATCGAGAAGCGCCTGAAGAATGCCCGCCTCGAGATGGACCACTATGACGAATACGACTACGTGATCGTCAACGAGGACCTCGAGACCTCGACCCAGCGCGTCCGCACCATCCTCGCCGCCGCCCGTCTCAAGCGCGACCGCTACACGCAATTGTCGAGTTTCGTCCGCGACTTGCAGGGGCAGATTGATTCAATCTGACAGGGCGCGGTGAGCCCGGACCATGAGGGCGTGCACCCTAACGCCGCCCGACCAGCGCGACGAACTTGGCAATGGCCCCGGCGGCAAAGCCGAACAGCATCAGGCCGCCCAGGAACGAGCCGATTGACGCGGGGATGGTGCCCGGCTGGTCCACCTCCAGGGTCAACCAGCCGAAGAAGACGGCCCCGACGACAAGCACGATCACGAGCGTGCGCCAACGCTGCGCGAACAGCGGCACGGCCATCGGCACCAGAAAGCAGATGAAGGCGAGACCGATCGCCAGCGTGCCTTCGATCACCGCATCGCCTCGACGGCCTGCGCCAGCTTGAGGAACGCGGCGATGGGCAGGTCCTCGGCCCGCTCGTCGCCCTTGAGCTCCGCTGCGTCCAGCAACGCCGGTACCGGCAGCCCGAGAGACTTGAGGCTCTGCCGCACCATCTTGCGGCGCTGGCCGAAAGCGGATCGGGTGACTTCCTCGAGCCGGGCCACCTTCGGCGTGGCGTCCACGGCCTTGGGCTTGAGATGTACCACCGACGAGGTGACATTTGGTGGAGGGGTGAAGGCGTGGCGGTCGACATTGAACATGATGCGCGCATCGGTCCGCCATCCGCAGAGCACGCCCAGCCGGCCGAACTGCTTGTCCCCAGGCTTGGCGACGATGCGCTCGGCCACCTCGCGCTGGAACATCAGTGTCAGGCTCTCGAAGAACGGCGGCCAAGGGTCCGTGGTCAGCCAGCCGGTCAGGAGTTCCGTGCCGATGTTGTAAGGCAAGTTGGCGACGATCCGCGTCGGCCCATCGGCCAGCGCACGATAGTCGGTCTTCATCGCGTCGCCGGAAATGACATCAAGTCGCCCCGGATAGGCGGCGTGGATTTCGGCCAGCGCAGGCAAGGCTCGTTCGTCGCGCTCGATGGCGATGACGCGCTTGGCGCCTTCGGCGAGCAGCGCGCGGGTGAGGCCGCCGGGGCCAGGGCCGACCTCGATCACGGTTATCCCCTCTAGCGGCCCGGAGGCGCGCGCAATCCGGGCGGTGAGGTTGAGATCGAGAAGGAAATTCTGGCCGAGCTGCTTTTTCGCCTGCAGCCCATGGGCGGCGATCACTTCGCGTAGCGGCGGCAGGGAGTCTATCTGCATGGGCTGCGCATAGCCCATTTCCGGTCTCCCGGCGAGAGGGCTTAGGGCTGTGTGGCGAGAGGGCTTGACCTTGCCACGATGGGAAGCCGCATACGGTGGGCATCACATCAAGGAGAGATCAAATGAAGACCATAACCCTGTCACTCGCATTCGCTGTCCTCGCGCTGCCGGCACTTGCCCAGGATCATTCCGGCCACGGCGCAACGGATGCAGCACCGGCCGTCGACCTACCCGCCATTTGCCTCGCGGATGCCGGCACGATGCACGAGATGCCCTCGATGCAAATGCCGGGCGATGAGGCCCATACGGCACTTATGGCCGGCATGGACAAGATGAACGCCGACATGATGGCGGGCGGCACTGCAGAGGATATTGACGTGGCCTTCGTCTGCTCGATGATCCCGCATCACCGCGGGGCCATCGACATGGCCGAGGCACAGTTGCAGTACGGCGACGACCCGTGGACCCGAGCGCTCGCCGAGCAGATCATTGCCGCTCAGGAAAAGGAAATCGCCGACATGCTGGCCTGGCTGGAAAAGCAGCCGCAATAGCGGGGGAGGGC
>JAEZKB010000124.1 GCA_023415605.1 Pseudomonadota bacterium
GGACTTGGGTTCGACCTGGCCAAGCAGAATGCACCGACGTCGGACCTCTCCGGCGGCTGGCGGATGCGCGTTGCGCTGGCGGGCGTGCTGTTCAGCCAGCCCGATCTGCTGCTGCTAGACGAGCCAACCAACTACCTCGATCATGAAGGTACGCTCTGGCTCGAGAAGTATCTCGCGACCTACCCGTACACCGTGCTGATGATCAGCCACGATCGGGACCTGCTGAACAAGGCAGTGAACTCGATCATACACCTCGAGCGCGGCAAGCTCACGCTCTACAAGGGCGGCTACGACACGTTTGAAGAGACGCGTCGCATGCAGATGGAGCTCAACAACAAGGCGCGCGAGAAGACGCTGGAGCAGATCGCGCACCTGCAGAAGTTCGTCGACCGGTTCAAGGCCAAGGCCACCAAGGCGGCGCAGGCGCAGGCGCGCGTCAAGATGATTGCCAAGCTCAAGCCGCCGGCGGCGATGTTCGACGAGCATGCGGCGCCCTTCACCTTCCAGCAGCCCAAGAAGATTCCGGCCTCGCCGATGATCACCTTCGAGGATGTGTCGGTGGGCTATGGCGATAGGGTCGTGCTCAAGCGGATCACCAACCGGCTCGATCCGGAGGACCGGATCGCGCTGGTGGGCGTCAACGGCAACGGCAAGTCGACCTTTGCCAAACTGCTGGCGGGTGAGCTCAAGCCGATGGGCGGGCAGATGCGGATGAGCAAGGGGCTGGAGATCGCCTACTTCGCCCAGCATCAGCTCGACATGCTCAAACCCGAGCAGACGCCGTTCGAGCATGTTATCGATCACATGCCCTATGACAGCGAGGCTAAGCGGCGCAGCCGGGTGGCGCAGATGGGGCTCACAACCAGCCGCATGGACACCAAGGTCAAGAACCTCTCGGGTGGCGAGCGAGCGCGACTGCTTTTGGGGCTCATCACCTTCGGCGGACCAGGGATGCTGATCCTCGACGAGCCAACCAACCATCTCGATATCGACAGCCGCGATGCGCTGGTGGCGGCGCTCAACGACTATGAAGGCGCGGTGCTGATCATTTCGCACGACCGGCACCTGATCGACGCCACGGTGGACAAACTCTGGATCGCGCAGAACGGCACCATCGAGGAGTTCAACGAGGATCTCGACAGCTATCAGCGCATGCTGACGGCGGGAAATGCGAAAGAGAAGCCGAAGGGCGGCCCTGCCCCGGCGTCGGCGGACGATCGCAAGCAGCAGCGGCAGGATGCGGCGGCCCGTCGGGCGCAGGTGGCGCCGCTGCGCAAATCGATCAAGGATGCCGAGACCAAGATCGCCCGACTGCGCAACGAACTGGGCAAGATCGAAGCGATCCTTGCTGACCCCAAGACCTATGACGGCGCGCCCGAGCGGGTGACCTCGCTCGGCAAGGACAAGGCCCGGTTCGAAAGCGAGATCGCCAAGGTCGAGGAAAGCTGGCTCGAAATGAGCGCAGAACTGGAAGAGGCGGAAAAAGCCTAGACCGATTGACAGCTTCTCAGGCTTCTCATTGACTAGGCGTCTGGGTCGATCGGGGGATTGCCAGATGAAGACGTTCGCCAAGGTGCTCGTGGTTTCGGCCGCGCTTTTTGCCATGCCGGCAAGCGCCCAGGAACTCACCGAGGAACAGCAGCTGCTTGCCACCGAATTCGCGATCAACAACTCGATGTTCATCATGGAGCACGAGATCGGCCACCTGCTGATCGGTGAACTCGAACTTCCCGTTCTGGGCAAGGAGGAGGACGCTGCCGACAGCCTCGCGACCCTGCTCATGCTCGAAGCCAACACCACCGAGATGGATCAGGCGATCATCGACGCGGCCGACGGCTGGTGGCTCACCGAACAGGACCGCGGCGAAGAGTGGGAGAATTCGGACTTCTACGACGAGCACAGCCTCGATATCCAGCGCGCCTACCAGGTGGTTTGCCTGGCCGTCGGGGCGCGGCCCGACGACTTCAAGGAAACGGCCGCAGAGTACGAGATCGACGAAGAGCGCCAGGAGCGCTGCGGCTACGACCACCAGACTGCCGCCAACGCCTGGTCGGGCCTGCTCGAGCCGCACCTCAAAGCCGAAGGCCAGGAGGGCGGCGCGGCCGAGGTCATCTACGAAAGCGGCGGCGACGATTACGGCGACATCGAACAGCTGCTCAAGGACTACGAGTTCCTTGAAGGCGCTGCGGCGAGCGTCGCCGATACCTATGTCCTGCCCCGCGACGTGACGTTCAAGGCCACGCTCTGCGACGAGGAGAACGCCTGGTACTCCTACGATGAAGGCGGGGTAACGTTCTGCTACGAGATGGTGGCGCTGTTCTTCCGGCTGATCGAAGAGAACATGCTGAGCAGTACCTGATGGCTTTGACCACCGCTGCTGAAATCATTGAGTTGCTCGGGCTCGAGCCGCATCCCGAGGGCGGCTACTACAGGCAGACGTTCGCGGACACCGCGTCGGGCGAGCGGCCCTACTCCACCGCCATCTACTACCTGCTCGAGGGCGGCCCGGCGGGACGCTGGCACCGCGTCGATAGTGCAGAGGTTTGGCACTACTACGCGGGCGCACCGCTGCGCCTGACGACCTCCCCGGACGGAGTGACGACGCGCGAAGAGACCCTCGGCCAGGACTTGCTGGACGGGCAACGCCCGCAGATCGTCATCCCGCGCGGCGAGTGGCAATCGGCGCAGTGTCTCGGCGACTGGACCCTCGTGGGCTGCACGGTGTCGCCGGGCTTTGAGTTCAAACACTTCGAAATGGCCGAAGAGGGCTGGAAACCCGGCTGAGGCTGATGTTTATTCACCCTGGGGCATTTACTGGGGTACATCCACGATGAAGACGCTGTTGGCCGTCCTTTTGACGACGGTGATGGCTGCGCCTGTGCTGGCGCAGGACGAGGCGGAGGTGACGCCGGAGGGCTTTGCCGTAAACAACGCCTATAGCGCGCTCTACCATGAATTCGGACACCTTTTTGTCGATCAGTTCCAACTGCCGATACTCGGCAACGAGGAATATGTGGCCGACGCCATTGCGACGCTGCTGATCCTGGCCGAGACCGGCGATGCGGCCTACGACATCTCGTTCGACACGGTCGACGGCTATCTGCGTTCGTCCGAAATCTTCGGCGTCGAGAAGCTGGAGGAAGTCGACTTCAACGACGAGCACGGCATGGACCAGCAACGGGCGGCGCAGATGACCTGCCTGCTTGTCGGCGGCGACCCCGACAACTATTCCGATCTCGCCGAACAGATGGGCATGGAAGCCGAGCGGCAGGCGGGCTGCGCCAGTGAATACGACCAGGCGACGCGCGGCTGGAACGCGATCATGGGCGCGCACCTGCGAGGCGACAAACCCGAGGGGGCCAAGCTCACCGTGACCTACGAGGAGCCGACCGCGGACTATGCTGCGATCGCCGCGCTCCTCAAGCAGGAAAAGGTGCTGGAGACGGTGGCGGCGGTGGTGACGCACGAATTCGTGCTGGCCAAGCCGGCAACGCTCAAGGCGGCGATCTGCGACGAAGAGAATGCCTTCTACGATCCGGAAACCAGCGAAGTCACGCTCTGCTACGAACATGCCCAGCTCTACTACGACATGATCGCCGACCCGGAGAATGCCGGCGCCAAGCTCATGGAAGAGTAGCCGCACTCTGCAAGTGCGGGGGCACAGCAACGGACCGGAAGCGGCCGGCGAGATCGACGAGCGCCTGCCGCATTTCTGGGCCGGACATGGCGCGGCCGTGACCAGTCACCACGAGCTCGGGCTGCAGTGCCGCCAGGTTGCGCACGGAGGCTTCAGCAGCGGCCCAGTCGGGCGTGAAGTAGCGTGGCGGACCATGCATCTCGGGCTTTTGCACGATCACTTCGTAGGCCGACTCCTGCCCCGTCGTGACGATGGCGTCGCCAGCGATGAGAGTGCGCGTCTCTTCGTGCCACAGCGAGATATGCCCCGGAGCGTGGCCGGGCGTGTGGAGCCAACGCCAGCCGGGCATGGGCGGTACTGAACCGTCGGGCCAAAGCTCGTGCAGGTTTGCGCTCACATCGACAGGTGCGCGGGGAAATAGCGGCGACAGTTTCGGCATGATGCCGCCCTCGGCTGCCGCGTCAGGCGGCGGATAGGACTCGGTGCCATTGAGATAGGGGTGCTCGAGCGGGTGTGCGAAGACGGGCACGTTCCAATCAGCCGCGAGCCGCTCCAGTGCCCCGACATGATCGAAATGGCCGTGAGTGAGAATGATGGCAGCCGGCTTCGCCCCCTTGCCAAACCGAGCTTCAGCGGCACCGCGGATATTGCCATACGACCCCGGAATGCCGGCATCGATCAGTATCCAACTGCGGTCCCCTGCCCCGGGAAGGCCGTAGAAGACGACATTGACGATGCTGAGGCGCTTATAGGCGAGATCGGGTGCGATCTCATGGACGCCGTGATCGGTATCGAGTTCGGGCGCGCGGGCGGAATCGCTGAGCGGTATCTGGACAGCCATCGAGGTCTCCGTGGGTTACGGAGACAACCTCAGCCGATCTGGCCGGTTCCGGACTGGATCAGGTCGCAGCGGTCAGGGTGACGTGCTTGAAGTTGGGGACGATGCGCGGCACGACCCGCGCGTATTCCTTATATTCCGGAAAGGCTTCGGCCAGGACGCGCTCTTCGTGCAGCATGCGGCGATAGAGGAAGAAGCAGGTCAGGAGACCGATCAGTACGGACCACACCGAGAAAGTGGCGATGATGATTCCCACAACCGCCAGCATCTCGCAGGCGTAGAGCGGGTGGCGGACCACCGAATAGGGACCGAGGACCACCAGCTTCCGCGCCGTCGCCATGATCGAGTACGAGCGGCCGAGCCAGGCGAGGCACCAGAGCGACAGCAGCGTACCAGCGACCATGATGACCATCGCCACTGCGCTCCAGAACGGGCCCACATCATGGGTCGGTAGCAGCGGAATGCCGATGACGAGGAAACTGCCAAGGAAGGCCGAAACGCGCGGCTCGATGCCCCTGGCAACGCCCTGAGCCGGACGGCGGAGGATGGTGAGGACCACGGCCAGGCCGCCAAAGATCACCATCAGCAGGGCCTTGGTGAATTCCAGCACCACCATGTAGCCGGCTGCGCTGGAAGTCAGGATCGCCAGGATATTGTTGACCTGCCCCCAGCTCGCAAAGATGAACCACAGCATCATGAGGGTACGCCCCGCGACTTCCTCGATGTGGAAGGCCATGGTCTCGGTCACAGGCTTGGTCGAGGTCGGCACATCGGACATTCGCGGGACTCCACTGCGTGCAGCAGCCTACGCGGAACTATCCCTGCCATTCGGTTAACCGGGCCCATCTTATTTGCCGCTTCGCGGGCTACCCTGAGGGAAACCCTAGGCCTTTTTGCTCCAGCGGCCGTTGGCATCCTGCTGCCAGTAAGTCACGTCGTTGCCGTCGCGGAGGTTCTTCCAGGCAATGCGAGCCTCGGCGACGGCGTCCGGATCGTGGCCCGAGAACATGTAGACGAGGCGTTGGTACCCCTCCCCCGACTTCGGCACGGCACGATCGACGAAGAAGCGGACAGCGGCCTTGTTGGGGTTGGCGTCGTCGGTGGCGATCAGCACCGGCTGGTCGGCATCGAAGGGGCCACCCTCGAGGCCATGGGGAAGGAAACTTTCATCCCGATAGGTCCAGAGCAGCGCATCCAGCACTTCGGCCCGCTCCCGGCTTCCCGTCTCCACCACCGCGCGCCAGCCGCGCTCGAGGGTCTTTTCCAGCAGCACTGGAATGACCCGCTCGAGCGGCTGACTTTCGAGATGGTAGAAAAGGATTTCCGTCATACCTCGAAGTTGTCCCGAATGAGCCGGTCGAGCAAGGCGACGCCGAAGCCGGGCGCCCATGAGGTGTTGATTTCGTTGGAGTTGGCGCCGAATGCGGTGCCCGCAATGTCCAGATGGGCCCAGGGCACGTCGTTGACGAAACGATGCAGGAACTGCGCGGCAGTGATCGAGCCGGCATAGCGGCCGGCCGAGTTCTTGATGTCAGCGAAGCGGCTTTCGATCATCTTGTCATAGGCTGGCCCAAGCGGCATGCGCCAGAGCTTTTCCCCCGAGGCGAGGCCGGCGGCGAGGAGTTTTTGCGCGAGATCGTCGCTGTTGGAGAAGAGCCCCGCATGGTCATGGCCGAGGGCGACCATAATGGCGCCGGTCAGCGTCGCCAGGTCGATCATGAATTTCGGCTTGAACCGGTCCTGCGAGTACCAAAGCGCGTCGGCCAGTACCAAGCGACCCTCGGCGTCGGTATTGATCACCTCGATGGTGGTGCCGGACATGGCCTTGACGATGTCACCCGGGCGGACGGCACGGTCGGACGGCATGTTCTCGACAAGGCCGATGACGCCGACGACATTGACCGGCGCCTTGCGGGTGGCGAGCGCCAGCATCAGCCCGGTGACGGCGGCGGCGCCGCCCATGTCGCCCTTCATGTCTTCCATGCTGGCGGCCGGCTTGATCGAGATGCCGCCGGTATCGAACACCACGCCCTTGCCGACAAAGGCGAGCGGGGCGTCGTCCTGCTTGCCGCCCTTCCACTGCATGATGACCAGCCGCGGCGGCCGGGCCGAGCCCTGCGACACGCAGAGCAGCGAGTTCATGCCGAGCTTGCGCATCTGCTTTTCGTCGAGAATTTCGATCTCGACGCCGAGGTCCGCCAGCTTGCTGGCGCGCTCGGCGAATTCGACAGTACCGAGCACATTGGCCGGTTCGTTGACCAGTTCACGGGCCAGCAGCGTACCCTCGACGGTGGCGCTGCGGTCGGCGATGGCTGTGTCGGTGGCGGCCTTGTCAGTGACGTAGAGCGTCACGGTGAGCGATTTGGGCTCGGCATCATCCTTCCTGGCGCTCTTGTAGCGGTCGAAGCGATAGTGACGAAGCCGCAGGCCCGCGACGACTTCGGCCAGGCGGGCCGGCGTGGCATCGGCGCTGTCAATGATCACTGCCGCATCCTCGATCCGGGCGCCGAGCAGCTTGCCGCCGAGCGAGCCCCCGCGATCGGTCCAGGCCGTGGTGGGGACCGCTTCGCTGTCCGCCGGCTTGCCGCTGCCGAGCACCAGCAGGCGATCCGCCTCGACGCCGCTGGGCGCCAGGATGTCGAGCATCTGGCCCTGCTTGCCCTTGAAGCCGGCGGCCTTGGTGACCTTGGCCCAGTCGAGTCCGGTCGCCGACCAGATCGCCGCCCCTGCCCCTTCGGGCTGGCCGCCATCGGCGCTGTAGATGACCAGCGTGCCGGTGGGTTTGACCGGCAG
>JAEZKB010000127.1 GCA_023415605.1 Pseudomonadota bacterium
GCAAGGCGTCGCGGCTTGGGATGTACAACGTCGATCCAGCGGTGACCTTCTGGGCCACGCCGCCGATCCACGGCGTGCTGACGCCGTTCGTCGTCCATCCGGCCAACTACACCTTCAAGCTGCCCGACAATGTGAGCTTTGCCGAAGGCGCGATGGTCGAGCCGTTCGCCGTGGGCATGCAGGCCGCCACCAAGGCGCGCATCACGCCCGGCGATACGGCGGTGGTGATGGGCGCCGGGCCGATCGGCACGATGGTGGCGCTCGCAGCGCTCGCCGGCGGCTGCTCGCGCGTCATCATCTCCGACCTGGCACAGCCCAAGCTCGACATAGCGGCGCAATACCAGGGCATTATTCCCGTCAACATCAAGAACAAGTCGCTGGCCGACGAGGTCAACGCGCTGACCGGCAACTGGGGCGCGGATGTCGTTTTCGAGTGTTCCGGCAGTCCGCGCGCCTGGGACAGCGTCATCGACGTGCTGCGCCCGGGTGGCATGATCGTCGCGGTCGGTCTGCCGGTCGAAAAAGTGCCGCTCGACGTCTCGACGCTCTCCGTGAAGGAGGCAACGATCACCTCCGTCTTCCGCTATGCGCACCAGTATGAGCGCGCCATCGCGCTGATGGGGTCGGGTCGCGTCGATCTCAAGCCGCTGATCTCCGAGACCTTCAGGTTCGAAGATTCGATCAAGGCGTTCGACCGCGCCGTCGAAGCGCGCCCGACCGATGTGAAACTGCAGATCCTGATGGAAGGCTGAGAATGGACCTGGGGCTCAAAGGTAAACTCGCCGTCATCACCGGCGGCAGCGTCGGCATCGGCCTTGCATTAGCGGAGGGCTTTGCCGCAGAGGGCGCCAATTTGCTGATCACTGCCCGCGGCAAGGAGCGCGTTGAGGCCGAGGCCGCGCGCATCGCCGGCACGTACGGCGTCACCGCCCGCGGCGTCGCTTCCGATGTCGCGACTGCCGAAGGCTGCAACGCGGTGATCGCGGCGGCGGCGGAAATGGGCGGCGCCGATATCCTCATCAACAATGCCGGGACCGGCTCGAATGAGACCATCGCGGAAGCCGATGACAGCAAGTGGCAATACTACTGGGACCTGCACGTCATGGCCGCCGTCCGGCTCGGTCGCGGGCTCTGCGCGCAGATGAAGGCCAAGGGCGGCGGCGCCGTCATCCACAATGCCTCGATCTGCGCCGTGCAGCCGCTCTGGTACGAGCCGATCTACAACACCACCAAGGCGGCGCTGATGATGTTCAGCAAGACCCTCGCGAACGAGGTGGTCGGCGACAACATTCGGGTCAACACCATCAACCCGGGCCTCGTCCTTACGCCTGACTGGGTCAAAACCGCCAAGCAGATCGCGGGGGACAATTACGAGGCGCACCTACAGGGCGTCGCCGACGAAGCCGGCGGCATGAAACGCTTCGCCACCCCCGAGGAGCTGGCGCATTTCTTCGTCTTCCTGTGCTCGAACAGGGCGAGTTACTCCACCGGCTCCACCTACTTCGTCGACGGCGGCTGGCTGCGGACGGTGTAGCTAAGCCGCACCCGCATACGCCACCTTCGCCGGCTCCGTATCCTGTGCGCCGTCGTATGCAGTACGGGCGGCGCGGATTGCGGGGTGGCGGTTGTCGGCCCAGCGGACGAGGGGGGCCAACACAGAGACCAGTTCGTGGCCGAGCGGGGTCAGTTCGTAGGTGACGCTCGGCGGTTTGGTCGGGAACACGGTGCGGATAAGAAGGCCGTCGCGCTCCAGGTGGCGCAGCGTTTCGGTCAGCATGCGGCGCGAAATATCGGGCACCTCACGGGCGAGCGCTGAAAATCGCTGCGGGCCGCGGGCGAGAGAGGACACCAGCAGTACGCTCCACTTGTCGCCGACCCGGTCGAGCACGTCGCGCACCGGGCACTGGCTGGAATCGAGCCCGCGACCTTTCCAGTCATCGAGCAGTGAGAGATCGTCGGCGGCGCGCATGGTGGTTCCTTCCACGTAACCTTGTCCCGCGAAAATTCCTGCTTTCCGCGAGCCGGTCTAGAATTTAGACCATGTCTCCGCAATTTACCAGCAGGACCCATCCATGACCGACTACAAGACTTCCAAAATCCTCGTCACCGGCGCGGGCGGCAAGCTCGGCCGGCGAGTCGTCGAGCTGCTGCTCGAGGGTGGCGCAACTCAGGTCATCGCCGGCACCCGCAATCCTTCCAAAGTCACCGTTCCTGGCGTGGAGACCCGCAAGGTCGACTTTTCCGATCCGGCCAGCCTCGATGCCGCCTTTGCGGGTGTTGACCAGGTGCTGATCATTTCAACCGACGAAGTTGGCGAAGTGCGCCAGAAGCTGCAGGCCAACGCGGTTGCGGCTGCCGGCAGGGCCAAGGTCAAGCACATCCTCTACACGTCGCTGCCCAATCCGGGGCCAGAATCGCCGGTGCTGCTCGCGCCCGACCATCACCTCACCGAGCAGGCGATTGCCGCGACCGGGATCGACTACACCTTCCTGCGCAATTCCATCTACATGGACATGTTTCTGCAGTCGCTGCCGCCGGCCCTGGCCTCGGGCAAGTGGTACGTGGCGCGCGGGCAGGGCCGCAGCGCCCACGTGTCGCGCGAAGATTGCGCCCGCGCCGCGGCGGCCGTCCTGTTAGGTGGACCGAAGGGCAAGCGCATCGTCGAGGTGGCCGGGCCAGAGGCGCTAACCGCCGATGAAATCGCCGCCATCGTCAGCGACGTCACCGGTCGGCCGCTCGAGGCCGTGCATGTCGATGACGCCGGGCTCATCGCCGGCATGGTGGCCGCGGGGTTGCCGCAACCGGTCGCAGCGCTCTTTGCTTCCTTCGACACGGCCGTGCGGATCGGCCATGCCGACGTGAAGAGCCAGATCGAAGAGCTGACCGGCAAGGCTCCACAATCGCTGCGCGATTTCCTGGCCGCCAATAAGGCCGCCTTCGCGGCTTGATGCTACTCGGCGGCCTGGGCTTCGGCCCGGGCCGTCTCTCCGCGAACGATGCTGAGCCCAAGCGGAATCGCCAGCAGCGGCACCAAGGCGAAGAGGCCGTAGAGCCACCATGCGGGCGTTAGCGCGTTGCCCGCCTCACCGCCAGCAGAGAGCCCGGCGAGATTGACGATGACGCCGCCCAGCGCCGCGCCCAGCCCGCTGGCGAAGAGCTGCACCATGGTAATGGCGGCGGATGTCAGGTCCTTCTCACCGTCGGGTGCGGCCTGGAACAGCCGGGTCAGCACATGCGGCCAGGTCGAACCGATGCCCAGCCCCATGGCGAGCAGCGAGAGTCCAACCGGCGCCAGCAGCACGATATCTCCCTCCGGATTGAGATGGCCGATCGTCAGTGCCAGGGCGATGGCGCCGAGCGAGAGCAGGGTCGGACCGGCGACCAAGAGGGCGCGAGCGCGCGCCCCAGTCCATCCCGAGCAGGTGACCGAGCCGGTGCTCCAGCCGACCGCCATCAGCGCCACGAGGTAACCGGCGATCAGCGGCTGCTGCCCGTGCAGCGTCTGCAGGAACAGCGGCACGAACACGTCCGAAGTGATGGCGAGCTGCATGATGAGCATCATGAGCAGCAGCGGCGCGAGGATCGAGCCGAAGCTGAAGCTGCCGGTAGGCAGCAGGCGGTGCGGTCCGCGCCGTTCGAGCCTGCCCATCCAGACGATGCCGAGCACGGCGGCAGCGGTCAGCGCGGCGGCGAGTGCCAGATTACCGGTGGTGACGCTGGCCACGGAAATCGCCATCACCGCACCGATCAGCAGCAGAATCTGCAAGGCAGGAAGATTCTTCACGCCAGCCTCGTCGCTGCGGCGCGGGATGACGCGCAACGCGAACAACGCCAGCAGCACCGCGAAGGGCACAAGCAGGAAGAAGGCCCAGCGCCAGATGCCGAACTCGGCGAAGACGCCGCCGATGGCCGGGCCAATCAGGGTCGAGATGCCCCAGACGCCGGAAAGCAGGCCCATGCCGCGCGCCCAAAGCCGCTCAGGGAAGATGATGCGGACCATGGCATAGGTCAGCGCGCCTAGCAGGCCGGCGCCAAAACCCTGCACGGTGCGCCCGAGCAGCATCACCCACATTTCGGGCGCCAGCCCGCAGATCAGGCTGCCGGCGCCGAAGGTCAGGGCGGCAATGATGTAGTTCATGCGCGGGCCGATGCCGAAGGGCCGGATGGCGGCAAAGATCGATGCGACGATCGACGCCACGATGAAGAGCGTCGTCGCCCAGGCGAAGAGCTCGATGCCGCCGATATCCGCCACCACGGAGGGCATCAGCGTGCCGGAGATGAAGACGTTGATGGCGTGCAAGCCCACCCCACTGGTCAGCACCGCGATCCTCAGGCCATTGCCGGCTGAGAACAACTCGCCCCAACCCGCCTTTTGCTCAGTCATCCGTCAACCTCATCGTCCGCAGGAATCCGTGCCGGACACGTGCCGCCTTCTAGGCGCATCCGGTCATCGGTGCTACGTCTACAACCTCAACCAATGTTGAGGTAAAGCGCAAATGCAGAGGGAATTGACGGTTGGTGAAGTCGCGGCCCGTTCCGGCGTCGCCGTTTCCGCGCTGCATTTTTACGAGCGCAAGGGGCTGATCTCGAGCCACCGCACTGCAGGCAATCAGCGTCGATACGATCGCGACGTGCTGCGGCGCGTCGCCATCATCCGCATGGCGCAGGAGATGGGTATCCCCCTCGCCGAGGTCGGCGAGTCGCTGAAGACGCTGCCGCGCGGCCACGTGCCCACGAAGGAGGACTGGTCGAAAATCTCAGAAGGCTGGCGCAGCAGGCTCGATCGCCGCATCGTGCTGCTGCAGCGCCTGCGCAGCGAACTCGACAATTGTATCGGCTGCGGCTGCCTCTCGCTCGACCGCTGTCCTCTCTACAATGCCGGCGACCACCTCCGCGCCACCGGAACCGGACCCCGCGTCATGCTCCGCGACGGGGAGGACATACTGCCGCAAGGGTGAAGAGGTGGAACGGCAGCATCGGTGTTCACGTTCATGCCGCAGCGTCAACATCAAGGACCGCGTCATGGACCTGTCCGGCATCGGTTTCGTTGAAACCTCGACCCCGCAACATATCCTCCTCATCCGCCTCGCCTTTGCAGCTATCCTCGGCGGCGTCATTGGATTCGAGCGCGAGAGCCACGCGGCGGCCGGGTTTCGCACCCATATCCTCATTGCCACGGCAGCGTGCCTGTTCACCTTGCTGGCGTTCGAAATCTTCCACCTTTCCGACGTGTTCAGCACCGGCCAGTCCGATCCGATCCGTTCGATCGAAGCGGTGACCGCCGGGATCGCCTTTCTCGGCGCCGGCGCCATTTTCCAGTCACGCGGCAGTGTCCAGGGGCTGACCACCGCCGCCGGGATGTGGCTATCGGGTGCGGTCGGCGTAGCGATGGCGCTGGGCTACTACATCATTGCCCTGGCGGTCTCGGTGCTGGCGGTGGTCGTCCTCGCCCTGATGCGTGCCTTCACCCATGACAGCGGGCCGGGTGTCCGGCCCGACGCCGACGGAACGGAGCCCAGCAAGAAAAGTTAGCTCTCCACCTATCCCAACAAGGAGAGCGCCATGGCACCGCAGATCGAAACGCCGCCGCCGCAGGAGCAATCGCACCAGCCCGGCCGCGAGAGCCAGATGCACCCGCAGCCTGAATATCTACCGAAGTTCCCCGGTAGCGGGCGGTTGAAGGACAAGGTGGCGATCATTTCGGGCGGTGACAGCGGCATCGGCCGCGCCGTGTCGGTGCTGTTCGCCCGCGAGGGCGCGCGCGTCGCCATCATCTATCTCGACGAGGACAAGGACGCGGAGGATACGGCGGAACTGGTCGAAGCCGAGGGCAGCGAGGCGCTGCTATTCCGCGGCGATATCGGTGACAAGGCGTTCTGCGAGGAAGCGGTGAAGGAGACCATTTCTCGCTACGGCCGCCTCGATATCGTCATCAACAATGCAGCCGAGCAGCATGAGCAGGAGGATCTGACCGGCATCTCTGAAGCTCAGTTGGAGCGAACCTTCCGCACCAATGTTTTCGGCTATTTCTTTCTCACCCAGGCGGCCCTGCCGCATCTCAAGGACGGCGCGACCATCGTCAACACAACCTCGGTGACCGCCTATCGCGGCTCGCCCCAACTGATCGACTATTCATCGACGCGCGGCGCCATTGTTGCCTTCACGCGATCGCTGGCCGGATCGCTCAAGGACCGGAAGATTCGCGTCAATGCCGTAGCGCCGGGCCCGATCTGGACGCCGCTGATCCCGGCAAGCTTTGATGCAGAAAGGGTCGCTGAACACGGCAAGAGCGCGCCGCTCGGGCGTGTGGGTCAGCCTAACGAGGTGGCGCCCTGTCACCTCTTCCTTGCCTCGGATGACAGCTCCTACATGAGCGGCCAGGTGCTGCATCCCAATGGGGGCGAGGTCGTCAATGGTTGAC
>JAEZKB010000203.1 GCA_023415605.1 Pseudomonadota bacterium
CGGCGACGCGCCACCAGAGCTACCACCCGGCCACGGCCGGCGACACCCATGCCATCGAGCAGGCGGTGGAGCTGATGCTCAAGGCCGAGCGGCCGATCTTCTATACCGGCGGCGGCGTGGTCAATTCCGGGCCGGAGGCGAGCGAAAAGCTGCGCGAACTGGCGGAGCTGACCGGCTTCCCGGTGACCTCCACCCTGATGGGGCTCGGCGCCTTCCCCGGCTCGAATCCGCAGTGGATGGGCATGCTGGGCATGCACGGGACCTACGAAGCCAATATGGCGATGCATGACTGCGACCTGATGATCAATATCGGCGCCCGCTTCGACGACCGCATCACCGGCCGCATTGACGCCTTCTCGCCCGGCTCGACCAAGATCCATGTCGATGTCGATCCGTCGTCGATCAACAAGACCGTCCGCATCGACCTGCCGATCATCGGCGATTGCGGCCTGGTGCTCGAGGAGATGGTGCGGATCTGGAGGAGCAAGACCAACCAGCCGCGCACCGAGGCGATCGCGCCCTGGTGGAACCAGATCAACACCTGGCGCAAGAAGAATTCGCTGGGCTTCAAGAACTCCGACACGACGATCAAGCCGCAGCACGCCGTCAAGCGCCTCTACGAGGCGACCAAGGGCCGCGACGTCTACATCACCACGGAAGTCGGCCAGCACCAGATGTGGGCGGCCCAGCACTTCCCGTTCGAGCAGCCCAACCGCTGGATGACCTCGGGCGGGTTGGGCACCATGGGCTATGGCCTGCCGGCCGCGGTCGGCGTGCAGGTGGCGCATCCGGATGCGCTGGTGATCGACATTGCCGGCGAAGCCAGCGTGCAGATGACCATGCAGGAGCTCTCGACGGCGGTGCAGTACCGGCTGCCGATCAAGATCTTCATCCTCAACAACGAGCGCATGGGCATGGTCCGCCAGTGGCAGGACCTGCTACATGGCGGGCGATACGCGCATTCGTACAGCGAGAGCCTGCCCGATTTCGTCAAGCTCGCGGAAGCCTACGGCGCCAAGGGCATCAAGTGCGACGACCCGGCGAAACTGGATGCCGCGATCGCCGAGATGCTCGATTACGACGGCCCGGTGCTGTTCGACTGCCTGGTCGAAAAGCACGAGAACTGCCTGCCGATGATCCCGTCGGGCAAGCCGCACAACGAAATGATCCTGCCCGATTTCGCCGACGACATCGGCGCCGTGATCGACGCCAAGGGCCGGCAGCTGGTTTGAGGAGATAAGAGAATGAACGCACATCTTCAGCCGAGCGGATCGGCCTATTTCCTCGCACCGGAATCGCAGACGCCGGAGCGGCATACGCTCTCGGTGCTGGTCGACAACGAGCCGGGCATCCTCGCCCGCGTCGTCGGCCTGTTCTCGGCCCGCGGCTACAATATCGAGAGTCTCACGGTCTCGGAGACCGAGCACGAAAAGGGCCTCTCGCGCATCACCGTGGTGACGGTGGCGACGCCCAAGGTGCTCAGCCAGATCAAGCTGCAGCTCGAGCGGCTGGTGCCGGTGCACAAGGTGCACGACCTCACCGCCGAGGGCGCCTCGCTCGAGCGCGAGCTGGCGCTGATCAAGGTCGCCGGTTCCGGTGAGCCGCGCGCCGAGGCGCTGCGCCTCGCCGACGCCTTCCGCGCCCAGATCGTCGACGCGACCACCGAGAGCTTCGTCTTCGAGGTCACCGGCAAACCCAGCAAGATCGACAGCTTCATCAGCCTGATGGTGCCACTGGGGCTCGTCGAAGTTGTGCGGACCGGCCTCGCGGCCATTTCCCGCGGCGCCGAAGGCATGTAGCCAGGAGGAGCCGGACGGGAAGCCGGCTCTTTTGGTTTGCGAGGGGAATTCATCGTGTCTGCCGCCCATCACCCGTTCCGCGGGCCATTGTTCATGGTCATCGCGACCGGGTCGTACCTGATCAACGACACGTTCATGAAGCTGGCGACCGTGGGGCTGCCGCCCTACGAGGTGCTGTTCCTGCGCGGCGTCATGGCCTCGCTCTGGGGCTTCCCCCTGCTCTTCCTGCTCGGCTACGGCAAGAACCTCAGGCAGCTCTTCTCGCCCTGGGTGCTGGCGCGCAACCTGCTCGAGACGATGGCCATTCTGATGTACGTCATCGCGCTGGCCAATATGCCGATCGCCGACGCCTCGGCGCTGGGCCAGATCACGCCGCTGATCATCATCATCGGCGCCTCGATCCTGTTCCGCGAAAAGATCGGCGGCGTCCGCATGGCGCTGATCGGGCTGGGCTTCTTTGGCGCGCTGCTGGTGGCGCAGCCGAGCATGCAGGGCATCTCGCCTTACGCCCTGCTGGCGCTGGGCAATGCGGTGTTCTGCGCCGCTCGCGATCTGACCGGGCGAAGGATCGATGCCAGCGTCCCCGGCATGATCGTCGCCATGTCGGCGGTGATCGTGGTGCTCGCCGGGGCCGGTGCGGCGCATCTGGTCAGCGAGACCTGGGTAATGCCCGAAGGCCGCCATCTGCTGCTGCTCGCCGGCTCGGGCCTCTTCCTCATCTTCGGCCACTTCTTCATCTTCATGAGTTACCGCGTCGGCGAGACTGCGATGGTGGCGCCGTTCTATTACTTCTTCACCTTCTGGGCGGTGATTTCCGGGCTCGTGGTGTTCGGGCAGTTCCCCAACACGCTGGCGATCACTGGTATCGTGCTGGTGGTGGTGAGCGGCGTGGCGGCGGTGATGCTGGGCGAACGGCAGCGCAAACTCGCCCCCGCCGCCTGACGCCGCCTCTTGAAGAGGTGTGTTAGCGGACTATATCACCTGCCATCACAAGGGAGGCTGGCATGAGGGCCGCTGTCATCGATCGCTATGGACCACCGGAGGTCATCGAGATCCGGGAGGTGCCGACGCCCGTGCCGGGCGATGGCGAGATCCTGGTGCGGATCACCGCCACCACGGTCAATTCCGGCGACGCCCGCGTGCGCGGCCTCAACGTGCCGCGCGGCATGACGCTGATGATGCGGCTGGCACTGGGCTGGTCCGGCCCCAAGCAGAAGATCGGCGGCTTCGAAGCCGCCGGCGTGGTCGAAGCGATCGGCGCCGGGGTCACCAAGTTCAAGCCTGGCGACCGCGTCGTCGGCTCGCACGGCTTCAAGTTCGGCCTCCATGCCGAATATGCGTGCTTCACCGAGGCCGATGCACTGGTGCCGATCTCGGCCGGGCTGAGCGATGAAGATGCGCTCGCCGTGCTGTTCGGCGGCTCCACCGCGCGCTGGTTCTTCAAGGCCGGGGGCGTCAAGGCGGGCCAGCGCGTGCTGATCAACGGCGCCTCGGGCGCCGTCGGCGTGCAGGCGGTACAGCTGGCCAAGCTTGCCGGTGCGAACGTCACGGGCGTCTGCAGTTCGGGCAACGAGGCGCTGGTGCGCTCGCTAGGCGCCGACCATGTGTACGCCTATGACCGCGAGGATTTCACCCGCAGCGGCCACACCTACGACATCATCATGGACACCCACGGCAACGCCCCGTACGCAGCGGTCCGCCACATGCTGGCGCCCGGCGGCAAGGTACTGATGGTCATCGGCGACCTGTTCCAAACCATCGCCGCCAGCTGGCAGAAGGCCGTGATCGCCTCCGGTCCGGACGACAGCGAAGCGGTGAACGCCGCCGCCTATTCCGAGCTGGTCGGCCTCGCCGCGGAAGGCAAACTCAAGCCAGTGATCCAGGCCGTATTGCCGTTCGACCAGATCGTTGAAGCCCACCGCATCGTCGACGGCGGCCACAAGCGCGGCAGCGTGGTTCTGCGGGTCTCGGGCTAGGGACGGATCAGCGGCAGTCCACTGTCGTAGTCCATCCGCTTGCGCAGCGCACCCGGCGTTTCCGTCAGCACGATCTCCAGCGTCGGTCGGACGAAGCCTTCATCGAGGTGGCCGGCCAGCGCGCTGCCGTCGCGTCGCCCCAGCACGACATGCACATGCACGACCGGCTTGCCGTCCGGGTCGAGGACGATGTCCCCGGTGAGTGAGGCGACTTCCACCTGCTCATCGACGGGGATGGGGAGATACTCCTTCTTCTCCCAGTCGAAATAGGCCAGCCTCGACCGTTCGAAGGCGCCGATGGCTTTGAAACTGGCCGAATCCAGCCCCTCGTCAGTGGCAAAGCGCCTGAGACACGTCATCGCCTCGTCGCCTGTCTCCAGCACGACGACCCAGGTCGCCTGCCCAGCAATCTCACTCATCCGCCGCGTTCGCATCGATCCATCCTCCATTTGGTTCGAAACGGAGGACTCCGCACGCAGTTGCAAGACACGAGGTCGGACCCTGGAGATCCATGACCGCTATTGGCCCGAAGCGGACGTCGGGTGGATTAGCGTTTGACCCGTTAATCTAGCGGGGCCCTAATTTTCTGACCTCTCCTACACTAGGCCGTAGACTCCCCCGTCCGCGGTAGAACAGCCTGGTTGAAGGACGCTCGCTATGCCGCTTTGGCCGGCTGGCGTTGCCAGGGGTCTGGCTAGTGCGTCTGTGCGGGTTGCCAATTGGCCCAGCATCTGGCAAGTGACAGAAATTCATTCGGACCCGGTGCAATCCCGGGTGGCTCTTCCGGCCGCCGATCCGCCGGATAATTCAGTAGAAAAACCAGCCCGATCCCATTTGGCTCGCTCTCGCGAGCCGACCGGGCTGTGCACGTGCTTGAATGACCTTTTTTGAACGCTTCCGCAGAGACTGGCTCTCCAATATTCGCGGCGATATCCTCTCGGGCATCGTCGTCGCCCTCGCGCTCATTCCTGAGGCTATCGGCTTCTCTATCATCGCCGGCGTCGACCCGAAGGTTGGGCTTTATGCCTCGGTAACCATCGCCGTTATCATCTCGATTGCCGGCGGCCGTCCGACCATGATTTCGGCCGCTACCGCAGCTACGGCCGTGCTGATGGGCACGCTGGTGCGCGAGCACGGACTGCAATACCTGCTGGCAGCGACAGTACTGGCCGGCGTCATCCAGGTCATGGCCGGCTACTGTCGGGTCGACTACCTGATGCGCTTCGTCTCCAAGTCGGTGATGACCGGGTTCGTCAACGCACTAGCCATCCTGATCTTCATGGCGCAACTGCCGGAGCTGATCGGCGTCTCCTGGCAGACCTACGTGATGATGGCTGTTGGGCTGGCCATCATCTATCTTTTCCCGCGCGTGACCCGGCTAGTGCCCTCCCCGCTGGTGTGCATCATCGTGCTGTCGATCGCCGCCGTTGCCCTCCAAATCGACGTGCGAACCGTGGCTGATCTCGGCGAACTGCCGACGACGCTGCCAATGCTGCTGCTCCCCGACGTGCCGTTCACGCTCGAGACGCTCTGGATCATCCTGCCCTATTCGATCGCGGTGGCGGCGGTGGGCCTGCTCGAGAGCTTGCTGACCGCTTCGATCGTCGACCAGATGACCGACACCACCAGCGACAAAAAGCGCGAGAGCATCGGTCAGGGCATCGCCAACTTCATCACCGGCTTCTTCGGCGGCATGGCCGGCTGCGCCATGATCGGCCAGTCGGTGATCAATGTGAGGTCAGGCGGCCGCACCCGACTGTCGACCTTCACCGCCGGCGCGTTCCTGCTGTTCCTGCTAGTGGTCCTGGGCGAGATCGTGGGCCTGATCCCGATGCCGGCGCTGGTGGCGATCATGATCATGGTCTCGGTCGGCACCTTCTCCTGGTCCTCGCTCAACGACCTGCGCAAGCATCCGCGCCGCTCAAGCATCGTCATGCTGGCCACGGTGCTGACCGTGGTGGGCACCCACAACCTGGCGCTCGGCGTCGGCATTGGCGTTTTGCTCTCGGGCATCTTCTTTGCCTGGAAGGTGGCGCAGATTTTCCGCGTCACGGTCTCGGAGACGGCGGGTGAGCGGCGCTATGTCGTCGAGGGTCAGCTGTTCTTCGCCTCGGCGCAGGACTTTCTTGCCGCCATGGACTTCAAGTCACCGGTTGCGCGCGTGGTGATCGATGTCACCAAGGCTCATATCTGGGACCTGACCGGCGTCGGCTCCATCGACACCGCGGTGCTCAAGTTCAGAAAGGCGGGCGCCACAGTGGAGGTGGTCGGCCTCAACGAAGCCAGCGCGACGATCATGGACAAGCTCGCCGTCCACGATGAGCCCGGCGCGATGGAGCGCATGCTGGGGCACTAGAACCGGCACGTAGCGTTGTGAGCGACGCGGGGTCAACGGCAGTTGTCCCGATAAGCTTGACTAGCGAAGGTCCGCTTGTGGCGCGGAGCGGACACTCATCAATGTCCGGCTCTTGGCCCAGCGGCCCCCCACTGTTCATCGAGTGTCGACTCGTTGGCTTAGGGCACTTGTCGCTCAAGCTTCAGACATATGCACGCGTGCGGTGGCGTTGTCGAAACTCGGTTGGGACCCACAGCGGACACTTGCTGCCCCGGCCCTGGGATGAGGCAAGTGATTGTGGGCGACTCGACGAGGGCGCTTTTGATCTCAACCCTGGATTGATTGGAGCCTTGTGAGGAACTATTCGGCGAGCTTTTCGGGGTTCATTTTCATGATGACGATCAAGCCATCGCTTTCCCATTCATAGGCGATGCTTCCGCCCAGCTGGTTGTTGACGCTACGCTGCAGGAGCTTGGTGCCGTAGCCGGTCCGAGTATCGGCGTGCTTGACTTCGGGGCCTCCGCGCTCGATCCAAGATACTGAAATTGTGCCGTCTTCTTCCATGGATCCTGATACGTCCAGTGTACCTGTGTCGACGGAGAGCGCTCCGTATTTGAGGGAGTTGGTGGCGAGTTCGTGGAAGGCGAGCGCCACCGCAACGGCCGCCGTTTCACCGATGCCCATGCGCGGGACAGCCACTCGAATTCTGCCGGTGAATGCTCCGATGTCATCGTATGGCGATAGGAGCACCGAGATGACGTCGCCCAGGAGTGCCGCGCGGCCCTGACTGCCGGGAAGTGGCCGGACCAAGTCATGAGCGCGACCAAGCGCAGCAAGCCTCCCTGTGAGCTCGGTCGCCATCTCGGCGGCAGTCGTTGTCGACCGGGAACTGATGCTGGTCAAAGCAAGCGCGATGGCCAAAAGGTTCTTGACCCGATGGCTCATTTCTCCCGCGAGAAGCTCGTGTCCTTCCTCGGCCTGCTTGCGACCCGTCACATCGAGGAACACGCCAAACATATGCCTGTCGTGGAGGCCAGAGTCATCGCCAAGTCCGCGAGCGGAGATCCATCGGATACGATCTCCGAGCATGATCCTGAAATCGATCTCGTACGGACCGACAACGGCACGCGTCGCCACAAAGGCCGCTCTTACCCGGTCACGATCCGCCGGGTGGATGTGCGAAGACAGGTCTTCAAAGGCGACTTCGTCGCTTTGCGGCACACCCCAGAGGTGAAAGGCTTGTTCGTCCATCGTGATCCGGTCATCATCGACATTCCACGACCACAGGGCGACCCCCGCAGCATGGAGGGCCAAGCGCAAGCTGCCAACCTCCCAGAGAGGGTGAAGTCGGTCTTGAATGTCCATGAGGGCTCCCGTCGGCACGCAAATCTGGGCCTTGAGTCAGCCACGCGCCCTAAAGGTGTTCAAAAGCGGGTTGACCGTCGCGGCCTCCGCGTTTCTCCTGCGACATATCGCCTAAGAACACGAATTACGGTCCGCAGGAGCCGTTCCCTTCGTGGCGGTGCTGGTAGCGGTCAAAGGGACAACCGGGACCCCGCCGTCCCCTGATGGAGGTGGTCGCCCGCTGCCCGACAAATAGAAACGGCCCGCCGGGGGTGCGGCGGACCGTTTGGACCATTTGACTGCACGAGGCTCGGGGGCGGAGCCAATGGGGGTGTGCAGGGTCGGAATGACAATGTTCGAGGTGCCCAAGAGTTGCACCGCCGAACAAGCCGGGTGCAACACCCGGCTCTTGCTTTGCGACTTGGACGATCAGCCCTCCGGGCAGTCGTCCAGGAACCGGGCGTTGGTGCGACGGTCGATGTAGACGCACTGGTCGGGGTCCTTCTCGTAGCGGCCGAGCAGTTCTCCGGTGACGGCACCAGCCGTGGCGCCGATGGCGCCGCCCACGGCAGCACCGACGACCGAACCCGTGGTCGTCCCGCCGATCAAGGCGCCGGCGACGCCGCCGACGGTTGCCGCTTTCTGCGTGGACGTGCAGGCGGTCAGCGACAGCACGGACGCACAGATGATGAGGAATTTGTGCATGAGATGAAGACTCCAGGGCTCGAATGAACTCGGACGTTTGCTGACGGCTACTGCCGCAGGAAACAGGAAGGCGGGCCTCGGCCCGCCCCTATTCAATTAGTAGCGGCGACCGCGACGATCGTCCCGCGGGCATTCGTCGACATACTCGCGGCCGCGGCGATCCACATAGACGCAGAGATTGGGGTCGTTGCGCGAACGGCCAACCACCTCGCCGGCCACCGCGCCGGCCGTGGCGCCCAGTGCGCCGCCAACCGCCGCACCGACTGCCGAGCCTGTGGTCGCACCACCGATGACGGCGCCGGCGACACCGCCGACCGTGGCTGCCTTCTGCGTCGTCGTGCAGGCCGAAAGCGCCAGCACGGACGCGCAGATGAGGAGAAGCTTCTTCATTGGGGTACTCCAAGGCTTGAATAGAACTTGGCTCAACAATGCGTGAGCGGGGGAACGGTTCCCGACTGGCTTCCATCGGCCCGATGAGCTAGACCCTCGGCCGCGAAGTGGATCAGATTATGGCCGAGATGTTGGACGCGCCGGTTGCCGGCGCCCGCGAACCCATTGCCCCCGCGGCACCCCGGACCTGGACCGGAGAACTCAAGGCTCTCCTGGCACTGGGCTGGCCGCTGATCGTTTCGCAGCTGGCGCAAAATGCGCTCCACACCACCGACGTGATCCTGATGGGCTGGCTGGGCCCTGCCGACCTGGCGGCCGGCGCTGTGGCGAGCTCGGTGATCATTTGCCTGCAGCTGCTGGGAGTCGGGCTGGTCGGCGCCGTCGCGCCGATGGTGGCGCAGGCGCTGGGCGCACGCGAGCGCCGCAATGTGCGCCGCATCGTGCGCCAGGGTCTGTGGGTGGCGATCCTCCTCGCCGCCGTCATCACGCCCATCGTTTGGAACATCAAGCCGCTGCTGATTTTCCTCGGCCAGGATCCGGCCCTCGCAGCACGGGCGGAACCCTATGCCCACACCGTGGTGTGGCTGCTGGCGCCGGCGTTCGGCATCGTCGTGTTGCGCTCGTTCCTCTCGGCGCATGGGGCGACCCGCGCCGTGCTGCTGATTTCGGTGGCCGGCGTGTTCGTCAACGGGCTCGTCGCCTACACCCTGATGTTCGGCCATTTCGGTTTCCCCAAAATGGGCCTCGCCGGCGCCGGCGTCGCCACCTCGACAGTCAATGTCGTCATGTTCGGCATGATGCTGGCCTATGTGCGGCTGCACCGGAACTTCCGGCGCTACCACATTCTGCACAAGTTCTTCGAACCGGACTGGCAGCACTTCCGCGACATCTTCCGCATCGGTACACCGATCGGGCTGATGCTGGTGGCCGAAGTGGCGCTCTTTACCTCTGCCGCCCTGATGCAGGGTTGGATCGGCGCCGACTCCGTCGCCGCCCATGCCGTGGCGGTGCAATGGGGCTCGCTCGCCTTCATGGTGCCGCTGGGCTTGAGCCAGGCGACCACGGTGCGCGTCGGTCTCGCCTATGGCGAACGCTCGGCGCGTGGCGTGACGCTGGCCGGTTGGGTGTCGCTGGGCGTGACGCTGGTGTTCATGGCCTGCACCTGCGTCGTGTTCCTGCTGTTCTCGCGCGACCTCGTCGGCCTGTTCCTCGATCCGACCAAACCGGAGAACGCCGAGGCGCTGGCGCTGGGCGCGAGCTTCCTGATGGTTGCGGGGGTGTTCCAGTTGGCCGATGGGGCGCAGGTGAGCGCCGGCTCGGCCTTGCGCGGCCTTTCGGACACCACCATCCCGCTGATCCTGGCGCTGATCGGCTACTGGGGCGTCGGCTTCCCGATCGCCTATGTCTTCGCCTTCGTGGTGGGATTGAAGGGCGTCGGCATCTGGTTCGGCCTCGCTGCCGGCCTCGCCTTCGCGGCGGTGGCGCTCAACATCCGCTTCGCCCTCCGGGAGCGGTTCAAGCTGGTGCCGCCGGCGGAGGCTACGCCATGACCGAACTCACCGCCGCCGAACAGCGCGTTGCCGATGCGCTAGCCAGACACGGTCTGCCGGGACAGGTGATCGTGCTGGAGACGCTTGCGACTACGGCCCAGATGGCCGCCGAGGCGCTGGGCATCGAGGTCGGCCGCATCGTCAAGTCGCTGCTCTTTATCGGCGCCGAGACCGGCACGCCCTACCTGATCCTGGTGTCGGGCGACAATCGCGTGCACGAAAAGCGCGTTGGGCGGATTATCGGCGAAAAGCTGGAGCGATCCGACGCCGACTTCGTCAAACAGCACACGGGATTCTCGATCGGGGGCGTGTCGCCCTACGGCCACCCTGCCCCGCTCAGGACCTTTGTCGACCAGCATCTGTTCGATTTTCCGACGGTCTGGGCTGCGGCGGGCAATCCGCGCTCGGTGTTCGAGATCACCGCCGCCGATCTCGAGCGGACCACCGGTGCCACGCGGATCGACGTGACCTAGTATCCCGAGAGGTTCACCGCGAGATCGGCGCGGCTGCGAAGGCCGGCGGGCTGGTCCAGGACCGCGGCGATGCGAAACATCGCGGCAATGGCTGCGCAGTAGCCCTCGGCATTCGGCGGCCCGGTAAGGATCAGCGCCACCTGCTCCTGCGATGAACCGGCGGCCAGCATGCCGCGGAACACCAGCGCCAGGTCGTCCTTCTGCAATTCGCCGTAAGACTCCGGCCGCTCGATCGCATCGGCGACGGCTTCGAAGTATTCGGCCGACTGCCGGTCGATCTCGACGGCATATTTCTCCGATGTGCCCAGCTGGTAGAGCACGCCGGTGCCGTTCTGGGCGAAGGCCCCGCAGGTGGCGTCGCCATCGACTTCGAGCACGCGCTCGTGGAAGGCGGCGGTGGCGCGCAGCAGCCGCTCCAGCGCCGCCGGCGGGGCGAAGCGCAGGCGCGGCGCATAGTGCTTCCGCAGGTCGTTGAGCAAGGCGAAGGCGGCATTGAGCTTGAGCATCTCGCTCTGGTCGCTGCGCTCGATGGCGCCGAGCCGGACCATCAGCATGCGATGATCCTGCGGGAATTCGGCTTCGAGCACTTTGAGCGTGCGGCCGTTCCGCTCGGCGAAGAGCTCGGTGAAAGGCTTTTGCTCCTGCGCCTGAACGGCAATCGGCAGCAGGATGAGGGCGAGGAAAAGAATAAAGCGCATGGTGCGATAGTCCGCAGCCGGCCGGTGCCGGTCAAGTGGTCGGATCGACCCAGCTCCACTCTGCCATGCGGTTCCGGAACCAGGTGCGCTGCCGCTTGGCATATTGGCGCGTCGCGATCGTAGCGCGCTCGACAGCCTCTTGGCGGCTCAGCGTGCCATCGAGCCAGGCGGAAATCTCCGGCACCCCGATGGCTTTCATGGCCGGGAGCGCCGGATCGAGGTCGAGGGCACGGATCGCTCGCACCTCCTCCACCGCCCCCTCGTCCATCATGGTCGAGAAGCGGCGGGCGATGCGCTGGCGAAGGAGTTCCACAGGTGGGTTGAGGACGATGCGCTCAACGTCGAAATCGTCGAGCAGGCCCTGCTGCATGTCATCCTGGAAAGAGGCCAGCGAGCGCCCGGTGGCACCGAGCACAGCCAGCGCCCGGGCGACCCGCTGCGGGTCCGGCGCCTTGAGGCGAGCGGCGATGACCGGATCGCGGGCCGCGATGAGCCTGCCCCGCGCCTCGCGGTCGAGTCCTGCGATTTCGGCTTCTGCCGCCGCCATGGCCTCGGCAGGCACCTGCGGCACTTCCGCGAATCCGTTTGTGAGGGCTTCGAAGTAAAGCCCTGTGCCGCCGACGAAAATAAGCTCCCGCCCCCCGGACTCGGTGACGATCGCCTGCACCGCCCGCAGCCAGTCCCCGGTCGAAAACCGCACAGAGGGCGCCACGGTGCCGTAGAGCAGATGCGCGATGCCGGCCATCTCCGCCTCCGACGGCCGGGCGGTGACGACGCGGAGCACATCGTAGACCTGCATCGCGTCGGTGTTGACAATCACCCCGCCGCTTTCGGCCGCACGGCGAAGCGCCAGCGCCGACTTGCCGCTGGCGGTGGGACCCGCTATCAACACCGCGCTTCCCCGCCCTCTGCGAGACTCGTTCATGTCGGTGCTTTGCCTCATCGCCAACCCAGCCGAGCCGGCGCTCGACGCCAAGATCGTGGCGGCGATCCAGCACGAGACGGGTGGCGAGATCAACTGGCTGCACCAGCGCATTGCCTGCGAAATCATCGCCCCCAAGGCCGCCGATCCGGTGCCGATGACGCGCAATCTCGTCGCCGGCAAGCCGATCGACGTAGCGCTTGTCCCGGCCAGCAACCGGCGCAAGAAGGTGCTGGTGGCCGACATGGATTCCACCATGATCGACCAGGAATGCATCGACGAACTGGCCGACGCCGTGGGTATCAAGCCGCAGGTGGCGGCGATCACCCAGCGGGCGATGAATGGCGAGCTCGATTTCGCAGCGGCTCTGCGCGAGCGCGTGGCGCTGATCAAGGGCCTCAACCGCAAGGTCATCGAGGAGATCCGCCGCGAGCGCATCACGCTCGCCGCCGGCGGCCGGGCGCTGATCCAGACCATGAAGACCCACGGCGCCTACTGCTCGATGGTCTCGGGCGGCTTCACCTTCTTTGCCGACTACTACGGCAAGCGCATCGGCTTCGACGAGACTATTGCCAATGTGCTGGAATTCGATGGCGACGTGCTGAGCGGCAATGTCCCGGGTCCGATCGTCGACAAGACCACCAAGCTCACCCGCCTGCAGACGCTGGCAAAGGAACACGCCTTCGACATGAGCGACACCATGGCGGTGGGCGACGGCGCCAACGATCTCGACATGATCCAGGCCGCCGGGCTTGGCGTCGCGCTGCACGCCAAGCCATTCGTTGCGGCGCAGGCGACCGTGCAGATCGACCACGGCGACCTCACTGCCCTGCTCTACCTCCAGGGCTACACCGACGAAGACTTCGTCAGATGAGGCTGGAGACGGACCGGCTGGTGCTGCGCGAGTGGCGCGAGGCCGACAAACGTCTCTGGGCCGACATCATCGGCGACCCGCATGTCCGGCGCTTCTACCCGGCCACAGGCAGCTATGCCGACGCCGAGGCCGGCATCGAAAGGGCCCGGCAGCGCCTCCGCGACGACGGCTTCAGCTTGCTGGCGGTAGAGCGCAAGGCTGACGGCGCCTTCATCGGTATGCTCGGCATGGTGACCTTCGACGAGGTCATGCGCAACGCTATCCCCGGCGCGCCCCGGGTCGAGATCGGCTGGCAGCTGGCGCAGGAATTCTGGGGCCAGGGTTACGCCCCCGAAGGGGCGCGCGCCATGCTCGACTTCGCCTGGAAAGAGGCGAAGCTCGACGAGGTCGTCGCCATCACATCGTGGCACAACACGCCGAGCCGCCGAGTGATGGAAAAGATCGGGATGACCCGCGACCCGCTCGGCGACTTTGACCACCCCAATATACCCGAAGGGCACAAGCTGCGGTTGCACGTGCTGTACCGGGCGCGGAATCCCTTGCGTTAGTTCAAACGCACGGCCACGAACCGCTCCTGCCCCGTCGTGTCCGCCACCTTGAACAGCACGGCCGGGCGGCCTTCGTCCTTGGCGGTGTTGACGGCGGTGGTCACGTCGTCAACTGAGGTGACCGGCTTCTGATTGACTTCGACGATCACCTGGCCGGGGGTGAACCCCTTCTCGGCGGCGTCCGAGCCGGGCGTGACCGAAGTCACCACCACACCGGCAAGGTCGGCGTCGATGCCGAATTCGGTGCGGCGCGCGTCATCGATGGCAGAGAGCTCGAAGCCCACCAGTTCCGGCAGGCCAGGTGGCGGCCCGATCGGCTCCTCGTCGGTGCCCTCGGGGGCGGCGGGTACTTCCTGCGGGGGCTCCTCGATCTGCCTCTGGGCGTCCGCGATCATCTGCTCGCCCACTTCGAGCCGGCCGAGCGTAATGTCGAACACCTGCTCCTCGCCGTTGCGCAGCACGGTGACCGGCACCTTGGTGCCCACCGGCGTCTCGGCCACCACGCGCGGCAGATCGCGCATGCGCTCGATGGTCTGGCCATTGAACTTGAGGATGATGTCGCCTTCGAGGATGAGGCCGTCAGCCGGGCCAGTCTTGGTGACGTCGATCACCTTAGCGCCGAAGGTGTTCGGCCGGCCGAGCGCCGAGGCCATGTCGTCGGTGACGTCCTGGATGCCGACACCGAGCCAGCCGCGACGCGTTTCGCCGAATTCGGCCAGTTGGTCGATCACGGGCTTTGCAAGGTTCCCCGGCACTGCAAAGCCGATGCCGAGCGACGAGCCGCCACGGGCGATGATGGCCGTATTGATGCCGATCACATCGCCATCCATGTCGAACAGCGGACCGCCCGAATTGCCCTGGTTGATGGCGGCGTCGGTCTGGATGAACTGGTCGTAGGGGCCCGATTGGATGTCGCGGTTGCGCGCCGACACGATGCCGATGGTTACCGAACCACCAAGGCCGAACGGATTGCCGATGGCCATCACCCAGTCGCCGACGTCAGCCGTGTCGCTGTCGCCGAATTCGACGAAGGGCAGATCGCCCTCGACCTCGACCTTGAGCACCGCAAGGTCGGTCTTTTCATCAGCGCCGACGAGCTTGGCGGGCAGCCGGCGGCCATCGGTGAGAAAGACCGTGATCTCCTCGGCCCCTTCGATGACGTGGTTGTTGGTGACGATGCGGCCGTCGGCCGAAATAATGAAGCCTGACCCGAGGCTGCGTGCTTCCTGCATGGGGCCTTCGCCCTGCCCCTGGTTGGGATTGAGATCGTCGAACAGGTCCTCGAGCGGTGAACCCTCCGGCACCTCCGGAAACGGCATGCCGCCGCCCACATGGCGAGAAGTACCGATATTCACGACGGCGGGAGAGAGCTTGGCGGCGAGGACGGAGACCGATTCGGGACCGGCGCCCAGCGCAACCGAGGGGACCAGAGGCGCAAGCGCCATCCCCACGGCCAGAAAAGTACCGCGCAGCAAAGACTTGCGCCCACCCATACGAAAACCCTCCGAACGCCGAACCGGCCGACTCTGGCACGCGGCTAGCCGCGAAGGAACCACAGAAGAACAAGTCCAGCACCGGCGCAAGCCAGGGCTACCGCACGAATGGTTGATGCCGGCATAGCCATCAGCTGCGCCAGCATCTTCTTCATTTGCTCAGGAAAGGCCGCATAGATCAGCCCTTCTATGACGATGGCGAGAGCCAGCGCCGAGAATAGCTCGATCACTGGCCCGCCGCGGCGGCCGGAGCCGCCGCATTGTCGTTGGCAGCGGCCGGAGCTTCCGCTGCCGGAGCTTCGGTCGCCGGAGCTTCAGCCGCTGGTGCGGCGTCAGTTGACGGCAACGGAGCCATCTCGCCAGCTGGAGCAGCATCGGTACCCGGGGTCGCCGCAGCGGCCGGGGCGGCCGGCTGACCTTCGCCGGCACCGCGGAAGTAGCTGAAGAACTCCGAATCCGGCGACAGCACCATGGTGGTGCCGGTGGCGCCCAACGCCGTGCGATAGGACTGCATCGAGCGGTAGAACTCGAAGAACTCGGGATCCTGCTGGTAGGCATCAGCGAACACGGTGGAGCGTTCGGCTTCGCCCTCGCCTCGGAGGATTTCCGAGTCACGGCGGGCCGCGGCGATGATTTCCACGGCCTGGCGATCGGCCACGGCGCGGAGCGACTGCGCCGCTTCCTTACCGCGGGCGCGGAGCAGTGCCGCTTCGGCCAGACGTTCGGCCTTCATGCGGTCGTAGGTCTGCGCCGAAACCTGCTGGGTGAGGTCGGTACGGAGCACGCGGACGTCGACGATCTCGATACCGATATCGTCGATATCGGCACGGATGAGATCACGCGCCTGCTGCATCATCTCCGGACGCTCTTCGGAGAGCGCGGCGTTGAACTCGCGCAGACCATAGACCTGACGCAGAGCGGCGTCGAAGCGGGTGGCGATACGGCTCTCCGCCGTGCGCAGGTCACCCTGCGCGCGTTCGCGGAAGAGGCGCGGGTTGGCGATGCGATAGGTCACGAACGCGTCGACCACGTAGAACTGGCCGCCCGAAACCTGCACCGTCATGTTGGCGAGGTCGTAGCGCAGCAGCCGGTCTTCGATGATCTGAACGTTGTCCACGAAGTTGGTTGGGATCTTGAAGTAGAGCCCGGGCTCGGTCTTGACGTCGCTGATGGCGCCGAAGCGGGTGACAATGGCCTGCTCGCGCTCGTTGACCACGTAGATCGACGAGAACAGCACGTAGAGTGCGACGACGACGGCAATGCCGATAATGACGAGACGGTTCATTGGCTTACCTCGGCGTCGTGGCTGCGGCGGCATTGGCCGCGGCATTGTTGCGCAGTTCCGGCAGCGGCAGGTACGGGATCACACCCGAACCGCCGGCGCCGTTTTCGACGATGACCTTGTCGGACCCGCCGAGCACCTGCTCCATGGTTTCGAGGAAGAGACGCTTGCGCGTGACTTCCGGCGCCTTGACGTACTCGTCGTAAATCGAGGTGAAGCGCGCCGCTTCACCCTGTGCTTCCTGCACCACGCGGGTCTTGTACGCCGCTGCGTCTTCACGCATCTGCGCAGCCTGGCCGCGGGCGTCGCCGAGCAGCGTGTTGGAATACTGCCGGGCTTCTTCCTGGAACCGGTTCTCGTCCTGCTGGGCGCGCTGCACTTCGTCGAAGGCATCGGCCACTTCGGTCGGCGGCGCCACGTTCTCGATGGCGATCTGGGAGACGGTCACGCCAAGCGAGTAGCTGTCGAGGATGCGCTGCGCGATATCGCGGACTTCGAGCTGAATACCGGCGCGGTCGTCACGGAAGATGTCCTGTGCCGGGCGGCGGCCGACCACTTCGCGCATGGCGCTTTCGCCCACGCTACGCACCATGTCCTCGGGATCGCGGACATTGAAGAGATACTGCTTGGGATCGGACACCGACCACAGCACCGAGAACTTCACATCGACGATGTTCTGGTCGCCCGAGAGCATCAGCCCTTCGGTCTGGCCGGAACGACCGCCTGAAACGGAGCCGATCTCGGTCTGGTTCTCGGTGACGGTGACGCGCTCGACGCTTTCGACCGGCCACCAGAGGAAGTGGAGGCCAGGGCCGGTGGTTTCCATCGGCTGACCGAAGCGCAGCTTCACGCCAACTTCCTGCGGATCGATGGTGTAGAGCGCATTGACGCCCCAGAACACGATGGCTGCGAGGACGACGCCGACAATGGCCCAGCGCCCGCCGGGCAGCCCGCCCTGCAGGCTGTTGCGGCCGCGCGAGAGAATTTCCTCGAGGTTGGGCGTGTTGCCACGACGGGGTCCACCCCCACCGCCGCCCTGTGGCGCCTGCCCCCAAGGACCGCCGCCACCAGGGCCGCGGCCTCCCCCCGTATTATTGTCCCAAGGCATCTGCCACCTTTCAAAGTCACGAATGTGGGACCTATATAGGGGCGTGTTACCCGGGGATCAACGGAAGACGGGCCTATCGGCGCTCATAGACCCTGACGCGGAATGCCGCAGAGTCCTTGTCCGAGATCGGCACTTCCGGCTCCTCGACCACCTGCCAGACTGCCGGATCGATCGGCGGGAAGAGCACGTCGCCTTGCGGCTCCAAATCGACGTGGCTGATATAGAGACGGCCAGCCAAGGACATGGCCTGCGTATAGACGTCGCCGCCGCCGATCACCATCACCTCGCCGACCCCATCGGTTGATGCGATCCCCCGGGCCTGTTCAAGCGCGGCATCGAGGCTGTTAACCACGATAATGCCTTGAGGTGCGTAGTCCAGCCGGCGGGTGACGACGATGTTCGTCCGCCCCGGCAGCGGCTTGCCGACGGTCTCATACTGCTTGCGACCCATCACGATAGGCTTGCCCATGGTGGTGCGCTTGAAGAACGCCATGTCCGATGGAATCTTCCACGGAATCCCGCCGTCCGCCCCGATGACATTGTTGCGGGCGACACCGGCGATCATGGCGATGATGGGCATAGGGAACTCCGGCCTAGGGACCTAGCACCTAGCCTGCCCCACCCTCGGTTGTCATCCCCGCGGGAGCCGGGACCAACTCATCAGTCAGAGTGGAAGACAGATGGGGACCGGATCACGCTCGGAACGACATCCGGTGGTTGCGGGTATGTCACCCACCGGCCAGCTTCACCAGCGCCTCCCCCGTCACCCGGCAGCGCTCCCATTCTTCCATCATCACCGCGCCTTGAGCCTTGTAGAAGGCAATTGAGGGGGCGTTCCAGTCGAGGACGGCCCATTCGAAGCGGCCGAGATTTTCGCGGATGCAGCGCTGGGCGAGATTGACCAGCAGTGCCTTGCCGGCGCCCTGCCCGCGTGCGTCCGGATCGACGAACAGGTCTTCGAGCCAGATGCCGTGGCGGCCTTGAAAGGTGGAATAGGTGTAGTACCAGAGCGCAAACCCTACCGGCCGGTCGCTGGAAAAGGCCAGCTCCGCAAACACCTTGGGGTTCGGGCCGAAGAGGTCGCGCACGAGGTCCGCTTCGGTCGCCTCGGCTTCGTGGCGCAGCTTCTCGTAGTCGGCCAGCGCCTCGATGAAGCGCAGGATGAGCGCGGCGTCCGAGGGCACCGCGCTGCGGATGCGGATCGTCATCCGTTTTCAGGGTCGTTGCGGTTGAGGATGAGCACCTCGAGCTCGCGGCCATATGGCGGCCACCAGTCGGTGGCTTCCATTTCGAAGGTCGTCGGCGAGGTCTTGGTCACTTCGCCGTCCCAGCAGAACGAGACGAGGTTTTCCGGCCGGCCCTTGTCGATGGTGAGCTTGAACTTGCCGATCGAGCCCTGCCAGTTGCCGCCGGTCGACCAGACGTAGGAAAGCCAGCTTTCGGTGAACGGCGCGCCGTAGGGTTCATCGGGGTTCGGCAGCGTCTTCTTGACCGTGTTCACGAAGTTATCGTCGGTGCAGTACTTTTTCTTGTACTCGGTGGCCGGGTCGTAGTCCTCGTAGGGTGGCGACAGGAAGGTGACGGCGACGGTGCCGCCGACGCTCGGCTTGTAGCTGTGCTCGACGTCGACCGTCGCGTTGGCCGGGAACACGGCGTTCCAGGTGTAGGTGGATTTCAGCGTCCAGACCGGCGTGTAGTCGGTCCTTTCGTCATAGATGTCCCAGAGCGGTTGGAACTCGTCCTTGAGCGGGTCGATGAGGTCGTTGATGGTCTCGGTCGCATCTACGTAGAGGTCTGCTTCGCCGTTGCGCAGCGCGTCCAGCGCTGCGTCGGTCGAGTCCATCACGGTGATCGCGGCGCCGGGCCAGCGGGCCGTCGTCTCGGCCTCGACCATGTTGCCGCCAACGACCGCAAGGCGGGTGCCATCGACGATCTTGGCATTGGCATCGAATTCGCTGCCAACCGGCACCAGGGCGCGGATCGCGGCCTGATCGTAGTAGACCATCGGCACCACCAGGCCATGCTTGAACATGTCCATCTTCTGGGCGTCGCTCAGCTTGGCGATCGCCTCGCGGCTGGCCTCGCCGAACGGCGTCAGCGGGACGCCAAGATCGGTGAGGTACTTTGTGTAATCGAGATTGGTGGCAAAGGCGTACTGGTGCAGTTCCGTATCCACCGGCTTGCCTTCGAACTGTGTCGCAAAGCCGAAGATGTTTTCGGTGTCTTCGGTGGGGATGGAGACCATGAAGTCGCCGCTGCCGGTGATGTCGGGCAGCGGGAAGGCGACAAGCGCTTCGACATCCTTGTCCGAGATGTTGGTGAACTCGTACTTCACCCGCACCTGCTCCGGAGACACATAGAGGTCCTCGGACGCCATCTTGACGTCCTCGGTCGTGAGGAAGACGAGACCGCCAGCGCCCAGCGTCGACATCGTGTCATTGGCGAAGGCGGTGCCGCAGAGGGTGGCGGACGCGAGGAGCGTCAGGGAAAAGAGCGTGCGCATGGAAAGCTCAGGCTGATGGATTTGCGCGGACTATAGCGCCGCCAACCGCCTGCCCAAGCGGAAAATCCAGCGCCAGCTGCAGCTTTGTGCGAATTCGTTCAGGCCGCGTTCAGGGCCTGAAACGGCGACTCCGCACTAGACGGCGACGGGCGCCGAGATCGTGCCCTGCGGCTGGTAGCCTTCGACCGCAAAGTCCTCGAAACGGTAGTCGAAGATCGACTCCGGCTTGCGCAGGATCTTGAGCTTCGGATCGCCCGACGGCGTACGCTTGAGCTGCTCTTCAACCAGATGCTCATGGTTGAGGTAGATGTGCACGTCGCCGCCGTTCCAGATCAGTTCATGCGCCTCGAGATCGCACTGCTGCGCGATCATCCGCGTCAGCAGAGCCGCCCCGAAGACATTGAACGGATAGCCCAGCCCGAGATCGGCGCTGCGTTGATAGAGGATGCAGGACAGTTTGTTGCCGGCGACGTGGAACTGATAGGTCATGTGGCACGGCGGCAGCGCCATGTCGTCGAGTTCGGGCACGTTCCAGCCGGTAAAGATATGCCGCCGCGAGGCCGGATTGGTCTTGAGGCCGTGGATCAGGTTGGCAATCTGGTTCACGCCTTCGGGATCCTTGCGGTAGAGCCCGTCGCCCACCGGCTCATATTTCGGCCAGCGTGTCCATTGCACCCCGTAGACCGGGCCGAGATCGCCCCACTGCGCCGCAAACGCATCGTCGGCGACGATCCTCGCCTCGAAGTCATCGCGCGAGATGTCCTCGCCGGTGGCCTTGCGGTATTTGTCCAGCGGCCAATCGGTCCAGATGTGCACCCGCTGCCGCACCAGCGGCTGAATGTTGCTGTCGCCGGTCAGGAACCACAACATTTCACGCGTCGCCGTCTTCCAGCTCACCCGCTTGGTGGTGAGCAGCGGCACGGACTCGTTGGCCAGCGAATAGCGCACCGTGGCGCCCGCAATCGAGCGGGTGCCGACACCGGTGCGGTCGCGGCGTTCGTCGCCCTCGTTCCAGACCTTGCGCAAAAGGTCGAGATACTGCTGCTCGGGATGCGGCGGGTCGATGCGGTCGGGAAATTTCAGCACGGTGCTCATGCTCCCAGCTTAGGCGATTCGGCCGCCAGATGCCGCACCGCTGCAGTTATCCCCGTTGCCTAGACTGCCATAATTGTTCGATTGACTGCATTTCCCGTTCTGCGCGACTTTGTGCCACTGAAGAGCCAGTTGTAGCGCGTATGAACCCCATCGTCCCCACCCTCCGTTCTGCCGTTCTGGCGGGTTTTTTTGGCCTTGCCTTTAGCGCCCCGTCCTTCGCCCAGGAGGTGACGGCGCCGGCCAGCGTCGAAGAGCTGTTCGGTAAGCTGGTGCAACTGCAGGAGGCGAACCTTGGCGTCGCGCGCCAAATCGCCGAAACCCAGCTGCGCGCCGCAGACGCCATCCAGGTGGTGCTCGACGACGGGACGGTGACCGACGAGAGCCTCAAGAAGCTCGGCCAGACCTTTGTCGACAATGCCCGCACGCTCGCCTCCGTCGTGCTGGTGCCGATGGGCACAAAGAACGTTGCCGCCGGCCAGATGCTGCAGCGTCTCCTGCGCAGCAACATCGCCATGTTCGAGCGCTCGCGCCGCGCCGCCCGTTCCAATGCCGACCTTGCCGCCGCCTTTGAGAAGTATTCGGTGCTGCAGGCGCAAACCGAGGATCTGGTCGTCGCCTTGGGCAATGGCTGGGATCGCTACGGCGAGGTGGTGCGCACCGCCGAAATCGCCGGCATGATCCGCCCGGGCTCGTTCGATGCCGGCGATGCGACCTGGACGCTGGTGAACCCCGATACGCAGGCGGCCGCCGCCGCGCCGGCACCGATCGCCGAAGAAGAGGAGCCGGCCAAGCCGACGCCGGTCCCTGCCCTGTCCGGCACACCGCGCGGGCCTTCGGACACGGTGGATGTGGCCGACGCCGACCTGGCCCCCGAGCCGGAGGAAGAACCGGCTGCCGCGCCTTTACCCGCTGTTACCGGCGGCGCTACCGGCCCCGCCCGGCTCGACGCCACCGGTCCGCTCGCCCTCGCCGATATGAACGCCGACGGCTCGGGCAAGATCGGCGACTGGACCATCGAGGCCGACGGCACCGGCCTCTTCATTGCCTCCTCGCCCAACATGAATGAGGGAACCGCCGACCGCATTGCCGGCGTCACCATCGCCTGTGGCGAGAGCGGCATGCTCTACTACCAGTTCGCTGCCAAAACCGATTATCCTAGTTGGGTGGTCTACTCCGATGATGCGCTGAGCCGGACCGTTTCGGCCGAGACCAACATCGTCAATGGACCCGATGCCAGCGCGCTTGCCGATACATTGCGGCTCGCCTTCGACTGGGCCGGCCGCGACCCGGACAAGAAGCGCCGCATGACCGTCGCCGCCATCGATGACGACGAAGTCCCTGCACAGTTCTCGCCCTCGGGCTACATGGAGGCCCGGGGCAAGGTGCTCGACGCCTGCGTGCAGGGCATCGTCAACAAGGCGATGAGCGACACGCCGGTGACCCAGACGGCCTCCGCCGCCGTGCCGGAATCGCAGCTGCCGCCAGGCGCCGTGATCAAGCCCGGCCTCGTCGCTCCTACGCCAAAGCAGCGGCCCACGACCTTCAAAAAGCAGGGCCCGGTGGACATCATGAGCGGCACCTGATCCCGCCATTTGCATCCGCGCTCGGGGTTACCTATATTGAGGGTGCCGGCAACGGCTATGGCGATAAATTGCCATCGTAATAAACCCATTGGACCCGGGGGCAGTACCCGGCGCCTCCACCAAATTTCTCCCGTCGTGGCGGGAGACTCGGGGGGCGAAATAGGATCGACAAGGGCGTAAAGGGTGTGTTTTCGCTCGGCATGGCACCGCCGTTATCGGGCTAAAACTTATAGTTGCCAATGACAACCATAAGGCTCCGGTCGCTCTCGCCGCGTAAGCGGTGCTAGCACTGGGAATTTAAGTCCTCCACCCCTAGCCGGGTGACAGGCGGGGTCCGCAGGCACCTGGCAACAGAAGCCTGCATCTTCATTTCTGACGATGGGCTTGGCTTTGGCGTTTGGTGCGCCGGTTCCTCCGCACCTTGCGTACGCATTGTCATGGAAACGTCGCCTCCCCGCCTTTCGACGGATTACCGCCGGCTTGCCAACTGGTATGGTGCTGGTCCTGCCCCTCCGATCCGTTCCCCATGACCGCCCCCACAGATGCAGCGCCGCCCGTCGTTCCCGATGAGGACACGCCGCCGCCACCAAGTTTGACTCAGCACCGGCCGCTGCTCGGCGTTGTGCTGCTGGCTGCCGGCACGTTCCTGTTTTCAGTGCACGACGCCACCAACAAGATGCTGCTCGACGAATTCAACGTGCCGGTGATCGCCGCTGTGCGCTACGGCATGCAGACGCTGCTGCTGCTCGCGATACTTGGCCCGACGCGGGGCCCCGAACTGGTGCGCACCCGGCGGACCTGGATGGTGATGGCGCGTGGCATGGGCCTGGTGCTCTCGTCGCTGTTCTTCGGCCTCGGCCTGCAGCTGATGCCGATGCCCGAGACCACCGCCATCGGCTACATCGCGCCACTGATCGTGGTGCTGCTGGCCAAGCCGCTCCTGAACGAGCGCATCGGCGTCTTCGGCTGGATCGCCGCCATTGTCGGCTTTGGCGGCATGCTGCTGATCGTGCGGCCAGGGGGTGGACTCGATCCGCTCGGCGTCACCTACATCATCATCAGCATCGCTGCGACGGTCGCCTACAACATGTTGTCGCGGGTGCTGGCGCACAGCGAGCGCACGCTGGCGCTGCTGTTCTATTCCTCGCTACTCGGCGCCGTTTGTTTCGGCCTCGCGGCCCCGTTCTTCCTCAACGGCACCGTACCGACCACTCCGCAGGTGATGATGTTCCTCAGCCTCGGCGTGACCGCCGGCATCGGTCACTTCCTTTTCACGGCCGCATTCCGCTACGCCGAAGCGTCGCTGCTCGCGCCGGTCGGCTATGTGCATCTGGTCTGGGCAACCATGCTTGGCTGGCTGGTCTTCGGCCATGTTCCCGATGGGCTGACCATCGTGGGCATGCTGGTGGTGATCGCCGCCGGCGTGCTGGTGGCGTTGCGGTCGCTGCGCCGTGCCTGACTCCCGCGAAAAAAGCCGCTTTCTCCTTGAAACCGGAGCGGCCTTCGCGCTCTTATGCCCACGAGAGGATTCTCTACCGCCCTCGAGGACCACGCCCCCTTATGCCTGAAGATCTCATCCGCTACGACATTCTGGCCCAGGAGGCGCTTCGCGGCGTCGTCCGCAAGGTCCTGTCCGAAGTGGTCAAGACCGGGCTGCCGGGCGAGCACCACTTCTTCATTTCCTTCGTCACCCGGGCTCCGGGCGTCCGCATGAGCCAGCGCCTGCTCGAGCAGTACGACAAGGAAATGACCATCGTGCTGCAGAACCAGTATTGGGATTTGAAGGTCAACGAGACCGGCTTCGAAGTCGGTCTTTCCTTTGATGGCCAGCACGAAACCCTCGCGATTCCCTTCTCGGCGCTCAAGGGCTTCTTCGATCCCTCGGTGCAGTTCGCGCTGCGCTTCGACGTCAACGAAGAGCCAGGCGCCGCCGCCGAGACGCCCGCGGCTGCCGCGCCGCCGGCCCAGGACGACAAGCCGGGCGAAAAGGTCGTCAGCCTCGATAGCTTCCGCAAGAAGCCCTGAGGGATTGCAGAAGCGCTCGCTCAGCATTGCCGGCCACCGCACCTCCATCGCCTTGGAGCCAGAATTCTGGACCGGCCTCGAGGCCCTCGCCACCGCCCGCGGGCTGCCGCTGACGGTCCTGATCCGTGAGATCGACGAACAACGCGACGGCCCCAACCTCAGCTCGAGCCTCCGTATTGCGGTGCTGAGCTATTATCGCGACGGCACGTAGCGGACGCCGCTAGAGCCCCAGATCCATCGGCCCGAGCACGGGGGGCTGCTGTTCCTGTTGGCGCTGTTCTTCGGCGCGGCGGGCAGCGGCTTCTTCGGCGCGCTGACGCGCGGCAGCGTCCTCGGCCGCCTTGCGGGCAGCTTCTTCGGCTTCGCGCTTGCGTGCCTCTTCGGCGGCGACACGGGCGCGCTCTTCGGCAGCAGCCTTCTGCCGCGCCTCGTCTTCGGCGCGGAGTTTTTCGAGCCGCGCCACTTCTAGTTCCAGGGCGCGCGCCTTCATGGCGTCGATCATGCCCGTGGCGTCGAACGTCCGCTGCGGCTCGGGCAGCGTGCCGCCGAGATTGGCGGCGATCTGCGCGGTCGCCTCGTTGATCAGGCTCTCGGGCGCCGAAGCCGTGGTCGGCGACATCACGAAGCCGCCGTCAAGCGCCAGATCCTTGAGCGAAACCGACGTGCTGCCGAAGAGCCGCGCCACTTCGCCCTCAATGGCGAGGTTGGGGCTGCGGATGACGCCGCCCGCGATGGTAAAACTGCCGCTCACCGGCTTGGCGACGAACGGCGCGTCATCGAGCTTGTCGACCAGCGAGGCGGTGAGCACCAGGGCATCGCCTTCAAGCACATTTTGTAGTGCTGCCGCCGCGGCAAAGGCTTTTCCGTCCAGCCGCTCAATGCGGAAATCGTTGAGCGTGTAGCTGCCCTGCCCTGTCATCGCGCCCAGGAGAGTCTGCAGGTCGCCGCCCGTGGCATCGAACTGCGCTGCGGCGTCGATGGTACCGCCGAGCGCATCGGCGACCTTGGGTGGCACGATAGCGTCGATGGCGACGCCCGTCAGCGTCATGCGGCCGGTGACTTGCTTGTCGGGCAGTGGCCCGGCGCAGCAGACGCCGGCATCGAGCGTCATCTGCCCGCCGCCGATCGTACCGGCGAACTGGCGGATACGCGCATTGGTCTCATCCCAGTCGAGGTCAAACCTGGCATCGGTGACCACTTCCCTGTCGCCGACATTGATTGAAGGCGCGGTGATGGCGACACGGCCGGTAGTAGTGCGCGGCTGGTAGCCGGCAGCAAAGGGGCCATCGGGCCATGTGCTGGCGTCGCTCGGGATCAGCGCCTGTCGCCCGAGCAGGACCGCAATAAGGCCGGAGGGATCGAACGAACCGATGCTGAGTTGCCCCGAGACCGTACGGCGTCCCGAGACCTCGCTCAGTGACAGCGAGCCGCCGATGGGCTGCCCGCCTGAACTGGCGCTGATCTCATTAAGGAGCAGGCTAGACGCGCCAATGAACTCGACATGGGCGCTACCAGCGATCGCCGGCACATCGATGCCGCCGGCCCCGAGACTGTCGGTCAGCGCCGCGAAATCGGAAAGCGCCACCTTGACCGTGCCATTGCCGGTGAGGCGCTCGGGGTCGGACACCACGAGGTTCCCGGAAAAGCCGATCGAGTCCGCTCCACCTTCGACCCGCAGCGTCGCTTCGAGGCTGCTCGAAGGATCGCCATCGACGATCGCCACCGCATGCATCGGCTGGCCGGCTGGCGTGAGGCTCAGTTCGCCGAGGCCGAGTTGCGCCGTCATCGCCGCCGCGTCATCGGAGCGCAGGTCGAGATTGAACGACATCGGTGCCGCAAGAGCGCGGAGGAAGCCGGTGCCCAGCTTGGCGTCGAACCGCACATTGGCTGTGGCGGCGGTGCCGCTGACCGAAAGCTCCTGCCCGCCTTCGCCGCTCGGCGCATCGAGCCGCAGGTTGAGAGTGGCCGGCGCCGAACGTCCCAGGAGGTCGCGCACGCCTTGCGGCGCACCAGCCAGATCATAGATGCGGCTGAGTGCCGGTGCGATGGGAGAGAGGATGCTGATGCTTGCGGTGCCCGACACTTCAGGCTTCTCGAAGGTGCCGAATGCGGTAAGCCGAGCATCGAAGCTCGCGCCGCCCAGATCATCAGCGGCCACCTGCTCGGCGACGATCACACCACCCTCCCACGAACCCTTCGCCACCAGATTGGTGCCTGGCAGGCCGTAGATCACGGCGTTGGGCAGCGTCAGGTCGAACGCTCCCTTAGGGAAGGTCAGCGCGAAGGCACCGCTGTCGCTCATTTCGGGCAGCAGCGCGCCGAGAGCTGCGCTATCGCGCTCGGACAGTGCCGCCAGCCGCGCCTCGATATTGAGGTGACGGCTGGTGGAGCCGAAACCGATTTCCGCCGACGCCCGATGCTCGGTGCCGTTCAGACTAAAGACGGCGTCGTCGACCGACAGCGTCTCGCCCACCAGCGCCACCTTGGCAGTCAGGGAACCCGCCAGCCCGAGTAGCGGATTGCCATCCACCGGCTTGCGCCACAGCGCTGCCAGCGCATCGAGCCGCTCGGTTGATAGACGGGCCGTGCCCGAAAAATTCGGTCGACCGGCGACGACGCTCAGCTTACCGTCCACGTAAAGGGCCGTATTGCCCGGCAGTTGCCCCGAAAACCGGCTGACGTACCAGGCGCCATTCCGCGCCTCGGCATCGAGCCGCACATTGCGCAAAGACACGGCGCGAAGGTCGAGATCGGCGATATCGACCCCGACGATGCCTGGAAAGTCGAGTTGCGGCGGCAATGGCAATTCGGCCAGGAGCCGCACCAGTTCGTATGGCGTGACCAGCCCCTCGACCGTGGCGTCGCGCGGCGGCAGCGCCAAAGAGGTGCCCGAAATCACCGCATTGAAACTCCGCCCCTGCCCCAGCTTGATCTCGGCAGCGCCGAGCAGGCGTGTGGCGGCTCGGTTCTCGTCAGGCGTCACCGTATAGTCGGAGAGCAGCACGCGCTCGGCATTGGCTTCGACCGTGCTCTCGACCACCAGATCGCCCTTGCCGGCATCGATCGGCTGGTCGGCCGTGACGCGCGGCGGCGTCTGCCTGTAGGTCATCTTGCCGGCGAAGGCCGGTGCTGTACCCAGTTGCAGGTCGCCCTCGGCGGTGAGGGTGAAGCGCTCGTCGGTCGGCCGGACGAAAGCCGTGACCTGCGTCGTCTCGTCTTCACGCAGCGCCGACGTCGCGAACCGCACACCATAGGGCGCGCCGCCGACTTCTGCCGTGCCCTGGAAGGCGAACGGCCCGCGCACCGCCTCAAGCCGCAACTCGCCATCGACATTGGCCGCCACGAACGTCTCGCCCGAGCGCGCATCCGCCAGCCGCACCGTGCCATCGACGATCTGCGCATTGGCAACGGACACATTGGAGGCCGTCACCTGCTCTGCCAGGTTCACCCCGGATTCGAGGCTGCCATCGGCCGCGACGCGAAGATCGATCGCAGGCTGGATCAGTTCGAGCCGGGTCAGCGCGTAGCGGTCGCGGAAGAAGTCCACCAGCGAGAATTCCGCCTGCACCGCTTCAACCGTCATGACCGGCTTGTCCGCCGTGCCCACCACCACCGTGGAGAAATTGAGCTTCGGGTTGGGCAGCAAGGAGAACTTGATGTCCCCAGTGATTTCGACCGGCGCCCCGAGCGTCTCGCTGGCCATGGCCTGCAGCCGATCGCGGTAGTCACCCCATTGGATGAAGTTCGGCACCACGAAGGCGGCCGCCAGCGCCAGAATGGCAATGAGCCCGACGATAATGAAGAGCCGGTTCAGCACGACGCTCAGGAATCTCCCGTAAGTGCTTCAAGTGTACGGAGCTTGCGGAGGCTCGTCACGCTGCAAAGCCTTAGAACTGGGTCAACTCTGTGGCAAAGCCGCAACAAGCACGGCCTCACCTCGTTACCAGCCTGCCACGCTTGCGCCCTGCACCGCGCATATACATCGGCGGGTTGGCTCCCTATATTGCCAAATGAGAACAAAAAGAGATTCGTCAACTCCCCGATGCCCGCTGAACCCACCCGCCTCGAACGCCCATCGAAGGGCCCGATCTCCAGCCAGTTCGGCCGGAATGATCTGCCCTATCTCAGCGGGCTCAACGAGGAGCAGCGCGACGCCGTGCTGACCATCGACGGCCCGCTGCTGGTCCTGGCCGGCGCCGGCACTGGCAAGACCCGCGTACTGACCACGCGCATTGCCCACATCATCGCCACCCGCAAGGCTTACGGCTCGGAAATCCTCTCGGTGACCTTTACCAACAAGGCCGCTCGCGAGATGAAGGAGCGTATCGCCCACCTCGTCGGCTCAGTGGCCGAGGGCATGCCATGGCTGGGCACCTTCCACTCCATCGGCGCAAAAGTCCTGCGCCGTCACGCCGAGTTGGTGGGCCTCAAATCCGACTTCACCATCCTCGATACGGACGACCAGATCCGCCTCATCAAGCAGCTGCTCGAAGCCGAGAACATCGATGAGAAGCGCTGGCCGGCGCGGCAGTTTGCCGGCATGATGGACAATTGGAAAAACCGCGGCATGCTGCCAAAGGACGTGACGCCGGGCGAAGCCGGCATTTACGCAAATGGCCGCGCCAAGCAGCTGTACACGGACTATCAGGCGCGTCTCAAAGCCCTCAACGCCGTCGATTTCGGCGACCTGCTGCTCGAGAACATCCGCCTTTTCCAGGAAAATCCGGACGTTCTGGCGGAGTACCACCGCCGCTTCCGCTACATCCTTGTCGACGAATACCAGGACTCCAATGTCGCCCAGTATCTCTGGTTGCGGCTGCTCGCCCAAGGCAAGCCGGCATCGGAGGCCAATGTCTGCGTCGTCGGCGACGACGATCAGTCCATCTATGGCTGGCGCGGCGCCGAGGTCGACAACATCCTGCGCTTCGAGAAGGACTTTCCGGGCGCCAAGGTGATCCGGCTTGAGCGCAACTACCGCTCGACTTCCAATATCCTCGCCGCCGCCAGCCACCTCATCGCCCACAATGAGGGCCGGCTCGGCAAGACCCTGCAGACCGATGTCGGCGAAAAAGGCGAGCCAGTGGGAGTCACCTCGGTCTGGGATTCCGAAGAGGAAGCCCGGCAGATCGGCGAGGAGATCGAGCAGTACCAGCGCCAGGGCGAACACCTCAACGATATGGCCATTCTCGTGCGTGCGTCGCACCAGATGCGTGAGCTCGAAGAGCGCTTCATCACTCTCGGGCTGAACTATCGCGTCATCGGCGGCCCGCGCTTTTATGAGCGGCAGGAAATCCGCGACGCCATCGCCTATCTGCGCGTTGTCGCCAACCCAGCGCAGGACCTGGCGCTAGAGCGGATCATCAACACGCCAAAGCGGGGACTGGGCGATTCCACCGTCAACTTCCTCATCCAGACTGCGCGTTCGCAGGGCACGACCCTGATGAACGCTATCCGCATGCTGCTCGAAACCGAGGAACTCAAACCCAAGCAGCGTACCACCCTGCGCGAGCTGGTCGGCCAGTTCGACTTCTGGAGCGAACTCAGCCGCACGGTGAACCAGGCCGAGCTGGCCCAGCAAATCCTCGACGAGTCCGGCTACACCGAGATGTGGCAGAACGACAAATCACCCGACAGCCCCGGCCGCCTCGAAAACCTCAAGGAACTGGTGCGCTCGATGGAGGAATTCGAAAACCTCTCCGGCTTCCTTGAACACATCGCTCTGGTTATGGATCGGGACACCGGCGAGTCCGATGACGCCGTCTCGATCATGACGCTGCACTCGGCCAAGGGCCTCGAATTCAACACCGTCTTCCTGCCGGGTTGGGAGGAAGGCTTGTTCCCCAGCCAGCGGACCCTCGACGAAAGCGGCCGCGCCGGCCTCGAGGAAGAGCGTCGTCTCGCCTATGTCGGCCTCACCCGCGCCAGAAAACGATTGCGACTCTTCCTGGCGCAGAACCGGCGCATCAACGGTCTCTGGCAATCCGCAATCCCGTCGCGCTTTGTCGACGAGCTGCCGCCAGAAGTGGTCGAGGTCAAGGACACCGGCTCGGCCTACGGCGGCTACGGCTACGGCGGCCGCACCGGCTCGCGCTTCTCCATGGCCGACCCGTTCGACAGCCTCTACGAAACGCCTGGTTGGAAACGTGCCCAGGCCAACGCAGGCAGCCGCAAAGGCGCTGGCCCGCTGACCATCGAGGGCGAACTCGTCGCTCGCTCCACCGACGATGGCCGCGGTTCCGCCTATGCTGTCGGCGAGCGCGTCTTCCACCTCAAGTTCGGCTACGGTGCCATCGAGCAGATCGAGGGCAACAAGCTCACCATCGAGTTCGAAAAGGCCGGCAAGAAGAAGGTTCTGGATAGTTTCGTCAGCAAGGGATGAGCCGATGATCGTCACCACCACGCCCACTATCGAAGGCCGCCAGGTCCGCGACTATCTCGGCATCGTCACCGGCGAGGTGATCGTCGGCGCCAATATCTTCAAGGACCTCTTCGCCGGCATCCGCGACATCGTCGGCGGCCGCGCCGGCGCCTACGAATCCACCCTCCGCGATGCCCGCCGCGAAGCCTTTGCCGAACTCGAAGCCGAAGCGGCGCGCATGGGCGCCGATGCCGTCATCGGCGTCGACATCGACTACGAAGTCGTCGGCGAGGGCGGCAGCATGCTGATGGTATCGGTGTCCGGTACGGCAGTGCGGTTTTAGCCGGTTAAGGACCGGCTGAGACCTACGGATACCGGCTCAGCACATCTGCGAACACGGCATCCGCCAGGGCCTCGAACTTGTCCGTATCGAGCACGATCGCCTCGCCCACGGCGAGGCCTGTCACCGATTTCTCCGGCTTGTACTTGATGGTGGTGCTGGCGCCGAGCACGCCGCCATTGTCCTTGATGCCGTCGCAGAGCAGGCGCAGTTCGTTGAGCGGGCCGCCGTCCTTGCCCTCGTTGCTGCGCTGGCGATGGAGAAAATAGCTGTCGAGCGCCAGCACCATGGTGTTGAAATAGCCGGGCGCAAATGCGTCCTTCGCCTTTCCAGCCGGCAGCGCTGCGAAGGCAGCCAGCTGGGCCGCGACGGCGGCGTGGCAGGTTTGGACGTAGTCGGCCGAGTAGCTGGAAATGGCAAGCATGGCATGTCCCTCCGGGAGTGATGATGCCACGATGACGCCCAACCGGCGCCGATTTCGACAAATCGCGATGCGATTCTCCTCAGCCCTGCGGCGTCGAGACCTCGTTGGCCTTTTTCCGGTCGAGACCGAGGCGATGTTCGCGCCAGACGATGAACACGCCGGCGCCGACCACGATGATGCCGCCGACCAGCATTTCGAGGGTGGGCACGTCCTGGAAGACGAAATAGCCCACGGCAAAGGTCAGCAGCAGGGAGGTATATTCGAACGGCGCCACCACCGACATGTCGGCGTGGCGGTAGGACTCGGTGAGCAGGATCTGCGCGATGCCGCCGGCTATCCCCGCACCGATGAGAAACACCCACTGCGTGCCGGTGGGCATCACCCAGCCGAGCGGCAGCGTGAGAAGGCCGATAAGGCTCGATGACACCGAGAAATAGAGAACGATCGTCGCCGACCGCTCGGTGAATACCAGCCGGCGCACCAGGATCATCGCCATGGCCGCGAATACGCAGGAGATCAGCGCCGAGATGGCACCCAGCGTCGCCCCGGATGCATCCGTTACGCCGCCGGAAAAGACCGTAAGCCGCGGCCAGACGATGATGATGACGCCGATCAGCCCGACCAGCACCGCGCTCCAGCGGTAGAACCGCACCGTTTCGCCGATGAAGATAGCGGAAAAGACCACGATCAGCAGCGGCGTCGCATATTGGATGGCGGTGGCCTCCGGCAGCGGCAGTTGTGTCAGCGCGAAGAACCCGAATCCCATGCCGCCCGTGCCGACAAGGCCGCGCCAGAGATGGCTCATCGGCCGCTCGGTCTTGAGCCCCTCAGTCAGCTCCCCACGCCAGACCAGGTAGACGATCACCGGCAGGATGGCGAAAAACGAGCGGAAGAACACCAGCTGGCCGGCCGGCACCCCCTGCGAGGCCTTGAGCAACGAAGCCATGACGACGAAAACACAGACCGAAGCAATCTTATAGGTGATGCCGGTCAGCGATCTCTGCCCGCCGGGCTGAAAACTTGTGTAAGTGGGCACGGGAATGATGCGGATTCTGTAAAACCGCACCTTCGCCCCTGCGCCGTCCGGGTGCAAGCGAAGATGGCTCCCGCGACAAACTTCTCTGGGCACTTGCACCGGCAAGCGCCGCGGGCTCTATGTTCATCATGCTTCAGGCCTTCCTCGCCAATCTCCACATCGTCGCCGCCTGGCTTGCCGTGAACTACGCGCTCGCCATCGCCTGCGCCATCCGCGAGGTGATGGCCTCGCGCACCTCGCAGGGCTCGATAGCCTGGCTGACCTCGCTGCTGTTCCTGCCCTTCCCCACGGCGTTCATCTATCTGGTGTTCGGCTGGAAGCATTTTGACGACTACGCCAAGACCCGGCTGGAGCTGCGCCTGACCCGGCCGATCCGCGCCGAGGAACTGCAGGTCATCGACCGCGAAACCGGCAAGAACTGGCCGGTGCTCCTCCATTCAGCCGGGGCGCCCTTCCTCGCCGGCAACAAGCCGACACTCCTGATCGATGGCGAAGCGACGTTCGCTTCGATATTCGAGGGCATTGCCAAGGCGGAAAACTACGTCCTCGTGCAGTTCTACATCATTCGCGACGACCGCCTCGGCCAACAGCTCGCCGAAGTCCTGATCGAGCGGGCACGGGCGGGCGTGCAGGTGTGGATGCTTTATGACGATGTCGGCTCCGGCGGCAGCATGTCGCCCGCGTATAAGAAAAGGCTGCGCGACGAGGGCATCACCGTCGCCGGTTTCAACCAGCGCCACCGCTTCCTGCGCTTTGCCGGGCCGATGCGGATCAACTACCGCAACCACCGGAAGGTAGTGCTCGTCGATGGCAAGGTGGCCTGGACGGGCGGCCTCAATGTCGGCACCGAGTATCTGGGCGAGGACAAACGCTACGGTCCGCGCTGGCGCGACACCCACCTACGGCTCGAGGGCCCCGCGGCGCTGAGCTTTGGCCTGATTTTCCGCGAAGACTGGCAATGGGCGACCGGCGAGGAGCTGATCCTGCCGCCCTTCGAAGCCATCGAGGAGCCCGGCGGCACCCCTGCCCTGGTCATGGCCACGGGCCCGGCCGACCGCATCGAAAGCTGCGCCATCGCCTTTTCCGACGTCATCTCCCAGGCACGCGAGCGCCTCTGGGTGGTGAGCCCCTATTTCGTGCCGGATACCGACATCCGCACCGCGCTCTACGCGGCGGCCCTGCGCGGTGTCGATGTCCGCATCATGCTGCCCGAAAAGCCCGACCATCTGCTGGTCTGGCTCGCCAGCAACGCCCACGCCGATGCCATGGTCAAGCATGGCATCCACGTCTATCGCTACACCGCCGGCTTCCTGCACCAGAAGGTGCTGCTGATGGACGATCGCATCGTCTCGGTCGGCTCGGTGAACTTCGACAACCGCTCCTTCGCTATCAATTTCGAGATCAGCGTCTGGATGACCGAACCGCAGACGATTGGCGCGGTTGAGGCCATGCTGCTGGCGGATTTCGAGAATTGCCGTCAGGTCGATCCCGATGACGTTGCAACCCGGCCGCAGGTTCAGCGCTTCATCAACCAGGCAGCCAAACTGCTTTCGCCAATTCTCTGACCAACCATGCTCAAAGTCGCGTCCTACAACATCCGCAAGAGCCTCGGCACCGATCGCCGCCGCCAGCCCGGACGGATCATGCAGATCCTTGCCGAGATCGATGCCGATATCGTTGCCCTACAGGAGGTCGATCTCCGCCTCGGCGCCCGGGTCTCCACTATTCCGGCCGAGACCATTCTCGACCACTCCGACTACAAGCCGGTCCAGGTCGGCATCCGGCAGCAGAGCCTCGGCTGGCACGGCAACGCCATCCTGGTGCGCAAATCGATCGAGGTCGTCGACCAGCGACGCATCGAGATCCCGAGTTTCGAGCCCCGCGGCGCGGTACTAGCCGACGTCAAATTCGACGGCCGGCTGGTGCGTATCATCGGCATGCATCTGGGGCTGATTGGCACCACGCGCCTCAAGCAGGCACAGGCGATCGTCGAATATCTCGAAAAGGTCGAGGGCAAGGCGCCGACGATCATCATGGGCGATCTCAACCAATGGGCGCCCGATGGTGGTTGTCTTGCGCAGTTCGCCGTGCATCACAACGTGCTGGCGCCCGGCCCGAGCTTCCACTCCCGCCAGCCGATGCTCGGACTCGACCGTATCATCACCAGCCGGGATATCGAACTGGTTGACACGGGCGTGCATCGATCGGTGCTGGCCAGCAAGGGATCGGACCACCTGCCGGTCTGGGCCCGGCTCAAGCTGCCTTAACGGTGAGGCCAGCCGGGCGTTGACTTCCGGCGCCCGGACGGCCCATGACACGGCAAACGCCGGAACTCTCGCCATGACCCTTTCGCAGCTCTCCGTCCCGCTCACCAAGGACCAGGCCTATGCCCTGGTCGATGCCGTGAGCGAGCACGACGACCTCGCCGTCACCGCCTCGGCGCACGAGATCGAGGAAACCGGCGAATGGGTGTTCGAAGCCACCTGCCTCGAAGAACCGTCGCTGGACGCCTTCAATGAACTGGCACGGACGGTTCTTGGGGGCACTATCGAGTTCTCAGTCGAGCCGATCGATCCCGAGGTCAACTGGGTGGCAAAGTCGCTTGAAGGCTTGGCCCCGGTGGTCGCCGGTGGCTTCTTCATCCACGGGAGCCACGACGCCGACAAAGTGCCGGCTGGCATGCAGGCGATCCTGATCGATGCTGCCCAGGCCTTCGGCACCGGCCACCACGAGACGACAACTGGCTGCCTCGAAGCGATCGACCGGGTGCTCAAGCGCAAGAAGCCGAAGAACCCGATCGATGTTGGCACCGGCACCGGCGTGCTCGCCATCGCGCTGGCCAAGCGGCTGCGCATCCCGGTCATCGCCAGCGACATCGATCCGATCGCCGTCACAACCACCGAGGATAATGCGCGCGACAATGGCGTCGGCAAGTACGTCCAGGCGGTCGAAGCCACCGGGCTTGACCACTCCAAGATCATCGCCAAGGCACCCTTCGATCTTGTGGTCGCCAACATCCTTGCCGGTCCGCTGGTGTCGCTGGCGCCGGACATGAACCGGCTGGTGACCAAGGGCACGTCGATCATTCTCTCCGGCATCCTGATCAGCCAGGCCCCCCGCGTCGTCGCCGCCTATGCCCGACTGGGCATGGTCGTCCGCTTCAAGATCATGAAGAAGGAATGGGCGACGCTGGTGCTGGAGAAGCTTTAGGCATGGACGCCGATCTCGAGTTCGCGTTCGAGACCACCATCATTCATTGGCGCGGGCCGGCGCCGTTCTTCTTTGCCCCGCTACCGCCCGCGGAAGCCGAACGGGTCCGCGAGATGGCGAAGTTCGTAACCTATGGCTGGGGCATGATCCCGGTTGAAGCAACGATCAACGGGGCGACCTTCTCGACAGCGATGTTCAGGAAGAACGACACCTATTACCTGCCGCTGAAGGATGCAGTGCGCAAACAGATTGGCGTTACGGCTGAAGATGTGGTTCGAGTGGTGATGACCGTGTTGCCAGCCGGGCGGACCTAGACACCAGGCTCCCGCCGCCAAAACAAAATCCCCGGGCGTTGGCGACCGGGGATTCATCTATAGTCCTTGCATGGGACGGTCGCGCCTTGCAGCGCGTCGAAGGTCAGTTCGGCCGCTTGGTGATGGCGCCGATCAGCTGATGCTGGAAGCGATAGTTCACCTGGCGGGTCGCCTCGCGGCTCCGCGCTTCGATCACGGAACCCAGGGCCTTACGGAAATCGTTCTTGCTCTCGGGCATCGCAGTCTCCTTAGTCACTTCCCAGTCCGGCGCCCTTCAGCGCCACATGCTTCAAATAGTGTGAGCCGTCACATTGAGTTAGGGCTCATTCGTCAAATCAGCCATTCGATTCCTGCAACCCGGCTTAACGGGTGGTAAATCCTCGCCGACGCGATGCGGCGCTTATGCCGCCCCACGGATGAACAGCATCTGAACGGCCGATATTGGGCCCACGGAGCGGCTCTGCTACGCTTCAGATGCAAAAGCGGCATTATTCCAAGGCATACCGATCCAATGAGCGACAGCTTCGCCCCGACCGTCTACCAAAGCTTCGACATCAAGACCGACAAGAAGACCGTGGCGCCGCGGCTCAAGGCATTGCGCGCAGCGATTGCCGATGCGGGCCTCGACGCCTTTCTTGTGCCCCGTTCGGATGCGCATCGCGGGGAGCAGGTGCCGCCGGGCGATGCTCGGCTCGAATACATGACGAGCTTCACCGGCTCGGCAGGAATCGCGGCGATTGGGCTTAAGAAGGCGGCTCTGTTCGTCGACAGCCGCTACACCCTGCAGGCGCCGGCCGAGACCAATACCAGCCAGATCAAGGTGATCGAGCACCTGCAATCGGGTCTGCCGGCCGCAATCGGCGACCTTGTTTCCAAGGGCGGACGCATCGGCTATGACCCCTGGCTGCACACGCCTGGCGAGATCAAGGATCTGACGGCCAAGCTCGACGGCAAGGCAACGCTGGTTCCGACCCGTAACCTCGTCGATACCATTTGGCCGGACCGCCCGGGGACGCCGGTGACCATGGTCGAGTTTCTTGGCCACAACCGCGCTGGCAAGACCGCGAGCGAGAAGATCGCCGAACTCAAGAAGACCCTCGCGGCCGAAAATGTCGATGCCACTGTGCTCACCCTGCCCGAGTCGATTTGCTGGCTCTTCAACATGCGCGGGCGCGATGTGCCGAACACGCCCTTCGTGCTGGGCTTTGCCATCGTACCGAAGACAGGCCAGCCGACGCTCTATGTCGACAAGGCCAAGATCAATCCCGAGCTGCGAAAGGGCCTCGACGGCGTCGCCAAGGTGGCGGATGCGAGCTCAATGATGAGCGCCCTGCGCCGGCTCGGCGCCGCAGACAAGCGGGTATTGCTCGACCCCGCGACGGCCCCGATCGCCATATTCGACGCTATCAAGGGCGTCTCTGACGCAACGATCGTTGAAAAGCGCGATCCAGTGCTGCTGCCCAAGGCCCGGAAGAACGAGGTCGAGATCGGCGGCATGCAGGAGGCACAGAAGATCGACGGCGCCGCCATGGCCAAGTTCCTCTGCTGGTTCGACCGGGAGGCGCCAAAGGGCGAGCTCGACGAAATCAGCATCGTCACCGCGCTGGAGGCCTTCCGCCGCGAGAGCGACGCAATTGCCGACATCAGCTTCAACACCATCTCGGGCGCCGGGCCGAACGGCGCTATTGTTCACTATCGCGTCGACAGCAAAACCAACCGGAAGCTGAAGTCCGGCGAGCTGATGCTGCTCGATTCCGGCGGCCAGTACCTGATGGGCACCACTGATATCACCCGCACCATGGCCACCGGCAAGGTGACGGCCGAGCAGAAGGACCGCTTCACCCGCGTACTCAAGGGAATGATGGCGATCTCGATGGCGCGCTTCCCCAAAGGCACTTCAGGCGCGCAGATCGATGTCCTGGCGCGGCAGTTCCTCTGGCAGGCGGGGCTGACCTACAATCACGGCACCGGCCACGGCGTGGGCCACTTCCTCTCGGTGCACGAGGGCCCGACGGGCATTTCCCCCCGCTACACGCTGCCGCTCGAGCCGGGCATGATCATTTCGAACGAACCCGGCTACTATAAGCAGGGCGCATACGGCATCCGCATCGAGAACCTGGTGCTGGTGGTCGAGAGCGAGAAATTGCCCGGCTACCTCGAATTCGAAACGCTGACCCTGACGCCCATCGATCTGCGGCTGGTGGACGAGAAGTTGCTGACCGATGCCGAGCGCGACTGGCTCAATGCGTACCACAAACGGGTTTTCCGCGAGATCGGCCCGCAGGTGAAAGGCGAGGTGAAAGCTTGGCTCAAGGACGCTACCCGGGCGATCTAGCCTTCCGAGAAGCTCCAGGTCACGCGGCCCTTCAGTGGGGCGGCGACCTGTCCGGAATTGTGGGAGGCGGAGCCGATTTCGACTTGGGCGATCCCCGTCCAGGTACCACCAGTGGGCTGGTCCAATAGTTCGATCGTCTGCGGCCCTTCGAGCAGCGGCGTGGAGCGTTCGTGGGTGAAGGCGGCCGGCCCCATCGTAACGGGCACCTCGAGCTTGGCGGCCGGAAGCCGCAGGCTCATGGCGCCAGTCGCAGTGTCGAGCGTCACCTCTATTCGGCAGGCATAATCCATAAGGGTGTCGTTCGCGGCCGGAAGCGTCAGGCTGCCGTTACGGGTGAACCGGTATGCCACTGCCGGATTGGGCGGCGGGATCACCACCCCGCTCAGCACATCCTCTACCACCAGCGTACCCGTGGCGCAGGTGCCGTGATGGTCGGCAGCGAAATTCCGGTACCGCCCCGGCTGCGCGCCGGTCATCTGCGCGAAGGCGTCGGCGCTGCTCTCGACGGTTTGCGCGAAGGACATCATCGCATCGGCCAGGCACTTCTGGTCCTCGCCGCACGCCCCGATCCTAGCCTGCAAATCTTCGGCTGCCGGCGTTGTGCCGGGCTGACTGTTGCCGCCCGCCGAGACGATGGCATAGGCGTCGATGCCGACGTCGACGAGGCCAAAATCTACGTCCAGCGTCCGCACCGCCTCGATCCTCGCCCACTCGACGCCGTTGGGAAGGTCCACCCGGTTGGCGCCGGCCAGTTCGATGCGGATATGCAGGCGTGCGCGCGGCTGGCCGGCAAAGGGATCGTCGATAGCGGCGGCGGGCTGGACGATTGCAAAGGCGGCAATTGCGGTAAGGACGAAGCGCATGTTCCCTCCGGAAGTCGAAGGGTCGTTGGTAGCCGGCGGGCGACGGATCGCCCAGCCGTCAAAGACTATTCGCGCAGGACTTTTACGCTGCGCGCCGGCCCTATTTGACGTCCCACGGGTCGTAGATCAGTAACCAGGACAGCATCCAGTTTTCGCCCGCGCCGGTCGAGGTGACGTCGTCGACCTTCCAGCCGTCGGCTTCCTTGACCATGGCGACCGTGAGCAGGCTCGGATGGTCGAAATTGTGGAAGCTGACCGTGGCCAGTGCATTGTCGCCCAGCACCACTGGTTCGCCGATCTTCACATCGAGCAGCAGCGCGTTGTCGCTGTCGAGGAACGGATTGAAGGTTCGGTTGGGAGAGGCGTCGGACTCCGGGGCCAGCGCGACTACGTCATCGGTTGCGCGGTTGGCATTATCGATGAACAGGCCCTTGAGCCGGTTCGAGTAGAACGGGTCGAGGCTTTCGTGCCTCTGACCCGATTGGTAGGGCTGGTAAATCGCCTCGAGCAGCGTCTTGGGATTGTCGAAGGCCTGCGCTGCTGCAGGCACGAGCAGGAAAAGCAGAATCAGAAAGTAGCGCACACTGGCCCCCCGGCCCGGTAATTTTCGGGGGTGAGGTAACGCAGCCTTTGGACGTCAAGGCGGCGTCAATCGGCCAAGATTGTGGCGCCTACAGCCGTGCGAGGAACTCGGCCAGACGCTCGATGCCGTCGACCAACCGCGGCTCCGCGACCGCATGACACCAGCGCAGCCAGCCGGCGCCCTCGGGCCCGAAGGCCGCCCCCGGCGCCAAGCCGAGACCGGCCTCGGCGACCAATCGCTTGGCCAAGGCAATGGTATCGCCCTGCTCTTCGATCCGGAAGAACACGTACATGGCCCCGCCAGCCTCCGGCACGACCGTGCCGGGAAGCGCCCGCAGCCCATTTACGAGCACCTCGCGGGTACGTCGCAGATGCGCGCGGAGCCGTGCCACCTCGTCCTCGCCCTGCTGCAACGCCACGGTGGCGGCGCGCTGAATCGGCTCGAGAATGCAGGAGGTGTTGTATTCGATGACCTTGGTAAGATCGGTCACCACCGCTTCAGGCGCCACGATCCAACCGATGCGCCAGCCGGTCATGGACCACGACTTCGAAAAGCTGTTTACCGAGATGACGCGGTCGCCGGGCTCGGCCCTGGCCAGCAGCGACGGCGCGGATTTGAGCAAGGGATCATGCACCAGCCGCTCATAGACATCGTCGCCGAGCAGCCAGATGCCATGTCTGCGGCAATGCGCCAGCACCGCATCCAATGCCTCCGGCTCGATGGTCCAGCCGGTGGGATTGTTGGGCGAGTTGATGATGCAGAGCCGGGTATCGGGTGTGAGCGCAGCGATCAGCCGGTCAACATCGAGGTTCCAGCGGCCGTTGGCGATGCTGAGCGGCACGCGGGTCACTGAGGCGCCGAGGATACGCGGGATCTCGACGATGTTCGGCCAGAGCGGCGTCACCGCCACGACCTTGTCGCCCGGCGCCAACACCGTCTGCATGGCCAGCATCAGCCCGGAGACGCCAGACCCGACCGTGGCGATGCGTTCGACCCCGATCTCGCGCCCATGCAGATCGCCGAGATAGGCCGAGATCGCCTCGCGCAGATACGGCCGGCCGAGGTTCTGCGAGTAGAAGGTCTCGCCCGATTGCAGCGACTGTACCGCCGCGTCGCGGATGAAGGCCGGAGTGGGCTGGTCGGACTCGCCGAACCAGAACGGCAGCACGTCGCTTCGCCCCATGCCCGTATTGGCGACCTCGCGGATCAACGAACCGGAAAGATCGCGAATGGCCTCCCGCGCGACGGCGGGAAAGACGGGGGCCGTGGTGTTCAAGGCGGAAACTCCTGCTGCTGGCCGTGTTTTAGCGGCGCCTCAACGCGAAGTCACCAGCGGCTAAGGCTGTGCCGCCACCTGCATCTGGTTGCCGAGCCAGCCCATGGTGAAATCGTGGGTGACGGAGGGGCCGTAGTCCGGCTGAGCGTCGGGGGCCCAGAGTTTCACCTGCAGCGGCTGGCCGTCGAGCGCAACACTCACGGTATAGGTGCCGAACGGTATACCGGTAATCGTGAGACCCTCGCCTGTCGGCCGCAGCGTCTTCACCAGCACCTTCCCGGTCTCGACATGAGTGAATGTGACCACGGCAGTAGACAGGTCGGTGAAATCACCGATGGCATTGTTGAGCACGAAGACACCGGCATTGCCGTAGGGCATGTCATCGGACATCTCGATCACGCCGCCGGTGAAGTTGCGGACCACGTCGGCATTGTGCGCAAAGGTGGTGGCGTCGTCGGCAGCGAGATCGACCACCAGGGTCTGACCGCCGTTGACGACCTCCTCATAAGCATTGGCTGCATATTCGCCCAGCGGCATGCCGTCTGTGGAGATGGTGTAGCGGCCGTCCGCGCCGGTGACGGCGCCCCGCTTGATGCTCTCGCCAGCAGAGTTGAGCTGGTCGGCGCGATAGGTCTGGTAGACCACCTCGACGTTGACGTCCGCCAGCGGGGCACCGGTCTCGTCGACGACGATACCCGAGACGGAACCGGCAAACGCCGGCAGTGCGCCGCACCAGAGTGCGGCGGCAAGCAGAACACGGATCATGGAGAGCCTATTCCTCGAGCGGCGCTTCGAGAATGGCGCGCAGATGATAGGGGTACTCCGGGTCGAAGTTCTCCATGTCGTCGATCTTCCAGCCGTCGGCCTCTTTGACGACATAGACCCACGTGTTGTTCGTCTTGTCGAAGTTCTTGTAGTCGACCGGGACGGTCGCTGTTGTGTCGCCGGTCAATTCGCCGTCGCCGATGAAGAGCTCGGTGATCTGAAAATCCTGCCCGTTGATCCAGGGGTCGAAGTCGATCCGGGCGATGCCGCCCAGGCGCTCGCTGTCGGCCGCATCCTGCGCGTAAAGCGCCTTGAGCCCTTCTGAGAAGAACGTGTCCTCGCTCTGCTTGAGCTCGATGAACTTGTCGAAATCTGGCTCCGAATAGGGGGCGTAGAACGCCTCGACCAGTTCCTTCGGGTCGTCGAAGGCGGCGGCAGGAGCGACGGCGGCGAGCAGGAAACCGAGAACAGCGAGAAGACGCATGGGATGGGACCTCAGAGGGGTTGGGCGAGAACGTCGGAGAGCTTCCACTCGCGGCCGGGCGTGACGCCTTCGATCTCGTCGATCTTCCAGCCCTCGGGCCCCGGCACAAGCGAGAAATGCGATGTTTGCGGGCCACCACCATTGTCGAAAGTGACGGCCACGACGACCCCGGTGTCGCTCACCGCCACGGTCTCGATCGACAGGTCGGCCAGATAGCCTTCCTGCGAGTTGATGAAGGGGTCGAAGGTCAAGCTGCCCAGCTCGCCGCGTTCGTCATCGGTGGCGACAAGCGCGGCGAGCCGTGGCGACCAATGGGCGTTCTGGTCCAGTTGGTCGATCGTGCCATCCGAATAGTGGGCATAGATATGTTCGACGAGCTTGACCGGATCATCGAACGTCTCTGCGGCCGTAACCGGCAGGATGAAGGCGAAGGCGGTCAGGAGGGCAATGAGAAGACGCATAGTAAAGCTCAATTGAACCAGAAGGCATAACCGAGGAGATTGTCGCCGAAGATACGGTTTGCCTCGGCGAAAGTGTTTGCATCGGCCACCGGCCCGTCCTTGAGGAAGGGTAGCGCACCATAGCCGGTGAGGATCATGACGAAGTCGGTCCGCTCAGCTCTCTCGAAATAGGCCTTGAGGTCAAAGCCTTGCTTGAACCGCCAATGCGGGATCAGCAGCTCGCCGGCAAGAATCTGGTCAAGCGTCTCGAGGGTCGAGCGCCAGGCGGCGACCATCTCGTCGGTGATCTTGCCGTCAGGCACAAGCGGCGTCTGCCTCGGGTTGGGCACCAGTTCGCGATCGTCGTCGGTCTCGGCGAGGATGGCGTCCCAATTCTTGCGCGAGAGGGCGGTGACGGTCTTGCCGCGTTCGAGCACGCGCAACAGGCGCTCGCGATCGACCACCGGCCAGTTGAGCGTGTGGATCAGCGCAATGGCATCGGCAATGGCGCTGTCGGTCTCCGGATCCAGCGCCAGCGTGCCGCCGCGGGAAAATTCCTGCATCGGCAGGCCCGAGCGCGGGAAGACGCGATGGAAGGTGGCGTTGAACAGCTCGGAGAAATCATGCGCTAGGATGAAATCGGCCTGCGCGGCGATGACATTCGAGTAACCCGCGAGCCAAATCGCATCGGCGCGGTCGAAGCCGATTTCAGTTGCCATTACCTCGGCCGCCGGCGGCGTATGCATCGCACCCGACTGGCTGCGGTCGGCGGGCGGCGGTGGCACGGGCGCAGCGCCGGTCAGCTCGGCCGGGCTGATGCCCAGGATGCCGGCAATGACGGTGCCAACGCTCTCGTGCTCCTCAGCTACGCCGTCGCCCTTGACGTCGATCCGGATTCTGACGATGTCGACCGGCTCGACATAGTCCCCGCTCTCGCCCGCCGCTAGCAACGACTTGGCGGCATCGTCGAGCCGTGTGACGAAGGCTTCGAGCTCGGCGCGGAATATTGCGTAGTCGAGCGGCGTCGGGTCTGGATTGGCCGGGCCCGCCGGCATCGGGACGCCAAGCATGCCAGCAGCCATCGGGCCACCGTCGGGCGCCGTCGCGCCGTGGCGGTAGAGCGCCTGCGACATACCCTCGATGGCGGCAACAAACTGTGCAAAGCCGAGGGCGAACTTGGCTTCCTGGTTTTCGCCCGCGGCGAGCGGCGTCAGGGCCTCGATGGTATCGGCAGTGCGGCCAGCATAGAGCCCGGCGGTGAGCAGATCACCGGCGGCGCTGGCAAAGACGGGGAGCGGCGCGGCCATGGCGATTGCCGCCACAGCCAGAAGGCGCTTGAACATGGAAACCCTCCAAAGCGCCCCCCGGCTACTTCGAGACCAGCTCCAACCACTGATTTTCGTCCAAAACAAGGACACCGAATTTTTGTGCGTCCTTGAGCTTGGACCCTGCTCCGGGTCCGGCAACGACGATATCGGTTTTCGCCGACACCGAGCCCGCCACCTTGGCGCCCATCCGCTCAGCCATGGCCTTGGCCTCGCCGCGTGTCATCTTCTCTAGGCTGCCGGTAAAGACCACCGTCTTGCCAGCGACCTGATTGTCCTCGGAAATCTCCAGCAGATAAGGCTTGGGCTTGACCTGCGCCAGCAGCGCATCGAGCACGTCATCGTTGCGCGAATTCCCGAAAAAGCCGATCAGCGCCTCGATCACCGTGCCGCCGATGCCGTCGATTGAGGGGAAGACTGCGTGCGGGTCCTCGGCTGTGGCCGTTTCCTTGCCGATACGCACGAACTCCTCGACGGTCGAAAAGGTGCGGGCCAGCGCTGCCGCCGTGGTTTCGCCGATATGGCGGATGCCCAGCGCGAAGATGAATCGATCAAGCTCAGGTTCCCGTCGCGCATCGATGGCGGCGAAAAGCTTATCGAGCCCCTCGAAGCTGCGTTCCTCCACCGAGCGTGACGCTTTGCGCACCTTGCCGGAAGCCTCATCCCGGAGGCGCGACTGCTCCTCGCGCCGCTTGGCAAACGCGGCCTGCACCTCCGCGCGCCGGTCGCGCAGGGTGAAGATGTCAGCCGCCGTCTCGACCAGACCCGAGTTGAAAAGCAGCTCGATATTCTCGGCTCCCAGCCCCTCGATATCCATGGCGCCGCGGGAAACGAAATGCCGGAGCCGCTCCACCGCCTGCGCCGGACAGATCAGCTCGCCGGTGCAGCGGCGGCGCGAGTCTTCCTTGCCGGTCTTCTCATTGAGCTCGCGCGTTGCCGGCGAGCCGCAGACCGGACAGGTGTGCGGCATATGATAAGGATCAGCATTCGCCGGGCGCTTTTCGAGGAGGACGTCGACGATCTGTGGGATGACGTCCCCTGCCCGCTGGATTTTGACGGTGTCGCCGATGCGGATGTCCTTGCCCTCGCGGATCGGGGCGCCGGTGCTGTCGCGGCCGGCAATGTAGTCCTCATTATGCAGCGTAACGTTGACCACGGTAACGCCGCCCACGCTCACCGGATCGAGCCGGGCGACAGGTGCGAGGGTGCCGGTGCGGCCAACCTGGATTTCGATGTCGCGAATGACCGTCGTCGCCTGCTCGGCCGGGAACTTGTGGGCGATGGCCCAACGCGGTTCGCCGGTGACGAAACCCCAGCGCCGCTGCAGGTCGAGGTTGTCGAGCTTGTAGACGACGCCATCGATGTCGTAGCCGAGCGACGAACGCTGCGCCTCGATGGTCTTGTAGTGGGCGATCAGCTCGTCGGAGGTCTTTGCCCGAACCATCAGCGGGCTGATCTTGAAGCCCCATTCGCCGAACTTCTGCACTGCATCGAACTGCGTTGGCGCGGGGTCTTCGGTGGTGAACCCCCAGGCGTAGGCGAAGAATTTGAGATTGCGGCTGGCAGTAACCGAGGGGTCTTTCTGGCGTAGCGAACCGGCCGCAGTGTTGCGCGGATTGACGTAATCCTGCCCGCCGGCAGCCGCCGAACGCTCTTTGAGCGCCTGGAACTCCGCGTAGGTCATGTAGACCTCGCCGCGGATTTCGATGGTCTGCGGCCACCCCGAGCCTTTGAGCTTCTGCGGGATATCCGAGATGGTCTTCAAGTTGGCGGTGATGTCTTCGCCCACCGTACCGTCACCGCGTGTCGCGCCTTGCACGAAGACGCCGTTCTCGTAACGCAGCGAGGCGGAAAGGCCATCGATCTTGGGCTCGGCGGTGAAAGCCAGGTCGAGGTCCTTGTCGCGCTCGAAGAACCGGCGGCCGCGGTCGATGAAGTCGATCACGTCCTGGTCGGTATAGGCCTTGGCAAGACTGAGCATCGGCACGGCGTGCCGCACCTTGGCAAAGCCCTCGGCAGCCGGAGCGCCGACTTTGCCGGTGAGGCTGTCGGGCCGGCGCAACTCCGGGAAGGCCATCTCGATGGTCTGGTAACGGACCTTGGCCGCGTCATATTCGGCGTCGGTGATCTCCGGAGCATCTTTCTGGTGGTAAGCGATGTCTGCCGCCGCCAGGAGGGCATGCAGGCGATCCAGTTCGGCCTTGGCCTCGGCCTCCGAATAGCTCTCGATCTCGCGTTCTTCCACCGCCACCTAGTTCACCTCCGATATGAGCTTGCTCGCGGCCGCGCGGGCCTCCTCGGTGACCTTGGCGCCGGCCAGCATCCGGGCGACTTCCTCGCGCCGCGCCGGGCCGTCGAGCGGTTTGACATGCGTGCGCATGAAGGCGCCTTCGTCGATTGCCTGTTTTTCGATCATGAGATGGGTCTGCGCACGTGCGGCGACCTGCGGCGCGTGCGTCACCGAGATCACCTGCACTTTCTGCGCCAGGCGGGCCAGTCGGCGACCGATGGCGTCGGCCACCGCACCACCGACACCTGTATCGATTTCATCGAAGATCAGCACCGGCGCCGAACCGCGATCGGCCAACACTACCTTGAGGGCGAGAAGGAAACGGCTCAATTCGCCGCCAGACGCCACCTTCAGCAGCGGCCCGGCCAATGTGCCGGGATTGGTCTGTACATGGAAGGCGATCTGATCGAAACCGGTAGCCGTCACCCTACCCTCGTCCACTTGCCGGTCGACGATGAACTTCGCCGCGCCAAGTTTGAGGTCGGGCAGTTCAGCCTCCACCGCCTTGGTGAGGGCCTTGGCGGCTTTCTCACGCTCATCGCTGAGCTTCTTGGCGGCCCTGAGGTAAGCCTCGCGGGCCTCGGCGGCCTTCGTTTCCAACACCTTGAGGGAATCTTCGCCGCTCTTCAGCGTCTCGAGTTCGGCCTGGTATTTGGCCAGCACCTCGATCAGCCCGTCGCCGGTGACATGGTGCTTGCGGCCGGCAGCGCGGATGGCGAAGAGGCGCTCTTCGACCCTTTCCAGATCCGCTGGGTCGAAGGCCATTTCGCGCTTTAACGCCTCTAGCGCCTCTGAGGTCACATCGAGAGAAACCAAAGCGTTATCAAGGGCATCGACGATCGGCTGGAACACTGCCGCGCCGCCTTCGGCCTTGCGCAGGAGCCGGCGCATGAGGCCAGCGAGGATCGGGCCGGGGGCCGCGGGGCCATTGAGGATATCGTCGGCATCACGCACTTCCTCCGCTGCCTTTTCGAGCGTCATCAGCCGCTGGCGCCGCTCGGCGAGTTCGTCCTCCTCGCCCGGGGCCAGTGCTAAAGCGCTCAGTTCTTCGACGACATGGCGGGCGTAGTCTTCGCGCGACAACGCTTCGTCGATGATGGCGCGCTGGGCAGCGACGGCCGCCTCGGCTTCAACCAGAGCGGCATGCGCAGCGCGCGTCGTGCCGACGTCGTAACCGCCAAAAGCATCCAAAGATGCACGGTGTGTCGCAACATCGACCAATGCCCGATCGTCATGCTGCCCATGGATTTCTACCACCAAGCGGCCGACTGTCTGCAACAGGCCCGCGGATACCGGCTGATCGTTGATGAACGCCCGGGTACGACCGTCCGCATACTGCACGCGACGGAGGATCACGTCCTCGTCGTCGGCGATCTCGTTGTCGCGAAGCGCCTCACGAGCCGGATGGCTGCGGGGCAATGCCAGTACGGCGACCACCTGTCCTGTTTCCGCCCCTGCCCGTACGAGCGACGCGTCGCCCCGGCCGCCAAGGGCCAGCGTGAGGGCATCGAGCAGGATGGATTTACCGGCGCCGGTTTCGCCCGTGAGCACTGTCAGGCCGGCATCGAGGCCCAGATCGAGCTGATCGATCAGAACGATGTTGCGGACCGAAAGCGCGCTCAGCATTCCGGGAACTACCCCTCAAACCTGCGCCGGCAGCGAACCGCCCTCGCGCGGGGCGAACCTAGCGCGAGGAGGAACAAACAAGCAACGGGCTTGTCAGGCCTTTTTGAGCTTGGCCAGCGAACTGCCGGAGTTGAGCTGCGGCGCGAGGCCCTGCTTCTGCAGCAGGCCCACGGCATCCTTGTACCACTGGCTGGACGGATAGTTGTGGCCGAGCACCGCGGCAGCCGTCTGCGCTTCGCCAAGGAGGCCGAGCGCCAGATTGGCCTCGGTGAGGCGGTAGAGCGCTTCCTCGATGTGAGTCGAGGTCTGGAACTTCTCGGCGACCGTCTGGAAGCGATTGATGGCAGCACCATACTGGCCATTGCCGAGGTAATAGCGGCCCACCGACATTTCCTTGCCGGCCATCTGGTCATAGGCGACGAGGATCTTTTCCTGCGCGTCCTTGGCGTACTCGCTCTTGGGATAGTTCGAGATCAGCAGCGAATAGGTGTCGATCGCATCCTTGGAGATCTGCTGATCGCGCGTGATGTCCTTGATCTGCCCGAAATAGGCGTTGCCCTTGAGGTAGAGGACATAGGGCACGTCCTTGTGGGTCGGATAGAGGGCCAGGAAGCGGTCGGCAGCGAGGATCGCTTCTTCGAACTTGCCGATGCGGTAGTTGCCGTAGACCTGCATCACCTTGGCGCGCTCGTTATACTCCGAGTACGGGTGCTGCCGTTCGAGCTTTTCGAGATTCTGGACAGCCGTGACGTAACGCTGCCCGTCCATGTCCTTGATCGCCGTCGCATACAGCGTCTCGGGCGGAATGATCGTCTCTTCCTTGACCTTGGGAGGCCCGAACATCTCGCAGCCCGCGAGAGTGACGGCCACCAGACCGATCGCCGCGATCCGGGCGAGCCGGCCGATGTTCCCCGCAGATGCTTTGGTATTCACGAAAAGCCCCATCACGTTACGCGCCGCTTGTGGCCGAGCGGACTACTTACAAAAACGATCAAAACTGTGGCTATGCCCGTTCGCTCAGCCG
>JAEZKB010000294.1 GCA_023415605.1 Pseudomonadota bacterium
TTGGCTTGCGCAGCAGCAGCGCGAAGCAATTCGACTTCGCCCAGCGATGTTCTCAGTAGCGCCAAGTACGGACATTGGCGCACGGCCTAGAACCAGACGTTAGCCTCTCGTCGCGAGGCTAGAACGGGATCACGCCGGCTCGGTAGAGCTCCACCACCTCGTCGCGGTCGACGAACTCCCGCCGATGCTCGACCGACCATTCATCGTACGCGTGGTGCATCGGATCGGGGAGTGAGCCGATGACGGGCTTCAAACCAGGAAACTGATGCGCAGTTAGATCATAGGTCAGGCCGCCGGCCACCACCCAGAAATGGTTGTCATACCCCGAGACCTTAGAGCCCTTGATGATCGCGACGTCATCGAGTTGGTACTTTTCCTCGAGCAAGTAGGTCAGGATCAGCGAAGTGCTCTCGCAAGCATTTTTCGGAAACGAGTAGCTGAACGGGAATGCAAACAGCTCCTCGCGGCTGTTGCGCTCTAGGAAATCGAGCAGGGCCTTTGCCGATCGATCCACGTCGGCTCGACCAAACGCCATCGCACTAGACCGGTCATTCTTCATATGGTGAAGGCTCTCACCGTCATGGCACAGCGCCGACCATCCAAAAGAACCGTACCAGCTACCCAAGCTCCCACGGTACATCGAGCGGCGAGCGGAAGTGGACGCGGAAAGGCGCGGGAAGCCCCCCTTCCACCAACGGATGCCGTGCATAGCGGTTTGCATAGATTGTCACGCTGCATCCCGACCGACCTCGGTAGATGTGTCCTATGCCACTAAAGGCGGTCTTCGAGTCCTTCCGGAACATTCCATTTCGCCCGTGATAGGGTTCGGATACGGCTCCGCGTAGAGATACCTCCGTCGTAAACTCGCCATTCATGGCTGCAGCGAAATCGGTCGGCTCGGTTCCGAAAATTTGGAGTGGATCCAACGCGTTAAAAACCAAGAGCACAGAACGGTGCCCAGCGTCGGCCGCCGCCTGCATTTGGTCGCGCGCTTTCTTGATCTTTTTCCGGAGATGCTCCCCGATGGTCCGCTGAGCAAACTCGGGTGCGAAGGCGATGTCATCTTCGATGTCCTTCACCTCGAAATAGGTGATGACGCCGCAATGCCAGACGCGAAAATCGGATGTTGAGGCGCTGCCCGTCTGAATGGGCTCGAAGGGGATGCCGTGTGCAGTGCAGATTTCGACAAAGGCCCGTTCGCCCGCAGTCGTTGCTTTCATAGATCCCGCAGTGTCTAGCCCGTGGCGCGCTCTCACTCTAGCAGCTACGACGCCACCACTCCCACCTGATGGCACCATCGGCGAGCGGACTCTTCCAATGGCAGCTATGAGTCGAGGCTGTGTAAAAACGCGAAGCAGGGCAGACTCCTGACACACGGGTCGGGAGGCGCTGATGAGCCGCTTCGTCGAGGGTGAAGATCGCCGTCAGCCGGTGCTGCTTCCCAGTTGCCTGGACGACTACGTCAGCGACGAGAACCCGGCTCGGCTGATCGACGTCTTCGTCGATGAGCTGGATCTCGGCGGCCTGGGTTTCGAGATCGTCCCGGCTGCGACGGGCCGGCCGGCGTATCACCCGGCGATGCTGCTGAAGCTCTACATCTATGGCTACCTCAACCGGGTGCAGTCGAGCCGGCGGCTGGAGCGCGAAGCGCAGCGCAACGTCGAGCTGATGTGGCTGACGGGGAAGCTCGCGCCGGACCACAAGACCATCGCCAACTTCCGGAAGGACAACGGCGCAGCGATCCAGGCGGCCTGCGCCCACTTCATTGTGCTGTGCCGTCAGATCGGCCTGTTCACTCAGGCGGTGGCTGCGGTGGACGGCAGCAAATTCAAGGCGGTGAACACCCGCGACAAGAACTTCACGCCCGCCAAGCTGAAGAAGCGGATCGAGCAGGTCGCGGAGCACATCGCCGGCTATCTCCAGGAGCTGGACACCGCCGACCGTCTGGAGGGCGAGGCGGTCGAGGCCCGCGCTGTGAAGCTCAAGGACAAGATCGCCACCCTGCGGGCGCAGATGCAGGCGCTGAAGGCGATGGAGGCGCAGGTGGAAGCCTCGCCCGACGGCCAGGTCTCGCTGACCGATCCGGATGCGCGATCCATGGCCACGAGCGGCCGCGGCAGCGGCATCGTCGGCTACAACGTGCAAAGCGTCGTCGACGCCGAGCACCACCTGATCGTCGCTCATGATGTGATCACCACCGGCAGCGATCGCCAGCAGCTCGCCGAGATGAGCGGCAAGGCCAAGGACGCGATGGGCGTGGAGCGCCTCGAGATGCTGGCCGACCGAGGCTACTTCTCCGGCGAGGAGATCCTGGCCTGCGAGCAGATCGGCGTGACGCCGTACGTGCCCAAGCCGCTCACCTCGGGGGCCAAGGCGGACGGCCGCTTCGGCAAGCAGGACTTTGCTTACGTGCCCGAGCAGGACGCCTATCGCTGTCCCGGCGGGAGCCTGCTCCGGCGGCACATGACGACCGTCGAGAAGGGGCTCACCCTGCATCGCTACTGGGATCGGGCGAGCTGCCAGGCCTGCGCGCTGAAGCCCCAGTGCACGCCCAGCGTCGAGCGTCGGATCACCCGCTGGGAGCACGAAGCCACGATCGAGGCGCTGCAGCGGCGGATGGATCTCGCGCCCTACGCCATGCGGGCCCGCCGGCGGATCGTCGAACACCCCTTCGGGACGATCAAAGCCTGGATGGGCCACACCCACTTCCTGATGAAGCGGCTCCCGAACGTGAAGACGGAGATCAGTCTCCACATCCTCGCCTACAACATGAAGCGGGTGATGCAGATGCTCGGAACGGGGCCGCTGATGGCGGCGATCCGGACCTGAGGGAGCGGCGCGTCTCGCGCCCGCGGCTGAGCAGATGCTCAGAACCGGCAGCGAGTTTTTACACGGCCTCGACCCAAAGCGGCCCTTGGCCACTCATGGCGCCTCCGGCGTCGCGAGCAAGCCATCCAGGCTCCCGCTTGGCGAAGCACCCTCTGAACGGTAGATAGGTCGCCGCCGCGGGCGTGGTGAAATTGGTAGACGCGCCGGATTCAAAATCCGGTTCCGCAAGGAGTGTCGGTTCGAGCCCGACCGCCCGCACCATCAATCCCCTCGAACTTTCTCAACGTCCCGGCACTGCGGAGGTCGGGTTGTCAGCTCCGGCGCTCTCGCCCGATCGCTGCTCCTGCGCCGTGGGGACCGTCTGGCGTGACGCCGAGCTGTCGCCTGGGCCCACCCAACGAAATGAGGCGCTGGTCCACCCTTGCGCCAGAGCAGCCAATACCACTCCGATCCCTGCAGCGTCGTGTCGAAGGGAGCCACCAGCGTTCCGCGCGCAAGCTCGTCAGCAAACAACGCTGGAGACAGGAGAGCCGCCCCGGCGCCGTTGATGGCGGCGATCGCGCTCGCGTCCTGCGTGGGGTATGCCGTCGCGCCGAGCCCCGGCTGGACGCCGGTGACCCCCGCATGCTCGAACCACGCCGGCCAGCGCTCGTCGAAGATTAGCGGGATCGACGCCAGTGAGGCGGGACCTCTCGTGAGCCCCACCGCGAGTTTCGGAGCAACCATCGGCGTCGCCTCGATCGGAAACAAGGCCGTCGCTTCGAGCGACGGCCAGGGTCCAGTTCCGCTCCTGATCGCGACATCAAAGTCCTCGACCCGGCGGGTCTCGGTGGAGATGTCCAGCATGATGGGCATCGCGCCCGGCAGCTGATTGTAGTCGGGGAGCCTTGGAACGAGCCATCGATTGGCAAGCGTCGGCGCGCAAGTCACACGGAGGCGCGGTCGCATCGCGGCGCACCCCGCCACCGCCGCCCCCAGCTCATTGAGCGCCTGTCGGACGGCCTCGCTTAGACGCCTGCCAGGCTCCGTCAAGGTGAGCCGCGGTCCATGGCGTCGGAACAGGCTGACGCCCAGCCGTTGCTCGAGATCGCGCACGCGCTGGCTAACGGCTGTGGTGGTCACGGCCATCTCTGCCGCGGCCCGTGTGAAGCTGCCATGGCGTGCGCTGGCTTCGAAAACGCGCAGGCTCTGAAGCGGGAATGATGGAGGGAGCATCCGCTACATGAAGCTGAGCTTCACATCATGAGCAAGGATCATCGTTTTGCCGCCCACCGCATCCGGATTAGCCACGGGGCATGCACACACGACGAGGGTTCGGGCGTCTGATGAGCGGCGCGATTCTGACCGCGCCAGCCTTCCCGGCAGCGGCTGCGCAGGGGCGTCCGCGCACCCGGGTCGCGATCGCGGCTCCAAGCAACCTGGGCCTGCGGCCCCTGAGACCCGGACACATCCCCGGCGCATGGCGGGCGCCCGAAGCGCTCGAAGCCGCTGGATTGATCAGTGCGGTCGGCGCGGATCGAACGATCGGTCTCGATCGGCCGCCGTACACCAATGAGCCGCCAGACCGCTCCCGGATCAGGAATGGACCGGAACTGCGCCGCTTCAACGAGCGGCTGGCCCGCGCCGTCGCCTCCGTCGTCGCGAGCGGGGCGTTCCCGATCGTGATCGGAGGAGATTGCAGCATCCTGCTTGGGTGCCTGGCGGGAGCGAAGACGGCGGGCGCCCTGGGGCTCGTCCATGTCGACGGGCACAGCGACTTCTACCATCCCGGCAACTACGACACCAACGCCCGCCTCGGCTCTGCCGCAGGCATGGATCTCGCGCTGGCGACTGGAAGAGGCGAGCCGTTGCTCGCTGTCTGGAATGGCGCCCCGCTCGTCGAAGACCGGCACGTCATCCAGATCGGGGAGCGGGACGAGCTCGACCCCGACTACGACTATCGAGATATAGAAGCGACCCAAATCCGGCGCTTCCCCGTTCGAAGCGTGAAGGCCTCCGGCGTCGCAGAGACGGTGCGCGCGGCCCTGGCCTCCGCGGCGAGCGAGGAGTTCCCGCTGTGGCTACACGTGGACCTGGACGTGCTTGACGGAGAGGTGATGCCCGCCGTGGACTCACCCGGCTCGCCCGGCCTTTCCTTCGAGGAGCTAAGTGAACTCATGCGGCTCTTCCTCGCCTCCGGCCGCATCCGCGGTCTGGGCATCGCGATCTACGACCCGGATCTTGATCCCACCGGACGACACGCGGGCGAGATCGTCCGCTGTCTCGGCTCAGCGTTCTCAGGTTGGCGCACGTGATCCGCCTTCTGCTTTCGGCAGGGGTGGCCGCGGTCGCTGCCTGCGCACCGGTGGAGGGGCGCATGACGGAGGCGGCACAGCCGTCGCAACTCTGGACGCCTCCGGCGATCAGCACGAGCGGATATGAATCCTCACCCACGTTCACGCCGGACGGCCGCGAGATGTACTTCGTCAGCGCCGACCGGAACTTCCGCGGCTACCAAATCCTGCGATCGCGCTGCGAGGATGGGGCGTGGGCTGCACCTGAGGCGGCTGCGTTCGGCCTCCCGCTTCCGATCATCGAAGCTGATCCTCATGTGACCGCCGACGGGCAGCGTCTCTACTTCATCTCCTCGCGGCAGGCGCCGGAGCGCGAAGACTTCGACATCTGGTATGTCCAGCGAACCGCCGAGGGGAGGTGGGGACCGCCCCAGCGCCTGCCGGAACCCGTCAACTCCCGACACGCCGAGCTCCTGCCCCGCGTCGATCGGGACGGAACGCTGTACTTCGGTTCTGATCGCCCCGGCGGCTTCGGCCAGAGCGACATCTATACCGCCAGGCAGGACGCAGCGGGCCGCTGGATCGTTGCGAACGTCGGGCCGCCGGTCAGTACGGCCGCCAACGACTATGAAGCCGAGGTGTCGGCCGACGGCCGCCGGCTGATCCTCGTCTCCGATCGAGGAGACAAGTCCCACCTCTATCGGTTCGACAAGCGCGATGACGGCTGGATCGAGGTCGGGCGCGTTCCCGCTGCCGACGACGTGTTCCAAGTGGGGCCGTTGCTGTCGCCAACCGGCGATCGCCTCCTGTTCGCTCAGGCCGCTGGCGAGCGTTCCGGCGAGATCTACATGGTCAACCTCGCAGTTCGCCCAGATAGGAGCTGGCCGCCATGCGGGGCAAACGCTCCGCGGGGATGACGCCGACAGACCGCAGTTACGGGTTACGTCATCACCACTCGTCCTGACAGACGATTGTGAGGGGCTCCTACCGATCGTCAGTCATGAACCCGTTCCGTCCTATGGATGAGTTCCTGCCCGCTCCGGAAGGTCAATCGGAAGGGCCGGCCGATGAGCCGCCCTTCTTCCCGACCCCCGTGTTCGCGACGTCGCATACGACCGCCACATACCAATCACGTTCGTGTGGGGCCGCCCGGGACATGAGCTTGTCCGGCGCTAATATCCGGCTTCAAGAGGCGCGCGGTTCTGAAGACCGCTTTGCTCGCTGTGATCACAAGTGACCGGTGATTGCAGGAGCTTCCTCGTACCGGTCATTGCGACCATCCAGATACTGGATCGGAAACTCCAACTTTCGGTTCACAGGCAGGTCGAGCGTGGGAGAGTCGACTTCGAGAACACGTCCGCGTTGCGAAAAGGTCCTGCCGTCGGGCGCGACCATGTCTACGGCCCATTCCCCGCCGGGAGTGGCGTTCCAAGACTTCACGATGGATTGGAACGGAGCGCCGGCTTCATCCTTTGGCCCCCACCACTGCTGAACAGTGTTCGGGGCTATCAGCAGCGAAAAGCAAGCCGCGGGCGACAGCCGAAGCCGACGCTCGATGACGAGGTCGATAGACATTCAATAATCTTCCTTTGTTGCGGCTGAATTGGCGACCTCGACGAAGCGGTCGATTGTGGCCAGCCAGAACTGCTCATAGGTTCCCACCCAGTCGGCTACCGCCTTCAAGCCTTCAGGGCTCAACCTGCAGGGCCGCGTCTGCGCGATCTTCGACCGAGTGATGAACCCAGCTTTCTCGAGCACTTTGAGGTGTGACGAGATGGTTGGCTGCCGCAGGTTGAACTGCTGCACGAGTTGCCCAACCGTCGCTTCACCCTTCGCTAGTCGCGCGATGATTGCGCGTCGGGTCGGATCGGCGAGAGCGGCGAAGGCGGCGTCGAGCGTCGACATACGAATATCGATACTTCTCTATATAGAATGTTGTCAATTTAATCGCGGCTGGAGGCCGGCTCGTCCTCTCGTGGTGGCGGCGGACCCGTAGGGCGATGATGCGAGGCCCGCGGGTCAGGACGTCTTTCTCGACGGGTCGTGAACCGAGACCGTGGGGTCCGCTCTAGCGTGGAGGTGGAAAACCTCATCCTCGCCTCAAGCTCCGGGATTCGGGCTCGTAGGCGGTCATGCCTTGGGGGTACCGCCCTGCGCGCCTGGAGCCTGAGGGCATCTGGCTCGCCGCCCGCGTTATTCACCCGGCGGGACCGCGCCTGACAAAGCTAGCTCACAGACTAGTGCTCCCAGGGCAGCAAGGTAACGCCCGAAGCGACTATGCATCGACCAAGAACAGTCCCGTTCAGTGCCTTCAACTGCAATCCGGGGGCCGGGGCCGGGGCCGGGGGCCGGGCCGGGGACCGTCTCGCATGCCGCGATGACCTGTTTGTAGAGCTCTAGGAGGCTGGTTACGACCGCCGACCGGGCGAAACGGCTGCGCTCGCGATCAGCTCGTCGACGACCGCGGGATCGGCGAGGGTGGAGGTGTCGCCCAGGTTCGACATGTCGTCCTCGGCGATCTTGCGCAGGATGCGGCGCATGATCTTGCCCGAGCGGGTCTTCGGCAGACCCGGCGCGAACTGGATGACGTCGGGCGCGGCGAACGGGCCGATCTCGTGACGGACGAAGCCGCGCAGGTCGGCCTGCAGCACCTCGGTCGCCTCCACGCCGACCTTCAGGGTCACGAAGCAGTAGATGCCCTGGCCCTTGATCTCGTGCGGGTAACCCACGACCGCGGCTTCGGCGACGGCCTCGTGGCCGACCAGGGCGCTCTCGATCTCGGCGGTGCCCAGTCGGTGGCCCGAGACGTTGATCACGTCGTCGACCCGGCCGGTGATCCAGAAGTAGCCGTCCTCGTCGCGCCGGGCGCCGTCGCCGGTGAAGTACTTGCCCGGATAAGTCGTGAAATAGGTGTCGATGAAGCGCTGGTGGTCGCCATAGACGCTGCGCATCTGGCCAGGCCAGCTGTCGGTCAGGCAGAGGTTGCCCGAGACCGCGCCCTCCAGCGGCTTGCCGTCGGCGTCGCCGAGCTGAGGCTTCACGCCGGGCAGCGGCTGGGCGCACGAGCCGGGCTTCAGCGCGTGCGCGCCGGGCAGCGGGCTCATCAGGCAGGCTCCGGTCTCGGTCTGCCACCAGGTGTCGACGATAGGGCAGCGCTCGTCGCCCACCACGCGGTGGTACCAGAGCCAGGCTTCGGGGTTGATCGGCTCGCCCACGGTGCCCAGCAGGCGGATCGATTGCCGGCTCGCCTTCTTCACCGGCTCTTCGCCCTCGCGCATCAAAGCGCGGATCGCCGTGGGCGCGGTGTAGAAGATCTCCACCTTGTGCTTGTCGCACACTTCCCAGAACCGCGACGAGGTCGGGAAGTTCGGCACGCCTTCGAAGATCAGGGTCGTCGCGGCGTTCGCGAGCGGGCCGTAGACGACGTACGAGTGGCCGGTCACCCAGCCCACGTCGGCCGTGCACCAGAAGACCTCGCCGGGGCGGTAGTCGAACACCACCTCGTGGGTCCAGCTGGCCCAGGCCAGATAGCCGCCGGTGGTGTGCAGCACGCCCTTCGGCTTACCCGTCGAGCCCGAGGTGTAGAGGATGAACAGCGGATCCTCGGCGGTCATGGGCTCGGCATCGCAGGTGTCGGCGACGGTCTTCTTCAGGTC
>JAEZKB010000301.1 GCA_023415605.1 Pseudomonadota bacterium
CGCCCCCCTTGCGGCCCTCTCCCAACTGGCCCGGGGCGATCCGCGTAGCGCCGCCGACGCGCACGAGCACATCGGCTTCGGGCTTGCCGACCACCTTGTTGTAGCCGAGCAAAGCCGGCCACTCGCCGTCAAGGCCGGCGAGGATCGGATGCCCTGGATCGCCGATGTGGGGGACGACGCCCTGAGGGGATTCCACGCGATCGTCATGGCTTTCCATCAGGACCGGCAAAGCCTCCTCCACCGCAGTGCCGGCATACTTGGCTTTGCCATCGATGCCTTGGAAGGTCATGTAGCCGCCGATCATGACGAGTCCGCCGCCGGCCTTGACGTAGTCACGGATGGCGACCAGCCGGTTGGGCAACGAGATCGAGCGCACGAACGTATCAGGGTGCAGCAGCAGCGTGTTGGCGCCGATATCTGAGAGCATGACCACGTCGTAGGCGGCCAGCGCTTCTGCGGTCTGTGGAAAGTCGCGGGCAGCGACGTGCGAGGGCTGGAAGTCGACGGTCCAGCCGCTGCCTTCGAGTGCAGACCGCAGCCAGCGAACGCCTTCGTTGTACTCAGTCGTGGTAAAACTATCGAAGCCCTTCTGGTGGATCGAATGCGTCGTCCACGACTCGCCCGCGATTAGTACGTGCTTTGCCATCAAAATCCTCCTTTTCGTGGCGAGGCCACGGAATCGCGTTCGATCAACTGTACAGGCAACATGGTGAGCATCGGCGGCTGCTTGCCGCTCAACAGCGAGAACAGGGCCTGGAAGCCCTGCCGCCCGAGCGCCTCGATGGGCTGGCGGATGGCGGTCAGCGGCGGGTTAAAGAGCTCGGTCAGCGGCATGTCGTCGAAGCCGATCACCGACATCTGGCCTGGTACGGAGACGCCGGCCTGTTTCAACCCCTGCATGACACCGATAATGATGTAGTCGCTCGACCCGAAAATGGCGGTAGGCGGGGTGCGGGTCTTCAGGAATTCCAGGGTCGCCTTGCGCGAGAAGTCCGGGGCGAAGCTGCCGCCGGCCATGTGCTCGGGGCGGATCCTGAGACCGGCCTCCTTCATGGCGCGGAGATAGCCCGCACGGCGCTGCTGTACGGTGTATAGACCATCCGGTCCACCGACATAGCCGATCTTTTCATGGCCGGCTTCGATCAGGTAGCGCGTCGCCTTATAGGCACCGATCTCGTTCTCGACGAAGAGGCGTGGCACGTCGACGCCGGGGATGTCTTCGTCGATCACCACGACGTTGCGGCGCTTGCCGATCAGGGCGGCGAGGGTGCCGTCATCGGCGGTGTTAGTCATCAGGATAAGGCCATCGACGTGGCGGTCGTGCAGCCGGTTGAGCGAGGCGATCTCGCGCTGCCGGTCCGAGCGGGTCGAGGACATGAAGATGGTGTAGCCGTGCCGGTCGGCCTCGTCTTCCACCGCCGACGCGAGCTCGGCGAAGAAGGGCTCGCGGATCTCTGGCGCCACGAGGCCGATGGCTTCGGTGCGGCCGGTGGAGAGGCGGCGGGCGAGGAGATTGGGACGGTAGTCGAGCTTTGCTATGGCCGCGTCGATGCGTGCGGCGGTGGAGGCGGGCAATTCGATGCGATTGTTGATGTAGCGGGACACGGTCGTGGGCGACACGTTCGCATCCAGCGCCACGTCATGTATCGTCGCCATGCCTCTCCCCCATGTGCAGGCTTAACGTAAGTGCGGACTCCGATCTAGTAAAGCGGTTTCGTAAAGCGGTTGCGTAGCTCCTCTAGTGCTGTGGATTACTGCCGAGACAAACAGTAGGACTAGTTGGAGAGCAGACGACTGAGTTGCACTTTGCCCTTTTTGGATGCCCGCTCGGGTCAGGTCAGTACCGAACTCCGGTCACAGACTCCACGGAGGAAGGCGCGAGCCGAAGGGTCGAGGGTTGCCTATTTGCGGCGGATCAGGTGATCGAGCTATGCGGCAACCGGGTTGCTTCCATGTGCAATATGCAATGCTCGTTGGCGGAGGGTAGTTCTTGGCGCGCCTAATATTTGTTTGCGCATATGCATATCTCAATATGCGCGCTAATGAGAAGGTCCGCGCGCCAGTGGAAGCCGGCGCACCGGTGGAAATTCCGCTATCAGTCTGATTCGACATCATAATTCTGCAGTCTGAGGTCTCTGGCACGGCTAGGACGCTCACCCGTTGACTGCTTAGTAAATAGTCAAATTGCTTAAACAGTGAGCGACTGTGATTCGCGATGTAACTGTCGGCGAATGCAAGCGATATCAGTAGTTAATCCACATCAGTCTTAACCAAAAGTGAATGCGGAGTAAGAGGAGGGCTTGCGCGCAGTCGTCCGTTACGCATCAATGCGAGCCGCGGCAAAACACGGCAGGTCTGTTGAATTGTGCGGAGTAAAACATGCCCGTATTGATCACTATAGTATGGATGATTGTCGCCGCTCTTGAGATTGTGCTGATCAGTCAGCCGGGAAGTGTGGGCAGTCAAGTAGCATTGTCCGCTTCGATTATTGCGCTGTTGCTGGCTATGCGGCTCTTCCGCCTTGATGGCCGTATGCGCCACGTTTTCTTGGCGCTCGGATCGGTCGTGGTTCTTCGCTACGCATATTGGCGCACCACGAGCACTTTGCCGCCAATGAGCGATCTCTGGTCGTTTGTGCCGGGCGTTCTGCTCTATTGCGCTGAGATGTACAGCATCGTGATGCTGGCCATCAGTCTCTTCGTGGTCTCCGATCCCAAGCCGAGAGCGAAACCTCCGGCGATCGATCCCGCCAGCGCGCCGCGAGTGGATGTGCTGGTTCCCAGTTACAACGAGTCCAGTGACATTCTGGCGCTGACCCTCTCGGCTGCCAAGGCCATGGACTATCCGGCCGGCAGGCTCACGGTCACACTGCTCGATGATGGTGCTACGGCCGAAAAGCTGCATTCCTCCGACCGGACGGTCGCTGCGGCGGCGAAAATCCGGGCGGCCGAACTCAAGGCGCTCTGCAAGAAGCTTGGCGTCGACTACCACGCCCGTGAACGCAACGTTCACGCCAAGGCCGGCAACCTTAATGGCGGCCTCTCGGTGACGAGCGGCGACCTGGTGGTGGTGTTCGATGCCGATCACGCGCCGGAGCGGCACTTCCTGACCGAGACGGTGGGATACTTCGCTCAGGATCCCAAGCTGTTCCTGGTGCAGACGCCGCATTTCTTCGTCAATCCGGATCCGGTCGAGCGCAACCTGCGCACGTTCGATCACATGCCGTCCGAGAATGAGATGTTCTATGGACGCATCCAGTCCGGTCTCGATCGCTGGAACGCCGCGTTCTTCTGCGGCTCGGCCGCAGTGCTTCGACGCAAGGCGCTCGAAGAGGCTGGTGGCTTCGCCGGCATCACGGTAACCGAGGACGCGGAGACGGCGCTCGAACTGCACGCCAAGGGTTGGAACAGCGTTTATGTAGACAAACCGCTGGTCGTCGGCCTGCAGCCTGAGACCTTTGCCTCGCTGATCGGCCAGCGGGCTCGCTGGTGCCGCGGCATGGTTCAGATCCTCATCCTAAAGAACCCGCTGCTCAAGCGCGGCCTCGGCTTCGCCCAGCGGCTGGGCTACCTGTCGAGCAGCCTGTTCTGGCTGTTCCCCTTCGCCCGGCTCGCCTTCTTCGTTTCGCCGCTGCTGTTTATCCTGTTCAACCTCAAGATCTACGTCTCCTCGATGGAGGAGTTCTTCGCCTACGCGCTCACCTACCTGATCGCCAGCGAGATCATCCGTAGCTCCCTCTATGGCAAGCTGCGCTGGCCGTGGATCTCTGAACTCTACGAATACGCACAGTCGGTGTTCCTGCTGCCGGCCATCGCCTCGGTGATTGCTTCGCCGCGCCGCCCGACCTTCAACGTGACGGCAAAGGGCGACGACGTTCGCACTGACCGCGTCTCGGAGCTGTCGCTACCCTATTTCGTCATCTTCCTGGTCAGCCTGCTCGGCATGGCAGTGTGCGTTTATCGCTACCAGACTGAACCTGAGATCAGTGGTCTCCTGGCAGTGGCTGGTGTGTGGCAGTTCATCAACCTGCTGATCGCCGGCGCCGGACTCGGCATCGTCACCGAACGGGCCGAGCGCCGTAGCGCCAACCGGCTACCGAGCAGAACGCAAATCGATCTCGCAATCGGGGCTGAGCGCTACGCCGCCGAGGTGGAAGATGTCTCGACGGCCGGTGCCTCGATACGCTTCCTCGAAACGGCACCGTCGCTGGTTCGCGCCCATCAGCCCGCCGTTGTCCACCTGGTCGATGCTCCTCATCTCAGTGACGCCAAGCTGCCGGTGACGATGCAGGATGCCTCTGCGGACGGAGGTCGCGTCGGCCTCAGCTTCACCCTCGAGGCGCAGGACTATCCCGTGCTGGCCGAACTGATGCTCGCAGATATGAGTACCGTCCGCGGCCAGCGCGAACAGCGCCGCAGGTATCGAGGCATACTGCGGTCGACCATCGACCTGCTGATCTGGGCAGTCACCTCCCCGTTCGCATTCTTCGCCCTGCTGTTTGCCGGAGCCAAGGAAGCGGGAGTGGAAGAGACCGTCAAAGTCGCGCCCCGCCGTGCGCGGGCAGGCGCCCTCAAGACCCGAACGGATGTAGCGTAAATGCGTAAAGTCAGCAGTTTTCGTGCCGCCCTGCTCGGTGGCCTCTGTCTCCTCGCCCTAAATTCGCCGACAGTGGCCCAAGAGCCAGCGAGCGGGTTTCTTCTCAGCTCGATCGGTACGTCGCAGGGGATCAATCCCAGCCAACTTGTCCCCTTGCCGGCCGGCACCGAGGACATGTTGTTCTCGGGCGAGACGAGCCAGCACACGATGCTCTTCGTCGCAGAGCCCGGCCAGGTGGCTGCGGGGGCGGATCTTTATCTCACCGTCCAGTCTGCCATTTCGGTGGCGCCGGAATGGTCGCAGCTCACGGTTGCGGTCAATGATCAGGTGGTCGGTACGACCGCTCTCAGAGCAGGTGAACCCTATCCGCTCAGGTGGTCCATTCCAGCGGGGCTACTGCAGCCCGGCTACAATGCGGTGAGCTTTACCGTCGATCAGGCGCATCGCGTAGATTGCTCGGTTGGAGCAACGTACGAATTGTGGACGCGCATCGACCCTCTGCAGAGTGGCTTCGTCTTCCCGGCCGGTAAGGCAGCTGCAGCGGACTACACCTCGCTCCTTGCCGTAGCGCGGACCGCCAATGGCATGACGCAACTCAATGGCTTCGTAGGCGGCACCGAAGGCGAGGAAGAGGCGCTCGTCGCAGTGTTCCAGACGCTGGCGATCGGTGCGTCGATCGACCGTCCCCAGATCGAACTTTCGGGGACGGCTGGAGTAGGGCCCGGTATCGACGTTTTTACCGGTTCGCAGAGCGAACTTATGCAGCGCCTCGCCGCGACCGATACGCAGATGTCGATCGGGCAGGGTGTCAATATCGGCCGCCGCGCCGACGGGCGTCTGGTTCTGGCCATCGTTGCCAATACCGATGCCGAACTCGAGGACGCGCTTGCGACCCTCGCCGATGGGTTGCAGCAGGCGGCTACCGGCACCAGCGCGGGCCTTGCTGCCCTGGAACGGATGAAGGGCGTGCCGCTTGCCGGCGAAGGCAAGCTCAGCTTTGCCCAGCTTGGCATCAATGGCCGCGATTTCGGCGGCCGCATCTTCAACCAAGCTGTAAATTTCCGCCTGCCCACCGACTTCTATCCAGCCGACTATGCCCAGGCGGAGATCAATCTCGACGCGCTATACACCTCCGGCCTCGCGCCGGGCGCAGCGCTGCAGTTTAAGGTCAACGGCCGCATTGTTTCCACGCTCAACCTGAGTGGATCGCGCAATGGCGAGGCTCGCGACCGGCGGCTGCCGATCGCGCTCTCCGCATTCCGGCCTGGTCTTAACAAGCTTGAAGTTGAAGCTACGCTGCCGGCCCGAGTCGACGGCGAATGTCTCCCGGGCACCACGGCGAATAACGGCCGCCGTCTGCAGCTAGCGGGGAGCTCGTCAATCGATCTGCCGACCCTGGCGCGCATCGGTCGGTTCCCGGATCTGGCGGCACTCGAAACGTCGATTACAGGCCGCGACCATTCTGCCGAGCTTCTGGTGGTGACGCCTGGTGGCGGCACTGCAAATGCTCGCGCTGCCGCCACCCTGCTCACTCGCCTGGCCTATGCTTCGGGACGTGTCATCCCTGCGACCTTTTCGAATGCCATGAGTCTAGACGAGCAATCGCCGTTGCTGATCGTTGCTGCTGCTGGACAGTTGCCAGCCGACATTCGGCAAAGCCTGCCGGTCGATCTGGCTGCCAATCCAGTTGAGCCAGCATATGAGTTCGCCGCAGCGCTGGAGCCGACAACCTCGACACAGCAGGCAGAACCATCGGACCGGTCAATCAACCTTCCTACAGTCGATCTGCTGACCGCCCAGGCGCGCGCCGTGCTCAACGACGTCCAGTCCTCGATTTACGGGCTGGGTATGACCGTGGGACTGCCTCTTGAAGGGCTGCGCAACCGCCAGGTAGTCGGCGTACCGCCTGTGATCGGCACTGACCTGCTCGTTGCGCAGACGCTCAGCCGGAACGGTCGCGCGCCGATCACGGTGCTGACCGCAACGACGGCCGAGCAGATTGCCGAGGCGATGCCCGGTTTGGTTGGAGCTGGATGGACGCGTCTCGATGGCTCCGCTTCGGCCCTGGTGTCAACCGGTGAGAAGCTGCAGGGGGTCAAGGCTCAGGACGTGCAGTACTATCCGGGTGGGGACTCCTCGCTTGGCAATCTGCGCCTCGTGGCTGCCGGCTGGCTCTCCAACACGCCCTCCCTCTACGTGATGCTGGTCATCGTCGCGGCGCTGTTCCTCGGACTGGTGACCCACGTCCTCCTGGTTCGCACCCGGAGGAAGATGTGAAACGCCTTCTTGTCGCCCTGACGATGGCCTCGACGATGCTGTCCGCTGCCGCTGAGCCTGCGTCGGCTGTGACCACTGCGGGTCGGGCACAGGACCTCTTCGTCGGTGCATGGATCTTCTACAAGGGCAGCTTCGTGGCCGAAGATGGGCGGGTGGTCGACAATGGCAACGCCAGTGTCAGTCACTCCGAAGGGCAAGGTTACGGCATGCTGCTCGCCGTTGCCGCCGACGACCGTCAGGCATTCGACGCGATTTGGTCATGGACGCAGCAGGCGCTGATTGTACGTGAGGACGATCGGCTCTCTGCGTGGCGCTGGGATCCGGCAACCGATCCCAACGTCGCCGACGTCAACAATGCGACGGACGGAGATGTGCTGATCGCCTGGGCGTTGCTTCGCGCCTACCGCAAATGGTCCGATCCAGCCTACTTCACTGCTGCCGCGCAGATCGCCGGCGATGTCGCGACCAAGGCCGTGGTGACGTACCGGGGGGGCGCCTACATGCTGCCGGGGGTGGAAGGCTTCTGGTACGAAGAAGAGGAAGCCGGACCAATCGTCAACCCCTCCTACTGGGTGTATCCGGCGCTCGATGAACTTCGAGTATTCGCTTCGTTCCCCGCCGACCGGCTGATTCAGTCGGGGCTGAAGCTAAACGAGCAGGCGCGGTTTGGCTTGTACGGACTGCCGGCCGACTGGGTTGTGCTCACCGCCAAGGGCCCACAGCCAGCCGAGCAATATCCAGCCACATATGGCTACAACGCGGTGCGCGTGCCGCTCTATCTCGCCTGGTACGGTCAGAGCGATGCTGCCGCCTACGAACCCTTCGAAAATCTCTGGAAGGCAGTGCCCGAGCCTTCCGTCATCGATCTCGTCAGTGGCGAGGCTACTTCGTCGATGCATGACAACGGCTATCGGGCAATCGAGACGCTTGTTGCCTGCGCTAAGGGAAAGACGCCCTCCAGCGACCCGGCCGAGATGCTCGAAATGGTCCGCTATTATCCATCCACTCTGAGCATGCTCAGCCTGCTCGCTATGGTTGAAAGGTACCCGCAATGTCTGGACGCCAATTGAAGAACCGCGTGCTGATCATCAGTGCGGTTGCCCTCGCGGCAACCAGCTTCCCGCTGATGGTAGCGGACGCCGGTGATGTTCCCGATACCGCCGTGATCATGCCGGACCTAGCACCGGCGCCCGTTAACCTCGCGCCGCGCTACCCCGCTGTTATCGCACCGTCGATGCCGCAGCAGGTGCTGCCGGACGTGCAGACGGTGCCGTCGGTTGCTTTCGCTTCGATCGATGCGGTGGGCAATCCGTTCGCCGCACCTGCAGCAGCCACTGCCACTCCGGTCGCTGCGATCAGCAATCCGTTCGCGCTGAACACGACACCGGCCGTGCCAGTTGGCAACCCTGATGCGGCACCATTCTCTTTGCGATCGGCACCGGGTGCCGCTGCTACCGGGCAAGTGGCGAACCTGACTGAGGACGTCGATGTCACCGCACTGCGCTACTATGCGGGCCAACGCGACATGGCGCGCGTCGGTGCAGAGACTCGCCGGCTACAGTCGCTCTATCCCGGCTGGGAACCGCCGGCCGATCTCTTCGTGGTGCCGAGCACTGTCGATGAGCAACCGCTCTGGGATCTCTTCGCTCAGGGTCTTTACGCTCAGGAGCGCCAGCGTATCGAAGAGCTAAAGGTGCAGAATCCAGGTTGGCTGCCGAGTACTGACCTCACCACCAAACTGCTCGACGCCGAAGCTCGCGTGGCGATGAGGCTGGCCTACAGCCTCGCCAATTGGGATCACGTGATCTCGGTGGCGCAGCAGCGCAGCAGCATTCTGGTATGCGATCAGATCGACTCGCTGTGGCAGTTGGGCGAAGCGCTCGCGCGCAAGTCGGACTTCGCTACCGCGTTCGATACCTACAAGTACGTGCTGCTCAACTGCAGCGATCCCAATGCCCGCCTGTCGACCGTGCAGAAGGCTTCGTTGCTGCTGCCGCCGCAGGGCATCGAGGCGCTGGTGATGCTTGGCCGCCCTATGCCGGACGGTACGTCCGAGTTCCTCAGCATCGGTTTCGACCCGCTGCGCGGCCGCCTCGCCGCCAACGTCAATGACCGGTTCGAGGCAGAGCCCGTGATGCCCGACGAGATGGAGCGCTTCACGGCCTATGTCCGAAACACGCGCAATCCCAGCGATGTCAGCCTGATCGCCTGGTACTACTACGCGCAGAAGGAATGGGAGGCAGCCGAGGCATGGTTCGCGGTGGGTGCCAAGTCCACGCGCGACCCGAAGTTCACCGAGGGCCAGATCCTCACCATGCGTGCGGCCGGAAATTCAGAAGCGGCACTGGAGTACGCCGAGGACGTGAAGGAGCGCTCGCCCGAACTTACCCAGCAGTACATCGAGCTGGTCGCCGAGATACTCTCGGATCCGGAAACGTCGCTCGACTATCCCAAGCGTGACCTCAAGGAGTTTGAGGAACTGGTGATCAAGGCGAAGTCGCCACTAGGGGCTCAGGCCGTCGGCTGGCGCTATATTGAAGACGAAAGCGTCAAGCGCGCGGGCACGTGGTTTGATCGGTCAATGGACTGGGGCGTCACCGAGGGCGGTGTCATCGGTAAGGCGGTCGTCGCGAGCCGGCTCAAGGAGTACAAGACCCTCAAGTCGCTCAAGGCCAAGTATGGTGAGGACTATGCCGAGCTCGACGATTTCAAGGTCTACTCGCAAGCCGTCCGCAAGGGCCGCTCGGCCAGTGTTCGCGCCTCGCGACCGGCCAAGGCCTCATGCGACAACCGGAGTCTGATGAACATCTTCGTCTGCGGCCGCTTGTAATAGCTATGGATGGCGCCGCTCTCGGAGCGGCGCCATTTTTTGTCACCATACCACCTTGTGCGTCGTTCCGGCCTGCACGTTGACGAAGCCCTCCGGCGCTAGCGGGGAAGGGGCGACGAGGACCCAGCGCCAGGGGGCGCAGGTGAGGGTGGCGAAAGCTAGGCGTTCGGGGAAGCCGGGCCACCAGCGCGGCGAGAAGGTGGGTTCGTACATCCACTCGACCTTGGCGCCCTCGACGTAGAGCGCCTGCATCTCCGCGTCGAGCTCGGTGGCCGGCCGCGCCGTCATCAGCCCGCCGACCTCGTAGCGAACGGTAGCGACGAGCTTGCCCTCGCGCACCAAGGCCCAGCCGCCCTGGATATCGATGAGAGCGTTCACCGCCTGCGCCATGGCAGCATCGGAAGAGCCGGTGACCCAGATATTGTGCTTGTCGTGGCCGAGCGAACTGGCGAGGGCCGTGTCCGCCGTCCTGGGGCCGGTGCCGAGCCAGAACATTCTTGCGGTTCTGCCCTCACCCGAGAAGCGGTCGACGATGGCGAACTTGGTGATGATGCGGTCGGCGTCACGCTGCACTTCGCCATCGACCACCGGCAACTCGGCAGTGATGAAGTCGTCGGCCCAGTGGAAGGGGCGGAGCAGGGCAGCCTGTACCGTGTCGCGTCCGCGCGGCGCGGCGATGGCAAAGTCGGCAGCGGTCAAGCGACGCTGGATATTGACGGTCTTGGTCGCCCACTCGGGCCAGCGGATGTGGGGGATCGGGCCGATATAGGTTGACTTTTCAGAGACCTGTCGCCCGTCGGCCCAGACCTGGGCGATGGAGACTGTCTCCACGTCGTCGAGCAGAACGAGATCGGCATAGCGGCCGGGCGCGATCGACCCGACCCAGGGCGTCAAGCGCATGTGCCGGGCCGGGTTGATGGTGACGAGCTGGATGGCGATCTCGGGCGCCAGCCCATTGTCGATGGCGAGACGCACATTATGGTCGGTGGCACCGATCTTCAGCGTATCGCTCGCCGAGCGGTCATCGGTGCAGAGGGCGAAGTTCGACCAGTCGCTGAGGCCGTCGGCGAGCATCTCCCGAATGATCTCGGGCAGCGAGTGGGGCCTTAGCTCCATGAACAGCCCGCGACGCAGTTTTTCGCGCACCTCGTCAGGCGTCCAGGCTTCGTGGTCCGAGGCCATGCCGGCGGCAGCGAAAGCATTGATCTCGGGCAAGGCGCGGAGACCCGCTGCGTGACCCTCGACGACACCGCGCTGCTCGAACGTCGCGCGGATCATGCCCCAGAGCCGCTCGTAGCTGGGGTTCTCCGGGTTCCACACCGCCGGCCAGTCCATGACCTCGTCAAGGCCGGCGACCTGCAGGCTTTCACGCAGGAACTGCCGCTGCTCGTCATAACCGAAATGGCCGCCGCCCCATTCGTAGGCTGTGGGCGGTACGGCCGAGCCGGGCAGCGGAAAGATTTTCGTCGGCGATCCGGCGCGGCGGGCGGTCAACCAGAATTCGAGATTGTGCGGGCCGTCGACATTGGAGAACTCGTGGCTCGCCTCGCAGGTCCAGGTGCAGCCATGCGGCAGGGTCAGCGCCGCCTCGTATTCGGGCGTTAGGTGCGAGCTTTCGATATGCTTGTGCACTTCGCCGAAGCCGGGCACGGCCGCGAGCGTCGGTTCATGCCGGCGCTCGTGGAAATCGCCTGGAAAACTGCCTGCCGGCCCTGTCCACACGATGCGGCGACCGCGAAACACGATCTCCTGGTCCTCGTGCCAGCGCCGGGCATGCACATCGAGCAGGCGGCCGACGCGAAGGGCAAAGTCTGCGGGCCGTTTACCGAGGGCAACGAGGGTGAGATCCTGCCGGATGCGGACTTCGTCAGCGGCGTTGATGAGCAGGTCGTCGGGGAGGGTGGTCACAGCGTATTCCTCCACACGCCGATCAGCCGCACGCATTCCTCGGCGATGCCGGCGATCAACGCTTCGCCCTTTTCCGCCGTAGCTGCACGGGGATCGCCGAACACACCCGAGCGGTTGAAGGCGCTGAGCTTCATCGGTTCGAGCCCGAAGGTTTCGGGGAAGGTGGGGTATTCGGGCACAGCGCGGTCGAGGCGCACGGAGCCCGGCGTCAGCGCCAGCATCATCGAGGTTTCGACTTCGTCGGCGTGGTAGAAGCCCGGCCCGGCCGGTTGGCTGTCGCAGAGCTCTGAAGCGAGCGCTTCGAGCCTGGGGTAGTCGAGATGCAGCACCCGGAAGCCGGCTTCGCTCAACGTGCGAGCGGCGAGCGCAATCGGCTCACGATTGCCGAAATGGCCGTTGAGGGTGACGAGGCCCTTCACCCCCATGCGCTGCAAGCCGCGGCCGATGTCGGTCACGGTCGCACGCAGAGTCTCGGGCGAGAGTGAGAGCGTGCCGGGCCATCCTTCGGCGCTCCAGGCGTCACCATAGGCGATGGCGGGCAGCAGCATGCCGTCGATGGCGCCTGCAACACGCGCCGCGACGCCGGATGCCAGAACCGTATCGGTGGTCAGCGGCAGATGCGGGCCATGCTGCTCCAGTGCGCCTACCGGCAGCACGGCGATGAGCCCGCGGCCGATGGCGGCATCGATCTCGGGCCAGCTGGCGCGGTCGGCGATCAGGGCGCCCAATCGATTACCTCCAGCGTTGCCTGCGGTGCCACCTTGCCGAGCAACTCACGGACACTCGTGGCGTAGTCCACATTGCCGCCCACCACGGTGCCGAGTTTCGCCGAGACGATCTCACGATAGCTGCGGCCATGGGCGATGAGGTCGATCAATGCCGCCTGCAGTGGGCCCATTGTGGGGTTGAAGGCGACGCTCTCGACAGCGGAGCCGCGAACCTGGCTGCGGTCACCGAGCGTCAGCGTCACGGCCCCGGGGCACTTGCTGTAGGGCGTGTGGGACCGCTCGCCCGCTTCGCGAAGGAGGGCATCGTTGGCTGCCAGCCTCCAGAGTTTCTTGCCGGGCACGGCGCCGGTTTCGCCGAGATAGTCGGGATCGAAAGGCCAGGGATAGAGTTGTGCCATGGTCAGGCGGTGGCCGAGCGGGTCGATAAGGGTCAGGTCCCGAGTGGCAGCGAACTCCGACAGATATTGACGGCAGTGGGCGCAGGGATGGGCTTCGCCAATGGCAATGGTCTGGATTGTAGTGCCGCGGGAGAACGCGCGGGTGAAGACGAAGCCCTCACCGTGGACGGTATAGCCTAGATGCGTGCCGGGGAACTCGACATTGCCGCCCAGCACCAGGTTGCCGGTTCCCGCCTCTAGTCCCACGGCTCCGACATGGAAATCGCTGATCGGCGGGTGAGCGATTTCTCTCGCAGCAGTCAGCGCCAACAGCATCAGATCCTCGACGCCGGTGAGCGAAAATTCGGCAATTAGCCGGTCGACGTCGGCCTTCTGAAGTACGCCGCCGAGGTTCAAAGCCGGAGCGTTGCTGGCTCTCGAAGCCACGCCGATGGCACTGCTGAGCGCTGCCCCGATTTTGGGCAGCAAGTCCGCGATGCGGGCAGCAATCGCAGGGTCGGCAAGGAATGGATTGTGGCTCAACTCGGCCCTCTGGATTAGCCAGCAAAAGCATTTGACAAGCTCGTCAGACCTGTCGTTAGCTCGCTAGGTAAACCGGTTTACCGGACGGGGGTCAAATGGGTTCAGCGCTTTTCCACGGTGGGACAATCCTCACTGTGGACACTGAAAATCGTGCATTCGCGGAAGGCTGGATCGCCGTCCGCGACGGCAGGATCAGTGGCGTGGGCCCGAAGGCCACGACTCCCGACCCGTCCGGATATGACGAGGTGTTCGACCTGACACGACACCTCGTCATTCCGGGGCTCGTGAACGCCCACACGCATTCGGCCATGGTCCTGTTTCGCGGCCGGTCGGAGGGCCAGAGCCTCCTGACCATGGAAGGCTGGTACAATTCCATCCGCGAACCGGAACTGTCCCTGGTGTCGTCCGATATCGGGCCGGCAGTGTCGCTCTCGGCGGCGGAGATGCTGCTGTCGGGCACCACGACCTTCTGCGATCAATACTTCTTCGCCGAGGAGATCGCCGCAGCGGTCAAGCAGGCGGGCATCCGGGCTGTTATCGCCTACGGCATCGTGCAGTTGGGTGACAAGGCGCGTGGCGAGGAAGAACTGGCCAAGGCCACGGCCTTCCTCGAGCAGCAGCGCTCAGCCGATGGCCGGGTGATCCCCTGGTTCGGGCCGCACGCGCCCTACGTTGACAACACCGAGGATCTGCTCAGGGCCGAGGTCGATGTCGCCAACACGTTCGGTGTGGGGTTGCACCTGCACATGGCCTGCGGGCCCGAGGACAACGAAGAGACGCAGCGCCGCTACGGGACCACGGCGGCGGTGGCACTCGAAAAGATCGGCTTCTTCGATGGTCGCATTCACGCTGCGCATTGCATCGACTTGAGCCCCGAGGACATTGCGGTGTTCGCGCGGGCGCCGCATGCGTCGGTCTCCTACAACGCCACAGCCGGGCTGCGGTCGGGTCGGGAGGGCATCTGTCCGGCGGTCGAGTTGAGGGCGGCGGGGGTCACGGTGGCGCTGGGTACCGACAATGTGGCTGCCAACAATTCTTACGACATGGTGCAGGAGATGCGGGTGGCGGGCCTCGTTGCCAGCCATCGCGAGGGCAGGGCGCAGCCGCTGTCGTCGCAGGACCTGCTGCGCATGGCAACCATCGAAGGGGCCAAGGCGCTGGGTCTCGAGCACGAGATCGGCAGCATCGAGGTCGGCAAGGCCGCCGACATCACTGCCTTCGACCTCAGTGGGCCGGGGTACTCGGAGACTCCCGATCCGGAGACTTTGCTGATTTACTCGGGCAGCGGACGCGACGTCCGCCACGTCTGGGTGGCGGGCGAGCAGCTCGTACGCGACCGGCAATTGACGCGCCGGCCGTTCGCCGAAATCCGCTCGGATTATTCCGAGACCTACAAGAGCTTCTGGGGTCGCGTCGAAGAAGCCAAGAGAAACAGGGAAGTCGCCTAGTTTGACCAAGCGTACCTTCATCTTCGACAGCGACGGCGGCGTGGACGACGCCCAGGCGCTCATCATGCTGGTCGCCAACGGCAAGGTGCCGGACCTCATCACCACGGTGTTCGGCAATGTCGGACTCGACCAGGCAACGACGAACCTGCTCGCGGTGCTGGCGATGCTCGGGGTCGATGTGCCGGTACACAAGGGCGCGGCGCTGCCGATGGTGCAGCCGGTGATCGACGCGAAATACGTTCATGGCGACGATGGCCTGGGCGGCGCGCGCCGTCCGGAGAAGCAAGCGTTGCCGACGTCGGATGATGCGATCGGGGTGCTGAGGCGCACCTTCCGCGATGCGGCGGCCAAGGGCGAGAAGGCCGACATCCTGATGATCGGGCCGCTGACCAACCTTGCCATAGCGTTGCGGCTCGAGCCGCAGATCATCGACGGCATCGGCACACTCACCATCATGGGCGGCAACGTCTATGGGCGGGGTAATACGACGCCTGCCGCCGAGTTCAACATCTATGCCGATCCGGAAGCCGCGCATGTCGTGCTTACCGCCGGTGTGGAGACGGTTGTCATCCCTTGGGAGCCGTGCACCACGCACTTCATGCCAGGCGATCGCGTCGATGCACTTTTCGACGGCATCTCGGCCAGTCCGCTACGCGACTTCTCGCATGCCCTGGCCAACCACGCGCGGCAGAATGGCATCCGCCGCGGCAACCCAGACCGGTTCCTCTATGTGGATCCGTTGGCGGCCGCGGTCGTCCTCGATCCATCGATGATCACCAAGTCCATCCACGCTTCTTCCAGTGTCGCGCTGGCGCCAGGGCTTACGCGCGGCATGACGCTGGTCGATCCTTCGGGGCGTCTCGGGACCCCAAAGATTACGTTCGTCGAGGAAGTCGATATCGGGAAGGTCGACAAGCTCTACGCCGTATCCGCCGCATACAACCCGAAACACTGAGAAACACCGCAACAGGAGTGCGTATGTCTTTCTTCCAGACTTTTGGCAAAGCCGCCGCCGGGGTCGCCCTCGCCGCCGGCATGATGACCGCCGCTATTCCCGCCTATGCGCAGGAATACACCAAAGACAACCCGCTCAAGGTCGCGCTCGTGCTGCACGGCACCCTGGGCGACAAGAGCTTCTTTGACTCTGCCGCCGCCGGCATGGAGAAGGCCAAGGCCGAACTTCCGGTGGACGTGAAGATCATCGAACTGGGCTACGACCGCGCCAAGTGGCAGCCGGGCCTGATGGATGCCGCCGATAGCGGCTACGATGTCATTATCGCTGGTACCTTCGACATGACCCCTTACATCGTCGAAGCAGCCGCCGAATATCCCGACACCAAGTTCATCGACTTCGATGACTCTCCCGACTTCTCCGCCTGCGAGTGCTCGAACATCCTCTCGGTGATGTACGGGACCTCGACCGCCGGCTACCTTGCCGGCTATGCGGCCGCCAAGCTCTCCAAGACCGGCGTGCTCGGCACTATCATCGGCATGGAATTCCCGACCGTCACCGACTTCAAGGTCGGCTTCGATCAGGGAGCCAAGGATGCTAACCCGAACGTCGAAATCCTCAACGCCGTCGCCGGCACCTTCTCGGACCCGGCCAAGGGTAAGGAAATCGGTCTCGCCCAGCTCGGCCAGAACGCCGACATCATCTTCCCGATCGCTGGCTCGACCGGCATCGGCGCTCTGCAGGCGATCAAGGAAGCCGGTGGCGGCAAGCTCGCCGTCGGGGTGGACTCTGACCAGGCCACGATCTTTGCCGCCGGCGGTGACCAGGCCCAGGCCGATGTGATTTTCACCTCAGTAGAAAAGAAGGTGGGCGAGTCCCTGTTCCTGGCGCTCAAGGGCACCATCGACGGCACCCAGGAGTACGGCAAGCGCGTGCTGCTCGGCCTCAAGGACGGCGCCGTGGGTATCTCGCAGAACGCCCAGTACGAGAAGCTCGTGCCGGCAGATCTCCGCGCCGAGATCGATGGCCTCGAGGCCAAGATCGCGTCGGGCGAGATTACCGTCGCCACCGACATGCAGTAATCGATCTGGGCGCCGTGGCAACGCGGCGCCCGATCTCTCTCTTAGCCAAGCGGGTCGGGGCAGATGGCAGCGCTTCTGGAAGCAATCGGGATCGGCAAGGTCTATCCCGGCGGAGTGGTGGCGAATGACGGGGTGAACCTCTCCGTTCAGCCGGGCGAAGTGCACGCCGTGGTTGGCGAGAACGGCGCCGGCAAGTCGACGCTGATGAAGATCCTCTTCGGCATCGAGCAGCCCAATGCTGGCCAGCTGATGCTCGATGGCAAACCCGTCACCTTCGCCAACCCGCGCCAGGCCATCGATGCCGGGATCGGCATGGTATTCCAGCATTTCTCGCTGGTGCCGAGTTTCACCGTCTACGAGAATGTGGTGATGGGGTCCGAGCCCCGCGCCGGCATCCGTTTCGATCGCGAAAAGGCAATCGCGGAAGTCCGCGCCCTCTCGGAAAAGTTCAAGCTGGGCGTCGATCCGACCCAGCCGGTGCGCAACCTGCCGGTGGGACAACAGCAGCGCGTCGAAATCCTCAAATCGCTCTACCGCAATGCCCGCGTGCTGATCCTCGATGAGCCGACCGCCGTGCTCGCGCCGCAGGAAGTGCAGGAGCTCTTCGTCGCCATCCGCTCGCTGGTCGAGCAGGGGCGTACCGTCATCTTCATCGCCCACAAGCTGCCCGAGGTGCTCGAGATCTCCAACGCCATCACGGTGATGCGCCAGGGCAAGACAGTGGGGCAGGTCAAGACCTCAGAAGTCACGGAGCAGAGCCTCGCCGCCATGATGGTGGGCCGCGAAGTGGTGCTGCGCGTCGATCGCGCCGCCACTGATCAAAGCCAGCTCGTCGCCGCCTGCTCCGGCCTTAGGGTCGTCAATGCGCGCGGCGCGGACATCATCTCCGATCTCGACATCAAGGTGCATGCCGGCGAGATCGTCGGGCTCGTGGGCGTCGAGGGCAACGGCCAGTCCGAACTGCTCGAAGCAATATCGGGTCTCCGCTCTGCCGCGGCTGGCAGCATCACCGTCGCCAACGAAAATATTGCCGGGATGACGGTGCTGGAGCGCCGAGCCCGTGGCGTCGCCTCGATCCCGCCGGACCGGCTTTCGGAAGGTCTCGCGACCGGTGCAACGGTGGCCGAGAACATCGTCGCCACCAAGCTCAACGACAAGCGCTATGTGCGGAACGGGCTGCTCGACCTAAAAGCCATCAGGGCCGAGGCCGCAAAGCTCATAGAGAAGTTCTCGATCCGTGTGGGCGGACCGAACTACGCTGTGGGTACGCTTTCGGGCGGCAATATGCAGAAGGTGGTGGTGGCGCGCGAACTCGCCGAGCAGCCCAAGCTGCTGCTGGTCAATCAGCCGACCCGCGGCGTCGATCTGGGTGCCACCCAATTCATCTGGCGCACCATCACCGACGCACGTGACTCCGGCACCGCCGTGCTGCTGTCCTCGGCTGACCTCAGCGAGCTGATGGCACTGTCGGACCGTCTGCTGGTGTTTTATCGCGGTCGCATCGTCGCGGCCTTCGTCAATGATCCCGATCTCAGTCCGGAAACGTTGGGCACCTACATGCTCGGGCTCAAGACGCAGACGGCCGAAGAAATGAAGGCAGGGCTGAAATGAGCGCCGGCGCTTCCCTTGCCAAGCGGTCCCGCTGGGCTGTCATCCGAGCCGAGACCGGCCGGGCTCTCTTCGCCGCCATCGTGGCGCTGGTCGTCGCTTTCGTCGTGGTGCTGTTCACCTCCAAGGTACCGCTCGACGCCTTCAATGTGCTGCTCACCGCGCCGATCTCGCGCGTCCGCACCATCGGCCTGTGGATCGACGATGCGGTCAAGCTCACCATCACCGGGCTTGCGTTCAGCCTGGTGTTTCAGGCGCGGCAGTTTTCGATGGGCGTACAGGGCCAGGTCTATGTCGGCGCGCTGGCGGCCAGCTACGTAGCGCTGTCGCCGCTCGGGGCGACGCCCTTCGGCCTCTGGGCGGGTGTGATCGCCGCGATGCTGGTGGGTGGCCTCTGGGGCTTCATCCCGGGCTACGCTAAGGCCAAGTTCGGCGCCAACGAGATCGTCTCGTCGCTGATGCTCAACTACATCGCCATCGAGATCTGCAATTTCCTCGTCCGCACCCAGCTGCGCTCCAAGCCCGGGGTGCTGACCAGCCCGGACTTCCCGGAGAGCGCCGTGTTTCCGCCAATCATCGACGGTACCCGCATCGACCTGGCGATGATCTTTGCCATCGTCGCGGTGCTGCTGGTTTGGTTCCTGCTCTATCGCACCAGCTGGGGTCTCAAACTCCGGCTCGTCGGCCACAATGCGCGCTTTGCCGAATATTCCGGCATCAAGTCGACCACCATCATGGTCTCGGCGATGACGGTCTCGGGCATGTTGGGCGGTCTGCTCGGCTCGATCTTCGTGCAGGGCCAGACCTAGGCAAGATTACAGTGCTGTTCGAAGGCGGCCTTGCCTTCGAGGGCATCCTCGTCGCCATCGTGGCGCGGGCGCGGCCGCTTGCCATTCCCTTCGTGGCGCTGGCCTACGGCTATCTGCGGCAGGGCGCCCAGCTCATGAACATCCGCACCGACGTGCCGGCCGAGGTGATCGGTGTCGTCACCGCCATCATCATCCTGCTGGTCTCGTCGCAGTTCTCGCTCAACTTCATCAAGCGTCTGTTCCAGCGTGAGCGGGCGCCCACTGCCACGACGGTTGCTGCCGAAGGAGCCGCGAAATGATGGAACTCTTCATCACCGTCTTTTCGGCGGCCTTCTTCGTCACCATCATCCGCACCACGACGCCGCTGCTGCTCGCCACCATGGGCGGGCTCATCGCCGACCTTTCCGGCGCGCTCAACGTGGCGCTCGAAGGCCAGATGCTGATCGCGGCGCTGACCGCGGTGATCGTCTCGGTCTATGCGCCGTGGTATGTGGCGGTGCTCGCCGGCCTTGGCGCCGGTGCGCTGCTGGGGCTGCTGATGGCGTTCTTCGCGCTGCGAATGAAGGCCGACATCATCCTCGTGGGTTTTGCCATCAACATCCTTGCGGCGGGCGGCACCGTTTTCGCACTCGCGCTTGCAACCGGGGGCGACAAGGGCACTTCGATCAATCTCCAGTCCAAGGCGATTCCGGCGCTGGACCTCTCGTTCCTCTCCGGCATTCCGGGCATTGGCCCGACGCTCTCCGCTTTGCTCTCGGGTCACTCGGTGCTGTCGTGGATCGCGGCGATCATCACCTTCGCCATCTGGTACTTCCTTTACCGCACGCCTTGGGGACTGTGGCTGCGCGGTGTCGGCGAGTATCCGGCGGCGCCGGAAGCTGCGGGCATCCCGGTGGACAAGGTCCGTACCTGGTCGCTGATCGTCTCGGGCGCACTCGCGGGCCTCGGCGGCGCCCAGCTTGCCATGTTCAACTATGTCGGCTTTGCCCGCGACATGACCGCCGGCCGCGGTTTCATTGCGCTCGGCGCCGTGCTGCTCGGTGCGCGCCATCCGGTCGGCGCGCTGCTGGCCGCGCTGCTGTTCGGCGCCTTCGAGGGCCTCGCGGTGGTGATGCCGGGCCTGTTCAAGGAGATCCCGGCCGAACTCATCCGCATGATCCCCTTCATCGTCACCATCCTGGCGCTGGTGCTGTTTTCGTACCGTGCGCAGCAATTGATGCGGATGCGCAGCGGAGCATAGGCGCGCACAGGACCCAACGGCAGGTTCGGCTACTGCCTCAGCAGCTTACCCGCGGCGATTTGCAGTATCGCCTCGAACGCGGTGGTGTCCGAGTATAGGGCACACTCCGGCGCATCGTGGGTGACCCAAGACCCGCCCCGCGCCGCGATGCCGCCATCAAGCATCAGGTTCTCGTTCATGTCGAAATCCTCGACCGAGAGCCCGTCAGGGCCGCGTTGCCTGCCATCGGGCCCGGTGACGATCTTGCCGCCGTAATAGTCGACGATGCGGCGGTAGTGGTCGGCCTTGCTGTTGGAATAGGCGAAAGCTGCCTTGCCCTGCCCGCACATGAAGCCGAGCTCGTAGACGGTACCAGTGTCGGCATGCAGGCCGCGGAATGGCGTCAGATTGGCGATGATCGCCTGCGCCGAGTTCATCATCTGCTCGTCGATGGCCGAGATGTTCTCGCCGAACTGACGCTTGGTCGGCGCGGCCGGAATCTCGAGATCGCCTGGCGTCACCGGGATCAGCCCCGCCGCGCGTGTCAGAGCAATCTTCCTGTCCAGCACTTCGCGCGCGTTGGGCAGGAACACTTCCGGCCCGGCCAGGTACACTCTCACGCTCATTCTGCAGCTCCCCCGATACGCAGTCCGTCGACCCAGACCGACCTGATGTTCGGCCGGCTGGCCGTGTAGAGAATCTTTTCCAGAATGGCGATGGGATCGCTCTCGCCGAATAGTCGCACGGTGCCACTGGCCGTGGCTGGATCGATCAGCGTGGCATCGAACTTCTGGCCAACGGCGAAGGTCCCGACCGGCAGATCCAGCGCCTCACCGCCACCGGCAGTGGCAAGGTGAAAAGCCGTCGCCATGTCGATGCGCGAATTCGGTCGGCCGCGTTCGTCGGGCGGACGGCCAGGGTCGACCCCGTCTTCCAGCATGCGGGAGGCTTGCACGGCGCCCCGCGCCGCCTCCCAGATCGAGGCGATCGGGCCACCCGAAATGTCGGTGCCGAGCCCGACATGCACGCCCTTTTCCAAGGCATGCCGCAGCGGGAAGACGGAATTGGCGAAGTACATGTTCGAGACCGGGCAGTGGGCTACCGCCGCACCCTTGCCGGTGATGCGCTCCATGTCGGCATCGGTGAGGAAGTTCGCATGTGCCAGCACCGTCCTGCGGCCGAGGAGGCCAAAGCCGTCCAGCGCCTCGGTATCGGTCTTGCCGTAGCGCGCCAGCGCATGGCCATGCGCCCAGTCGCTCTCGGAGGCATGCGTCTGCACATGGCAGCCGCATTCCTGCGCCAGTGCACCCAAAGCGGCCAGACCCGCATCGGTGCAGGAGGGGATGAAGCGTGGCGTCACCACCGGCAGCACGCGCCCATCGCTTGGCAGGCCCCGCACATGGTCGATCAGTGCCCGCGTGTCGGAAATGGCGTCCTCGGTCGAGCTATCTCGATAATAGTCCGGGTTTGCGGCGGCGTCGTCCATCACCACCTTGCCGACGAGAGCCCTCTGACCCTTTCGGGCGCAGATGTCGGCCAGCAGTTTCGTCACTTCGAGATGCACGGTCGCGAAGTAAAGCGCGGTCGTTGTGCCGTTGGCGATCAGGTCGTCGACCAGCGCGGTGTAGCGCGGTCGGGCGAAGTCGAGATCGGCATACTGCGCCTCGAGCGGGAAGGTGTACTTGCCCAGCCAGACTTCGAGCGGCACATCCAGCGCCTGGCCGAGCTGCGGATATTGCGGCGCGTGAATATGTGTGTCGACGAAGCCCGGCAGTACGATGGTGCCGGGCGGCAGCATCATGTCGGCATCGCCGGTGCCGGTGGCCGTTATCGCGCCATCCGGTCCGACCGAGATTACCGCATCATCGAGCACCTCGATGGCACCCCGAACCGGCGCGTGGATGAAGGTGCCGCGGACGCGCTTGCCGCGCAGGTTCACCAGACCACCTTGTGGGTCTCGCCGGTCTGCACGTTGACGAAGCCTTCGGGTGCCAGCTTGCTGGGGGCCACCAGCACCCAGCGCCACGGGCTGCAGGTGAGGGTGGCGAACTTCAGGAACTCGGGGAAGCCCGGCTTCCAGAGGTTGAGAGCGGAGGGTTTGTACATCCACTCGACCTCGGCGGCCGCGGCGTAGAAGGCCTGCATATCCCGGTCGAACTCTTCGGCGGGGCGCGCCGTCATCAGGCCGCCGACCTCAAAGCGCATTTCCGCTGCGACCTTGCCCTTGTGGACCAGCACCCAGCCGCCGTCGATCTCCTGGAGGCGGTTGACCGCGAGCGCCATGGCCTCGTCGCTCGAGCCGATGCACCAGACATTGTGACTGTCATGCGCCACAGAGCAGGTGAGCGCCGTGTCGTCGTCCACCGGACCGCAGCCGGTCCAGAACATCTTGGAAAGCGCACCATCGCCGCGATAGCGATCGATGACCGCCCACTTGGTGGTATCCGGTTTTCGCTGCACCTCGCCGTTCTCAACCGGCATTTCTTCGACGAGAAAGTCCTCGTTCCAGTGGAAGGGTCGGGTCACCGCCGCCTGCATGGTCGTCCGTCCCGGCTCGGCCGGAATGGCGAAGTCGTCCGCCGTCAGCTTGCGGCCGATGTTCATGGTCTTCGTGGCCCAATCGGGCCAATCGATTTCAGGCTGTGGTGCGGTGTAGGTCTTGCCTTCGGAGACCAACTCGCCATCGGCATAGACGTGCTTGATGGACAGGCTCTGCACATCGTCGAGCAGCACCACGTCGGCATAGCGGCCGGGTGCGATCGAGCCGACCCACTGATCGATGCGCATGTGGCGGGCCGGGTTGATGGTCGCGCACTGGATGGCAATCTCGGGCGCCAACCCAAAGTGGATGGCGTGGCGCACATTGTGGTCGGCCGCGCCGATCTCCAGCGTCTCGCTGGCGCTTCGGTCGTCGGTGGTGAAGGCGACGTTGCTCCAGTCCTCGAGCCCGCGCTCGAGCAGCCCCGGCATGATGACGTCGTAGGAGAACGGCCGCAGTTCAACGAAGAGCCCAAGGCTCAGTCGATCCCATGCTTCGTCGAGCGCCCAGACCTCGTGATCGGACGACAAACCTGCCGCCACGAATGCGGAAATGTCGTGCAGGTCCGTAAGGCCGGAGCCGTGGCCCTCCACCACGCCTCGTTGGGCGAAGGTGGCGCCAATCATGCCCCACATGCGCTGGTAGCCGGGATTCTGCGGGTCCCATACCGAGGGCCAGTCCATGACTTCGTCGAGGCTGGTGACCGAGAGCTCGTCGTTGAGGAACTTTGCCTGCTCGTCGTAGCCATAGTAGCCGCCGCTCTCTTCCCAGGCGCTCGGCGGTACGGCAGAGCCGGGCTGGATGAAGACCTTGAGTTGCGATCCGGCGCGGCGCGCCTTCTGCCAGAACTCGGTGTTTCTGGCGCCATTGACGTTGGCGAATTCGTGGCTCGCTTCGCAGGTCCAGGTATTACCTCGCGGCAGCACCAGCGCCGCCTCGAATTCCGGCGTCAGATGCGTCGACTCGATATGTTTGTGGACCTCGCCGAAGCCGGGCACGGCAGAGAGGTCATGATGCTGCACACGCCGCTTCACTTCGCCCTTGTAGGAGCCGATCGGCCCTACATATGCGATGCGACGGCCGGAGACGATGATCTCCTGCTTTTCCAGCCATTTTCGGGAATGGACCGCCAGCAGCCGGCCGACTTCGATGGCAAGGTCTGCCGGGCGTTTCCCCATGCTCACCAACAGCAGGTTCTGCCGGATCGTCACCTCATCGGCTGCATTGAGGATGAGGTCATCAGGCAGGGTCATCGGGAGCTCGTGGAACATTTGGTAAACCGGTTTACCGCGAGCTAATCTCACGCCATCGTTATTGGCAAGTGGCTGTCTTAGCGCGGAGAAACCACAATCCCCGCCTACCCATCCGGGCAGGTATCGATCGTGATCGGGGCGGGCGACGCTGGGACTTGGTTTCCGGGTGCTTCGTCCCCAAATATGAAGCCAACAAGAAGAAGGGGGTGACCATGGTCGCAATGCCGCTTTACTCGACTGCCACGCGGACCGCGCCGCAGTTGGGCCGCTGGCCGCTGACATCGCTGTCGCACCGGCTGGCAATTTCCGTATCCGACGACGAACTGGGCAATGCGCTTCGCACGGCGCTCGTGCTACGTCCGGAGTTTATTGCCGCGAATGACCACACCGCCGACGTGGTGGTCACCGACTCGCACGACTTCACCAATTTCAACGGCGCGCAGGTGCTGGTGGTCGGCTCGTCCGACAAGCCGCGGAGCGGCGAAACCGTGGTCGAAAGCCTCGACCCAAGCTTCATCCTATCGGCCGCGGCTGTCTTGGCCTCGGGTTACAAGCTGACGCCGGATCGGCAGATGGCCGACAAGCTCCATCTCAGCACCCGTGAAAGGGAAGTCGCTTCCCTCTTGGCCGAGGGCGCCTCCAACAAGGTGATCGCCCGCGAGCTCGACATCTCGGTGCACACGGCGAAATTCCACGTCACCGCTGTGCTCGACAAGCTCGGCGCGCGCAACCGTGCCGACGCGGTCGCCATCGCAC
>JAEZKB010000311.1 GCA_023415605.1 Pseudomonadota bacterium
ATGCAGAAGACCCCGATGGTTTGCCGCGATCGAGGCCGCACCATCATTCCGGGCCGCATCGAAGTGGTCGAACTCAACACTCCCATCGGTATCGGCGGCGCCCAGGTGCGCCCTGGCGACATCGTCGGCTGCGATGATGACGGCCTCATCGTCGTCCCCATCGAGATCGCTAAGGAAGTCGCCTTGCATGCAAAAGCTGTTCTCGTCGCCGACATGAAAGCCCGCGCCAAGCGCTATGAAAAGCTCGGCATGCCCCCCGACGAGTCCGTCGACGTGCCGGCCATCGACGCCTACTACGCCAGCCTCGGCTGACGCTGAGGTCGAGGTTCCAGCATGAAGATCATCGACGCCCACCAGCACTTCTGGAACCTCGACCAAAACTACCTGCCTTGGCTCAAAGACGAGCCGCCGATTCCCTTCCGCTATGGCGATTATTCCAGCCTCAAGCGCAACTATCTCCCTGCCGACTATCGCCGGGACAGCGCCGGCTTTGACGTCGTCGGCACCGTCTTCGTCGAAACCGAGTGGGACCACACCGACCCCAAGGGCGAAGTCGCCTGGGTCGAAGACCTCGCCAAGGCCGGGGGCCTGCCCTCGGTCATGGTGGCCCAGGCCTGGCTCGATCGCGCCGACGCCGAGGACGTGCTGGCCGCGCACGGCAAGAGCCCGATCGTCCGCGGCATCCGCCACAAACCCAAGGCCGTTGCGCGTCCCGACCTCGTTGTCAGAGGCGCACCCGGATCGATGCTCGATCCAGCATGGCGCCGCGGCTACGCCATGCTGGCGCCCAACGGCCTGTCCTTCGATCTGCAGACCCCTTGGTGGCACCTTGCCGAAGCCCGCAACCTCGCGGACAGCTTCCCCGGCACGCAGATCATCCTCAACCACACCGGCCTCCCCGCCGACCGCAGCAAGGCAGGCCTTGCCGGCTGGCGCGATGCCATGCGGCTTCTCTCCGGTGCCCCCAATGTCGCGGTGAAGATTTCCGGCATCGGCCAGGCCGGCCAGCCATGGTCGGTCGAGGCCAACCGCGCTATCGTGCTCGACACCATCGATCTCTTCGGACCCGAGCGCTGCATGTTCGCCAGTAACTTTCCCGTCGATAGCCTTGTCGCTAGTTTCGCGACCATCTTCGGCGGCTTCGATGACATCACCGCCGGCTTCTCGCCCTCCGAGCGTGACGCGATGTTCCGGGGCAATGCCATGCGCATCTACCGCATCCCCTCGGACGCACTCGTCGGATGAGCGAGCGCCCGCGGCTCGGCTTCATCGGCCTCGGTATCATGGGCGCCGCCATGACGCGGCGCCTCCTTTCCCGTGGCTGGCAGGTCACAGTCTGGAACCTCGAACCGGAGCGTTTGGCGGAGGTGGAGGGACAAGGCGCCAAATGGGCCGATACGCCCGCCGCGGTGCGCGAAGCGTCCGACATCGTCCTTATTTGCGTCCTCGGCGACGACGCCATCGAGAGCGTCTGCTTCGGCCGCAACGGCCTCTCCTCCGGCAAGGGTGCCGATACCGTCATCGATTTCTCCACCACCAGCGTCGATGTCACGCGCGAGATTGCAAGCCGGCTTGGCGTGAACTGCCTCGATTGCCCAATCTCCGGCGGTCCCGGCCCGGCCGAAGAGGGCCAGCTGACGCTGATGGCCGGTGGTGATCCGGGGCTCTTCGAGCGCCTCCAGCCAATCCTCTCCGATCTTGCCGCCAACTGCACCCTGATGGGCCCGCTGGGCGCCGGCCAGACCACCAAGGTGGTCAACCAGGCCATTGTGGGCGTCGGCTATGTGCTGATGGGTGAGGTGCTCGCCATGGTGCAGGCCGCTGGCATCGATGCCGCCAAACTGCCGCAAGCGCTGAAAGGCGGGGCTGCCGACAGCTTCCTCCTCCAGCGGATGTTCCCGGTCATGCTCAACCGCGAGTTCGATCCGCCCAAGGGACGCGCCAAGCAGCTCGGCAAGGACCTGCAGGCGGTGGCAGAATTCAACGACGGACTGGGCCTCGATCTGCCGGTCCTCTCCCGCGCCATCACCCAATATGTGGCCTATGTCGAAGCCGGCAACGGCGAGATGGAAAGCGCATCGGTCTCCCGCCTCTATGACCAGCGGGACAAATCGTGAGCCGCTTCGCGCTGCACGGCCTCGCGCCCGCTCTGCCCGCCGGCTTCTGCTTCATCGCCGAGAGCGCTGAAGTGATTGGCAATGTCGAGCTCGGCGAAGATGTCGGCATCTGGTTCGGCGCGGTGATCCGCGGCGACAACGAGCGCATCCGCATCGGCGCTCGCACCAACATCCAGGATCTCTGCGTCCTCCATTCTGACCCTGGTTCGCCGCTGACCATTGGCGAAGGCTGCACCCTCGGTCACCGCGCCATCCTTCATGGCTGCACCATCGGCGACGGTACCCTCGTCGGCATGGGAGCCACCGTCCTCAACGGCGCAAAGATCGGGAGGAGCTGCCTGATCGGTGCTGGCGCGCTGGTGACCGAAGGCAAGGCGATTCCGGATGGCTCGCTCGTCCTCGGCGCCCCCGGCAAGGTCGTGAGAGCGCTGAGCGATGACGAGATTGCCGGCCTCGCCAAGTCGGCCGAGCGCTACGTCGCCAATGCCCGCCGCTTTGCGGGCGGACTCACGAAACTGTAGGGAAGGGCGCCATGCTGTTCATCGTCAGCGGTCGCGATCACGACAACGGCCTCGAACACCGGTTGCAGGTGCGTCCGCGCCACCGCGCCCACTACGAAGCGCTGGGCAAGGATCTCATCCTCTCCGGCCCATATCTGGACGCCAATGGCGACCCGATCGGTTCGATGATCGTCATCCGCCGCGAGTCGCAGGCCGCAGCGGAGGCGTACGCCGCCGCCGATCCCTTCGTCACCGAAAAGGTCTTCTCCTCGGTGACTGTCTCCCGCTGGGACTGGTTCATGAACCGCCCCCACGGGTTCGAGAGCGACTGATGCCTCAGGGCATCAATTGCCCGCCATTGACCTCCAGCGTCTGCCCGATGACGTAGCCGGAGAGCGATGGCGATGCCAGGAACAGGTACGCTCCGACGCAGTCTTCCGACACGCCCAGCCGTCCCTGCGGCACCGTCGCAAGCATCGCGTTGAGCTGCGCCTCCGTCGAATAGCGCTCATGGAACGGCGTATCGATGACGCCCGGCGCCACCGCGTTGACGCGGATGCCGAACGGAATCAGTTCTTTGGCCATGCCGCGCGTTACATTGCCCACAAAGGCCTTCGACGAGCCATAAAGTCCCGCGCCGCCGCCCGCGCCGTTGCGCGCCGCGATCGACGTCGTGTTGATGATGAAGCCGCCGCCGGCAGACTTGAGGTGCGGGATGGCCGCATGCGATGCCGCCAGCACCGAGCGGGCATTGAGGTCCATCACCTGGTCGTAGAGCTCTTCGGTGTATTCCTGGTAGGGCTGCCGGGCGACCATGCCGCCGGCATTGTTGATCAATCCGTCGAGCTTGCCGAAGGCCTTGACCGTGGCCTCGACGGCCGCTCGCATCTCGGCTGACTTGGTCGCATCGGCCTTGATCAGCACCGTGGTGCCGCCCGCCGCTTCGATCTCCTTGGCCAGCGCTTCGGCGGCGTCCTTGCTCGAGTTATAGTGCAGCCCCACCTTGGCGCCCTGTGCCGCAAAGGCTCGCGCCAGCGCCGCGCCGATGCCGGTCGACGCGCCGGTGATGAGGACGGCTTTGTCCTTGAGATCGGGGATGACGAGATTGGCCATGTCGGCTCCTTGTTGTCTGTAGGGGTTGCGGGTTGGTTATTAGCGGTACTAGCGCCGAACCATGACGGCACCAAACAATAAGGGCGGCCCTGAGGACCGCCCTTCGTATGAGTTAGGCACAGGCGCTCAGTTGATGCGCTTGCCATCCTTGTTGAAGAGATGCACCACGCTGAGGTCCGGCGTCACCTTGATGGTCTCGCCCGGCTTGGCCGAGACGCGCTCGCGGAAGATGCCGACGATCTGCTGCGAACCGAGGCGCATCAGCACCTGCGTTTCCGAGCCGGTCGGCTCCACCACCACCACCTCGGCCCCGATGCCGTTGGGGTCGAGCTTCAGGTGCTCGGGGCGAATGCCATAGGTCGTCGCGTCAACGCCACCCGACGTCAAAGGCAGGCTCACGCCATCCTTGGTCTTGAAGCTGGCGCCATCCACCGAACCCTCGATGAAGTTCATCGACGGCGAACCGATGAAGCCGGCCACGAACGTGTTGGCCGGGCGGTCGTAGAGATCGAGCGGCGAGCCCATCTGCTCGATGATGCCGTCGCGCATCACGACGATCTTGTCGGCCATAGTCATGGCTTCGATCTGGTCGTGCGTCACGTAGATCGTCGTGGTCTTGAGCCGCTGGTGCAGTTCCTTGATTTCCGAGCGCATCTGCACGCGGAGCTTGGCGTCGAGGTTCGACAGCGGTTCGTCGAACAGAAAGACCTGCGGATCACGCACGATTGCGCGGCCCATGGCGACACGCTGGCGTTGACCACCCGAAAGCTGGCGCGGCTGGCGGTTGAGCAGGTTTTCGAGTCCGAGGATCGCGGCGGCGCGGTTCACCTTCTCGTTGATCTCGGCCTTCGGCACGCCCTTGAGTTTGAGCGAGAACGCCATGTTCTGCGCCACAGTCATATGCGGGTAGAGCGCGTAGTTCTGGAACACCATGGCGATGTCGCGTTCCTTGGGCGGCAGGTCGTTGACGACGCGATTACCGATCGAGATTTCACCCGAGGTGATATCCTCGAGGCCGGCGATCATGCGCAGCAGCGTCGACTTACCGCAGCCCGACGGGCCGACCAGGATCACGAATTCGCCGTCGGAAATGTCGACCGAAACGCCCTTGAGCGCTTCGAACGAGCCGTAATGCTTGCCGACCGTGTTGATTTGTACGTTTGCCACTGGGTGGAGCCTCCTCACTCGGGCGGCCTGCGCCGCTCCCATGGGCGCACAGTCAGGGTTGGCGCCCTCGCCGTCAACCCAGGAGTATGCGACTAAAGTAGCAGAAAAAGATCATACTAAAGTAGCATACGTAGGTCGCCCGCCAATCCCGCTACAGCCAATTGCCTAGAGGCCGTCGCCGGAATCCGTCTGGCAGCGACCGTTCGGACGCGGTAGAGCCTGAGCCTAGAAAATGAACGTCTGAAGGGGATGGAGACCATGAACCAGATCGATCTCAATGGCCAGGTCGCGGTGATCACCGGCGGCGCGCAGGGCATCGGCTTTGCCATCGCCAGGCGCTTTGTCGCCTCGGGCGCCAAGGTAGTACTCTGGGACATGAATGCCGACCTGCTGCAGAGCGCCATTTCCGACCTCGGCGCTGCCGCTTCCTCGGTCACCGTCAACGTCGCCAACTACGACCAGGTCGCCGAGGCCGTCGCTGAGACCGAAAAGGCCCAGGGCCGCATCGACATCCTCGTCCACTCCGCCGGTATAGCCGGCAAGAATGCCCCGCTGGACGAATACGAGCTCGACGAATGGCGCCGCGTCATCGACATCGACCTCAACGGTGCGTTCTACGTCAATCGCGCGGTGCTGCCCGGCATGAAGGCCCGCAATTATGGCCGCATCGTCAACATCGCCTCGATCGCCGGCAAGGAGGGCAACCCCAACGCCTCGGCCTACGCCGCGGCCAAGGCCGGCGTCATCGGCATGACCAAGGCGGTGGGCAAGGAATGCGCGAAGTACGACATCGCCATCAACGCCATCACCCCGGCCACGGCCAAGACCCGCATCCTCGACGAGTTGAAGCCCGAGTTCATCGACTACATGC
>JAEZKB010000345.1 GCA_023415605.1 Pseudomonadota bacterium
CAGCAGGTATCGGCGACCACCACCGACCAGACCGGGCAGGGCGATGACAACAGCGATTCGAGTCGCGCCGACCAGTAGTTCTGGGCCAGCGACTGGTAGGGACCGTTCAGGCTGGCCTCGAGGAAGGTGGTGAAGACCAGGCCGATGGCGAGGAAGGTCGCATAGTCGTTCGTCCACGCCTCCCCATTCGCTCCCAAGGCCCGCCCGACAAAGAAGAACAGGCTGGCCTGGGCTGCCATGTTGAGCATGTCCATCGCCATGCTGGTCCGGAACCGGATCCACATGTCGGCGTTGCGTCCCAGCAAGGCCGGGAAGATACCGATCAGGTAGCGAAACCCACCGATGCTGGCGGATTCAATCTGCAGGGGTGTGGTCGCTGGGTTCATGGAGGGTCTTCCCCGTGTAATGGAATAACGCGTCTTCGAGGGTGGGACTGATTTCGCGGAGCGCGGTGTCTCCCGGCAGCAGTGAGGCCAGCGCGGCCGGCTCTGCGTCGAGGTGCAAGACAGACCGGACCATCACCCCGCCGCCGTCGCGCGGACTGTCCACGAGTTGCCGAATCATCTCGCTCGCGTGCAGTTGCCGCAGCAGATCGGGCGCAGCACGGGGTAGATCGAACGCGACGACCTTGCCTGCCAACACCCTGGTGAGCCGTGAGGGTCGATCGCAGGCCAGCACCCTGCCCGTATCGATGATGGCGACCCGATCGCAGAGTTGTTCGGCCTCGGCCATGTTGTGGGTGGCCAGCACGATGGTCTGGCCCAGCTCGCGATTGAGGTCGTTACGGAGGAAATCCCGGATCTGATAGCCCGCGACCGGATCGACATTGCCAGTTGGCTCATCGAGGAGGAAAACAGGGGTCGGGACCAGCAGCCCGCGTGCCAGAGCAAAGCGCTGGCGCATGCCGCTGGAGAGATGGTTCGGCGTTTCGTCCAGCCAGTCCGCCAACCCCACGACGGTTAGCGCGAGGAGGGCCCGTTCGGCGGCGGTCGGTTTGGGGAGCCCGCAGAGCCGCCCCCAGAAGACCAGATTCTGGCGGAGGGTCAGCTGCATGTCGAAGGCAAACCAGCCCGAGGCGGCCACGACATTGAGCGAGGCTCGGGCCTGGGCCGACTCGCGCACAGTGTCGTACCCACCGACCGTGATCGTGCCGTGGTTCGGGCGGAGAATGGTTGCCAGCATCTTGATCAGCGTGGTTTTGCCGGCACCGTTCGGGCCGAGAATGCCGAAGAACTCGCCCGAATCCACCGACAGCGAGACATCATCGACGGCAATGGTCTCGCGGCGAATCGCGGCCATGTTGCCGGAACGACGACCGAGTCGCCCCAGCAGATAGTCGACCCACATGTCATCGGTGCCCCGGTTGGCATCGGGCGAGGTATGGCTGAAGGTCTTGCGGACATGGTTGACCGCGACGGCTGGCGTGTTCATTCATCCGCCTTTGGCTCGACGTCGGGTCCACGCCAGTCGGCGAGGATCGCTCCACCGAGGAGCATGAGCGCGAAGGGGCCGAGGTTCTGGATGGCCCACAGGTTGCGGCCACGGCGTTCGATCAGCCCGACATCGGCCATCGCCTGCAGGTGGTGGTAGAGCTGACCCGTGGTGTTGAGCTTCGCGATGTCCAGCAGGGCGGCACTTTCCTTCGGTCCGTCGACCAGGGCCTTGGCCAGCGCGATGCGGACCGGGTGGGCGAGTCCGGCAATGCCCCGGGCCAGGGCATCGTTGTCCGCCTGCATCAGCTTCTCGATGGTGTAGCCATCTTCGCTCCAGCCCCAGGTGCCGGCCCGGCTGCGGATGATGACGGCAGGCTCGATCTCGCCGACCGGGGCTTCCTTGGGATCGAGCCCGTCATCGCGAATGCGGCGATCGAGGCGTTGCTGGATGAGGTCGAAGTGTTGAGGGATGAGGGAGGTGTCGCTTGCCTGCTCCAGCCGGGCGAGGCGCTGTTCGAGCTGATCCAGCCGGAAGGATATATCTTGTTCGTCCATAACACGGTCCTCTGTTTGATCTTTCTGCATAATATGTCAGAGCATAGCGATGAATCGTCTATTACGCAATAGCGACATAGGGGTGGGTGACTCATTCGCGGTGGTGTTGTGGGGTTGGTGAGGTGTTGGTCAAGGACCGTGAGTTCGCGAATGAGGTGAGGCTATTTGACCGGGGAGTCCACTATCGTGACGCGAACCGGGGCCGTCTCCACGATTGCCCGAGGTCCCAGCGGCATGGCGATCATTGGTGAATGGTGGCCAAAGTCCATATTAGTGATGACCGGAAATGCGTGACGGCTGACTCGCTCGGCCAGGAGGTGATCGAACACCTCACGATCCGAATGACTGAACGAGGCGGGTTTGGCAAACAGGAGCGCAGCAATCTCATCGAACACTCCCGCCAGTTCCAGACCGGCGAGGAGTTCATCGGTGGCATACGGGGAGTTGATATCGCCTGCCGTTTCCAGGAAGAGGATGGCGCGGGAGAAATCAGGCTGGTAGCGCGATCCCATCAGGAGATTCAGGCACTCGACACATCCTCCGATCAGCGGGCCTTCGACGCGACCATGACGCACGACCTTCCACCCATCGTTGGCCTGATGATGGCGACGGCGGGTGCGATCAGCGCCGGTGGTCCAGTCGAGAAACTCGGATGTCCACTCAGTCGGAAAAGGCACCTCGCCTGGTGGATCGGGTGAGGTCAGGAGG
>JAEZKB010000034.1 GCA_023415605.1 Pseudomonadota bacterium
GGCGGCGGCCTTCAATGCCTCCATGGCGACGCTGGGCATCGCGCTGGTCGTCTTCATCATCGGTGTTGTCGTCGGCTATCCGCTGGCGACTTTCGGCATCGAGTTCATCACCGGCAATGCCGCCGCCGTCTTCGTCGTCCTGTTCATCCTCTTCGTCCTCGTGCTGCTCATCGCCGGCACGCTGCTGATCTTCCGCCGGCCGATCTGGGAGAGCCTGTTCAGGCGCGGCGAAGTCGAGATGGAGCGTTTTGCGCGTCCGCTCTCCGAGGTCGCGCGGTTTGCCGCAATGCAGAAGGTCGCCGAGGCCACCGAGTCCGCCCGCGACCTCGCCGAGCTGGTGCTGGCCCGCTACGCCTGGATCTCCACCCGGCGCTGGCTGATGGCGACTATCACGGGGTTCATCGCGGCCATCGCGGCGCTCGCCGGTTCCGCGCTGCTGTTTCAGCAGAACCAGCTTCTGCGCACCCAGATCGGGCTGATGCAGGACCAGAACGCCCGCATCGAGGAGCAGAACCGCTTCATTCAATCGCAGATCGAACTGGGCGAGGCGCAGCGCTCGACCTCGATCGTGCCGGAGATCCTGGAGATCGGCTCGGCGGTCGCGGCGGAAGTGGCGGCGATCAATACCTATGCCGGCGACAAGCCCTCGATCGCCAATCTCAGCCCGGGCTTGCAGGCGCGCATCGCCGCGGCGACAACGGCAGCGCGGCCCTACCGTTATCTCATCAATCCGCTGACCGATATCGACGAGAACATGGTGATGTCCTCGGGCCTGCTCCGCCGCACCGACCTCAGAGCTTCCGGCATCATCCGCCAGCAGCTCGACGCGTCGAGCAGCAACGACGTGCAGTTCATGGGCGAGCAGGGCGGCGTCATGTCCGACCGGCCGGTGTCGCCGGAGCGGGGCCAGATCATGGCGCTCCTCATCTATAACGGGATCACCGACTTCTCGAACCTGCTCGGCGCCGATTGGAGCTTTGCCGAGATTCGCGCCGCCGCCTCGGCCAGCGGTCTGACGTTCATGTTCTCGTCCCTGCGCTTTGCGAATTTCGACCGGCAGCTGCTGGTCGGGGCCAATTTCGACGGCGCCTATGTCGAACATGCGCGCTTCCGCAATGCGACGCTGAGCGGCGTCAGCTTCTCGAGCGCTCCGATGAACGCGACACTGATCGGTGCGTCGCCGATGATCCGCGGGGCGGAGCTGGCCGGGGTCGATTTCAGCGGCGCCCGGCTCACCGATGTCCGCTTCGACAACAGCCGCGGCTTCGGCATCAATTTCGACGAGTCGGTACTGCACAATGTGACCTTCAAGCAGTCGGACGTTACCGGCAGCACCTTCCGTAACACCATCTTCGGCGCCGTCGATTTCACTGGCGCCTCCCTCAAGAGCGTCGATTTCGACGGCGCCATCGTCTTCGATCCCGCCTTTCTCGACACCGTCGCCGCCCAGGCCGCTCCGGACAGTTTCGTCCGCGACCGCTTCGAACTGGCCCCCGCACCGGACGCTTTCAGGTCCCACCGCCGCTGGTCCGACGCGTGGCTCGGCGGCCTCGAGGATAAGACGCCCTATCAGATCAAGCGCGTGAGCGAGTTCGAGTAGTGACCGGTTTTCCGCCCGAAACCTTTGCCTTCATTTCCGGTCTCGCCGCACACAACGAGAAGTCCTGGTTCGATGCCAACCGGCAGCTCTACGACTCCGGCTATGTGGAGCCCGGCAAGGCCTTCGTCAGCGAGATCGGGCCGAAGCTGCGCGAGATTTCGCCCGCGGTGCAGTTCGAAGCCAGGATCAACGGCTCGGTCGCGCGCATCAACCGCGACATCCGCTTTTCCAAGAACAAGCAGCCCTACAAGGACCACCTCGACCTCTGGTTCTGGCATGGCGACCGCCGCAGCTGGCAGGAGCCGGGCTTCTGGTTCAGCCTCACCGCCAAGGCAGTCTATTGCGGCTCGGGGCTCTACATCTTCGAGGGCGAGCGGCTCGACGCCTATCGGCAATCGGTGATTCATCCGCGCTCGGGCAAGGCGCTGGCCGCCATGGCCGCCGATCTCGCAGCCAAGGGCTACGCCATCGAAGGCAAGACCCGGAAACGCTTGCCCGCCGGCTTCGACACCGACCCGGACCGGCGCGGTTTCCTGCTCCACGATGGGCTCTTCGCCACCGTCGAGATGCCGCTCTCAGCCGCCGCCAAGCCGAACTTTTCCGACGTCGTGCTCAGCCACTTCGCTGCCACGTGGCCGGTCAACAAATGGCTGCTCGATGAGGTCGTGGACTGAGCTCTTTACCGATTGGTCACCATAAATCCCGTAGTTTTACGGGATACGACCAGCGAGTGGATTTTTTAAGCCACACTAAGAAGAAGACTATCCGAGAAGATTTGCCGCTGCCGTCCCGAAGGTGCATTTGGGGGCAGGTGTGACGAAGGGAACAAAGGCGGCGCACGCGTCGCCTCGCGCCATGCGGCTGGTGATGGACCGCATCAGCGGCGAGCTGCAAAGCTATTCGACGACCAATCAGTCCATCGTCATGCAGACGCGCCTGCTGGCGCTCAACGCGGTTATCGAAGCCGCCCGCGCCGGTGAGGCGGGCAAGGGCTTTGCCGTCGTCGCCAAGGAAGTGCAACTGCTCGCCGACCAGGCCGACGAGATCGCCGAACGCTTCCGCGGCACGGTGCTGGGCGGCATCGCGCTGGGCCGTTCGATGTCCGAGGAGCTGCAGGGCCTCATGGAAGGCGCGCGGCTCAGCGACCTGGCGCAGACGCTGGTGCAGCTCATCGTCCGCAATCTCTACGAACGCACCGCCGACGTGCGCTGGTGGGCCACCGACACGGCGCTCTGGACCGCGCTCGGTTCCGGCGAGGCCGACGCCATCAGCCATGCAGGCGAGCGGCTCGCCACCATCAACAGGTTCTATTCGGTCTATCTCGACCTCGTGCTCACTGACGCGCGCGGCCGGATCGTCGCCAGTGCCAACCCAAGGTTCTCGCGCACCCTCGCCGGCACGGGCCTCGAGCGCGAGGGGTGGGTGCGCGCGGCCCTCGCCACCAGGTCGGGCGACGATTACGTGGTGGGCGAGGTCGGGCCAAGCCATGCCCATGGCGGGCGCGAGGCGCTGGTCTATGCCACCGCCGTGCGCGAAGGCGGCGCGGCGCAGGGCAGGGTGCTGGGCACGCTCGGGGTCTATTTCGACTAGCAGGAGCAGGGCCACGCCATTGTCGAGAAAGAGGCTGCGCTGCCCGAGCAGGACAAGGCGCGCACGCTGGTGATGTTGCTCGACGGTCAGCGCCGCGTCATCGCCGCGACCAACCCGGCCCTCGCCTTCACCCGCTATGCGCTCCGCGACGACGGCACCGCCCGCGGCAGCTATTACGACGCCTCGGGCAATATAGTCGCCTTCGCCCGCACGCTGGGCTACCAGGAATATGATGGCCTTGGCTGGTGGGGCGTGGTGGTGCAGCAGCCCGAGCGCGACGAGGTGATCCGCGGCGCGCTGGGCTTGGGGTAGGGTCTAGCCGATCGGATAGGCCACGTAGCCGAAGCGCTGGTTGTCCGGCGCCCAGGAGTTGACGTTGATCGTGCCCTGGCCGCCGTTGAAGGCGACGATGTCCCGCATCCCGGTGCCATCCGGCTTCATGTACCGGAGGATCACGGCCTTGTCCGGCGGATGGCCGGCGGTGCCTTCGGGGTAGCTGAGATAGACGATGTGCTGGCCGTCGCGCGAGAAGTGCGGGAACCAGTTGACGCGCTCGTCGAACGTCACCTGCTGCTGCTCGGAACCATCGGCGCGCATCTTCCAGATCTGCGCGTGGCCGGGCGAGCCGGCTTCCGAATTGTACCAGATCCATTGCCCGTCAGGCGAATACTCGGCGCCATCATCGGGCGGGGCGGAGTCGGTCAATTGCACGTCCTTGCCGCCGGCCACCGGGATGGTCCAGATGTTCACATAGCCCCAGCGGTTGCCGTTGAGCGTGTTGACGCCGGTATAGACCAGCGTCTTCCCGTCCGGCGACACGCCGTGGAGATAGTAGTGGTGCCGCTCCGGATGTTCGTTGCTGATCCGCTTGGGCGTCCCGCCCTCTACCGGCAGCGTGTAGAGGTGGCTGTCGTCCGAGCTCACATAGAGCGTCTTGCCGTCCCAGCTCAGCACATGGTCGTTGTTGAGATCGGCGAGAGGCGCGGTGTCGATCTTGGTCGGGCCGTCCTTGCCGTCGGGCGAGATGCGGTAGAGTTCGCCGCCGGCATTGAAGATCAGCCACTTGCCGTCCGGCGTCCAGTTGGGCGCCTCGATGATCTCGTCGGCGGTGAAGATGACTTCGCGGCCGGTGCCGTCGGCATTGATTACGGTCAGTTCCGAGCGCTGGCCGGGCTGCAGCGTGCGGCCCCGCCGCGCGAAAACGGGTTTGGCGGACATTCTTGGACTCCTCCGGGCGCACTCGCGGCGCTTCGCCCTCCGTATTAACGATAATGCGGTGGCGTGGCTAGGGGTCTTTTGCGCCTGTCGGCCGCCCCGGTTGCCCTCGTGCGCACCTTCCCCTACATAGGCGCTCAAATCTCTCCCAGCGGCAGGATGCAGGCGCCTCATGGCACGCGAATTCATCTATCACATGCACGGCATGTCCAAGGCTTACTCGGGCGGCAAGAAGGTGTTGGACAACATCCACCTCAGCTTCTACCCCGATG
>JAEZKB010000114.1 GCA_023415605.1 Pseudomonadota bacterium
GGTCCACTCCCGCCGCGCCGGCAGTCTGTTGTCTTGGGGCAGTGAGACCCCGGCCGTGCTCGAACCAGAGAAACGCGACATCGAGCCGACCGGTCATGCGTCAGTTCACCCGCACGGTGGCGTAGAGTTCGGGCGGCAGGTCGACCTCGCCGTTGATCAGGTCCATGAACGGGATCACGGTCTCGGCAGCATTGCCGTTCTTGGTCATGTTGGTGTCGATCACTTCCTTGCCCTTGATGCGGATCGTGATCGAGTGGCCTTCGAAGAACTGCTCCATCATGGCCTTGGTCTCGGCGTCTTGGCCGTCGGTGCCCAGCTCGCCCTTCATGTCTTCGGTGGTGAAGGAGACCTTCACGACGCCCGGCGAAACGACTTCGAACTTGGCGCCGTCGTCCTTGTCGTCGTCGCCGTTGAGCTTGTCGAACGGACCTTCCACGACCAGCACGCAGGTGGCGGAGCCGTCGGCGTTCTCGGTCAGGGTCGCGCCCTCTTCTTCGCAGAAGCCCTCGGAATCGGAGGATTCCGACCCGGCACCGGCCTTGACCATGGAATAGATGTCGGCGCCCATCACCGACGTGGTGGTGGCTTTGCCGCTGGTTTCGGTCTGGACGTCGATCTCCATGGTGACGTCCATGCAGCCGGCGAGGCCGACCGTCAGCGCCAGGATACCGGCGACTTTACCGAGAATATTGAGTGACATGAGGTTCTCCCTGAACAGGGCTGCCTCGCTAATGCCCGCTAGATGAACGCCACCTGAATGCCTGTTCAGCCGAGGATTCGCCAGATCACCAGCAGTCCGACCACAACAATCAGCCACAGCCACCAGACTGAACGCGGTTTCCTGCGCTCGGCATGGAAGTCGTCCAGCGCGGCTTCCGCCTTTTCAATGATCGCCGGCAGCCGGCCGATGGCAGCAGCGCCGGTGCGGAGATGCTCGGCGAGGTCCTCGAGCCGGCCCAGGGGTCCGGCCTCGCGGCGCACGAAATCGCCGACCACGGGTTCCGAAACGGTCCAGATATCGAGCTCCGGATCGAGCGCGCGGGAGACGCCTTCGACCAGCACCATGCTCTTTTGCAGCAGCACCAGTTCGGGCCGCGCCTGCATGTCGAAAAGCTCTGTGGTGGCAAAGAGCTGGCCCAGCACCTTGGCCATCGAGATGTCGCGCGCGGTGCGGCCCTGCAGCGGCTCGCCGATGGAGCGCAGCGCCAGCGCGAAGTCATCCACCGACTGGTGTCGCGGCACATAGCCGATCTCGAAATGCCGCTCGGCGATCATCCGGTAATTGCGGGTGATGAAGCCATAGAGGATGTCGGCAAGGAAGCGTCGCTCGGACCGGGTGATGCGGCCCATGATGCCGAAATCGACCGCGATGATGTTGCCGGTCTTTGGATCGGCGAAGAGATTGCCCGGATGCATGTCGGCGTGGAAGAAGCCGTCGCGGATGGCATGCCTGAGGAAGCTCTGCAGCAGTTTACGCGCCAGCTCCTTGCGATCCAGTCCGGCCGCGTCGAGCGCCGCCAGATCGCGGATCGGGATGCCCTCGACCCAGGTCGTGGTCAGCACCGTCTCGGCCGTATGGTCCCAGCTCACATCCGGAACGACGAAGCCTTCGTCCTTTTCGGTGTTCTGCTTGAACTCGGAAATGGCCGCCGCCTCGAGCCGCAGGTCGAGCTCCAGCCGCGCGGACCGGTCCAGCGTCTTGACGACGTCGGTCGGCCGCAGCCGCCGCAGCTCGCGGGCGAAGCGCTCGGCAAGGCGAGCGCCGGCATAATAGCTTTCGATATCGGCGCGGAATCGCCGCTTGACGCCCGGCCGGAGGATCTTGACCGCCACGGTGCGCCGGCCGTTGCGATCTTCCAGCGTCGCCTTGTGCACCTGCGCGATCGAGGCTGCGGCGATGGGCGCGGAGAGATCCTTGAGGTCGGCGGCGCGCTCGTGCAGCGCCTCTGCGAGCAGGCCTGGGACCAGCGCCGGATCGAAGGGCTCCATCTTGTCCTGCAGGGCGGACAGGTCAGCCGCCACCTCGATGCCGACAATGTCGGGACGGGTGCCCAGGGTCTGTCCGAATTTCACATAGGTCGGGCCGAGCCGATTCAGCGCCCGCGTCAGCCGCTCGACCCGGCCGGTCCGCTTAACCGACCCGCGTTCGAGGAGGCGCCCGACGCTGATGCCGAAACGCAGCGAGGGCGGCAGAGCCTCGTTGTCGACAATGGAGAGCGCGCCTTCGCGTGCCAGCACGAAGCCGGCGCGGGCGAGGCGGTAGTAAGCGGCCAGACCCATGGGTTCAGAGCTTCCAGGCCGTGTGCAGTGCTGCGATATTGCCGGTGAAGGCTGTGTGGTTCACCCGCTTGAACCCGGCGCTCGCAATCATCTGGGTGAAGCGTTCCGGCGTCGGGAACTTGCGGATGGATTCGACTAGGTATTGGTAAGGCTGCGCGTCCCCCGTCACCACCCGGCCGATCGGCGGAATCACCCGGTCGGAGAACACCTTGTAGGCGGCCTCGAGCACCGGCACGTCGACCTGGCTGAACTCGAGTACCAGCAGCTTGCCGCCGCGCTTAAGCACCCGATGCGCTTCCTTGAGCGCCTTCTCGATCCGCGGCACGTTCCGGATGCCGAAGGCGATGGTGTAGGCGTCAAAGTACTCGCTCTCGAACGGTAGCTCTTCGGCATTGGCCTCGACGAACTTGACCTGGTCGGGGAAACGCCAGCCCTTGGCGCGCTCGGCGCCGACACGCAGCATGTCCGAATTGATGTCCGAGACGGTAACCTCGGCATACCCCACCGAGGCATTGATGATGCGCTCGGCGATATCGCCGGTACCGCCCGCCATGTCGAGCACGCGATAGGGCAGTTTCCCGGTCTTGGGCGGCGCCAGCCGCGCCACCATCGCATCCTTCCAGAGCCGGTGCACGCCACCGCTCATCAGGTCGTTCATCAGGTCATAGCGATCGGCGACGGCGTGAAACACGTCGTTGACCATGCCCTGCTTGGCGTCGAGCGGTACGGTCTGCTCGCCGAAATGCGTGGTTTCGCTCATGCGCGGGCTCCTGACTTTGGCCGCGTTATAGCGGAGGCATGGAGGGGTGGCTATCGGGCATGGGCGCGCATGGTTGCCAGGCGACTGCCCATGGGGCTAAGCCTCTCCTCCCACCCTGGAGGTCCGCATGCCCGAGCTACCCGAAGTCGAGACCGTGCGGCGGGGCTTGGCGCCGTTGGTCGAAGGGGCGCGGATCGGGAAGGTGACGCTCAACCGCAAGGACCTGCGGTTTCCGTTTCCGAAGAATTTCGCCAAGGAGCTCGAAGGCGCGACGATCGAGTCGACCGGGCGGCGGGCAAAGTACCTGCTGTTCCGCCTGTCGACCGGCAAGACCTGGCTCAGCCATCTGGGCATGACAGGCAGTTTTCGTTTCGCTGAGCTGAAGTTCAAGGAACCGAGCCGCTACTATGAGCCAGCGGTGGATGAGAAGCACGACCACGTGGTGATGGAGCTCGAAACGCTTCGCGAGGGCAAGCTCAATCTCATCTATTCGGACGCGCGGCGGTTCGGCTTCATGGACCTCTTCCAAAAGGAAGAGGACTCTCCTTATCTGGAGGGGCTGGGGCCGGAGCCGCTGGGCAACGCCTTCAACGCCGAGGAAATGGCCGAGCGGTTCAAGGGCAAGAAGGCGCCGATGAAGGCTGCATTGCTCGACCAGCGCGTGGTTGCCGGGCTCGGCAATATCTATGTCAGCGAGGCGCTGCATCGCGCCCACATCCTGCCCACCATCGCGGCCGGCCGGCTGGTGCTGAAATCGGGAAAACCGTCGCAGCGGCTGGAGCTTCTGGCTGATGGCGTCCGCACCGTGCTGATCGAGGCCATCGAGGCGGGAGGATCGACCCTGCGCGACTTCCGCGCCACCGACGGGAGCTCAGGATACTTCCAGCACCGGTTCGCGGTGTACGACCGGGAAGGGCAACCGTGCCCGACGCCCGGGTGTCGGGGTGTGGTCAAGCGCATCGTGCAGTCGGGGCGGTCGACCTTCTATTGTCCAGTGTGCCAGCATTGATGTGGCGCTCTTGCACCTAACCCTTCACGCCGTAGTGCTTGGTGAGCCCCTTCACCAATCTCAGCCGCGTTCCATCAGGCGGCTGGTGCCGATACAGAGTGTGCCGCCAATGCGGCTGGCGAGGATGTAGACCCAAAACTTCTTTTGGCTCATAGCCATGCAACAGCGCGGGTGCCGTGATGCACGCGTCACGGTCGGGAATCCTGTTGACGCCCCGGCCGTCCCGAACTATACAGCGCGCAACTTGGCGGCCCGGTTTGCCGCCGATTTCATTTCATGCCCGATCGGTAGCGCCGCAAACGGCGGCGAGATCGGTCGAAGCAAAGAGGACGTAAATGGCCAATACCACCTCGGCAAAGAAGGCGACCCGCAAGATCGCCGCCCGCACCGAAGTCAACAAGTCGCGCCGCTCGCGCATGCGCACGTTCATCCGCAAGGTTGAAGAGGCGATTGCCTCGGGCGACCAGAAGGCGGCCAACGAGGCTCTCAAGGCCGCGCAGCCCGAGATCGCTCGCGCCGCTCAGAAGGGCATCGTCCACGCGAACGTGGCGGCCCGCAAGGTGGCCCGTCTCAACCACCGCATCCACGGTCTGGGCGCCACCGCCTGATCCCAGCCAACAACGGCTGCGAAAGTTCGAGGCTCCCGTTTCGGGGGCCTTTTTCTTTGTCTGCGCATCGCTGCTCGGTGACAGCAGGATGTCGGCGGGTGTGACAGCTTTGCGACAGCTTGGTGACAACCTGCAGATGGGCGCGCCCACTCACGAAAATCGGGGCAATTGCCGAACGCGGACAATTACTTAGGAGATTCCGTCTGGGCTTTTCGGCAATCGTTTGAGGCAAAGAATTCTCCCGCACCCGGTTTGGTTCATGGAGTCTTAAACTCTCCACCCCGACCGCGAAAATGGCGATTCCGTCATGAGTCTCAGCGCCTTATTTTGCGGTCAGGCGGGAAGGCCGCGGGAAAGGTTTTTGCCTTCTGCAGAGTCAATAGGGTTTGAGCAGATTCACCCCGTTGCGGCCAAAATTTCTGCCCCCTAAGATGGCTCCATCAACTGAGGCGACGGGGCAAAAGAACCCCAATTCCTCGGGGGGTGAAGAGGTGGCAAGACCATCGGGATCAAATGAGCGGTGCGGTGCGGACGTGACCCGCTGACCCTGAAGGAAATGGGCTACAAGAGTATTAATTTGCGGTCGAAGTAATCGTCCTGCCCGGGCATTAGGGGCAGGACTATCCGGGTCTCATTAAAGCCGGATCCAATACCAGCAAAAGGAGTGATACCCGCAGCATTGCTGCGGAACGAGACGGGTTTGTCTGTGTTTTGGACAAATCTTAACAGAGTGGCGAATGGTCCGAGAACAGGACCACGTCTGGCGGCAAACGGGGCTGAAAAACGATGGCGAGAAACGCGGCGGCGGGTCGTGCTTGGGATGATGGCGCAAGCCAATCCAATGGTGATGTCGGGGGCAATGATGGAGCGGTGACGATCATGGGCAAAGATGGCAAGCCCGTCATCAGTTCCGAGGTTTTCGCCCGAGTCCGGGCCCGTCTGAAAGCCGCAGTGGGAGAGGATGTCTATAACTCCTGGTTCGCGCGGCTCGAACTCGAGGAAATCGTCGACGACCTCGCTCACCTGAGCGTGCCGACGCGCTTCCTCTGCTCCTGGATCCAGTCCAACTACGCAGAAAAAATCCTCGAAGGCTTCAAGGCCGAAACGCCGGCGATCGCCCGGCTGCATTTCACCGTTCGCGTCAATGGACAGGCCCGGCCGCGCCTCGCGCCGGCTGCCGAGCCGGTCGCGGTCGAAGCCGAGGTCGAAACCACCACGGCGCCCGCCGCGCCGCGTCCGGTCCGCGATGCGGTGCAGCCGCCGCGCGGTGATGCCCTGTCGGGCTCGGCCATCGACCCCAAGATGACCTTCGACACCTTTGTCTCCGGCGCGCCCAACGAAATGGCGCTGCAGGTGGCCAAGCAGGTGGCGCATGCCGCCGCCAACAACACGGTCAGCTTCAACCCGGTCTACATCCATTCGACCGTAGGTCTGGGGAAGTCCCACCTTCTCAATGCAATCGCCTGGGCAGCCGGTGCGGCTGACGCGTCGCGCAACATCGTCTACCTGACGGCCGACCACTTCATGTACCACTTCATCACCGCGGTGCAGCGCCAGTCGGCGCTAGCCTTCAAGGAGTGGCTGCGGCGGGTCGACCTCTTGCTGATCGACGACATGCAGTTCCTGCAGGGCAAGTCGGCCACCGAATTCGGCCACACGCTGGGCACTCTGTTGACCGGTGCCAAACAGGTGGTGGTGGCCGGCGACGCCCCGCCCCGCGACCTCGATATGCTCGATGAGCGCGTGCGCTCGCGCCTTTCGGGTGGCCTCGTGGTGCCGATCACCACCTTCGACGTCGATCTGCGCAAAGCCATCGTGCAACGCCGCGCCGATCAGGCCCAGGCCCGCTTTGCCGGCGTGCACTTCCCACCGGCGGTGATCGACTACATCGCCCGCGTGGTGGTGAGCCATGGTCGCGATCTTGACGGCGCGGTGAACCGTCTCGTCGCCGCCAATCAGCTGACCCATGAACCGATCACGGTGACGCTGGCCGAGCGCACCCTCGCCGACCTCGTCCGCAGCCGCGAGGCGCGCCGGGTGCGGATCGAGGACATCCTCCGCATCGTCTCGCGCCACTACAAGGTGCCGCGCAATGACCTGCTCTCGTCGCGCCGGTCGCGCGACGTGGTGCGCCCGCGCCAGATCGCCATGTATCTGGCCAAGGCGCTGACCAGCCGCTCGCTGCCGGAGATCGGGCGTCGCTTCGGGGGGCGTGACCACACCACGGTGCTGCACTCGGTGCGCAAGGTCGAACAGATGATGAAGGACGACGGCGATCTCTGCCAGGAGATCGAACTCCTCAAGCGCATGCTCGAAGAGTAGGCCGCGTTCATTCCGCCGCATTGCAAGGGTTGGTTAACCATGCAAATCTGCCTGCGGCCATAAGTCGAAGTGGTCCCTCCCGGCGGGGAGGGATGAGTTGCGTCAAGTAGCGGTGCGTCCAGTGAAGAGTCCGAAATTGCTCCTGCGCCTCAAGCGCGGGCTCAACCGTCGTCTCGATGTCGCTCGCCACGAGGTGGCGCGGCAGCAGCCGGCGGATTCCGATTGGCACGCCATGCTGGAGCGCCTCGACGCCGAGGCCAAGGCCAAGGACCGGCTCCGCGCCGCCGAAGCCGCGCTCAACCGGCTGGCCCGTTCCGAGCCGAACTAGTCAAAGCCGCCGAAATCGGGGGATCGCGGGGCGGGCGATGCCCGCTGCACTTGCCTTTCGGGCCCTCGTTTGCAAATGTCGCAGCCCCGGCGCGCCGGGGGTTTTGCTGTCCCGCAGGACGTTCGCGGGGAACACGAGGAAGAAGATGAAAGTCACGCTGGAGCGCAATCACCTGCTCAAGTCGCTGGGGCATGTGCACCGCGTGGTCGAGCGTCGGAATACCTATCCGATCCTCGCCAACGTTCTGCTGAAGGTCGCCGACGGAAGACTGGACCTGCGCGCCACCGATCTCGACATCGAGGTCACCGAGAACGTGCCCGCCATGGTCTCGACCCCGGGCACCACCACCGTGCCGGCGCACACGCTTTACGAAATCGTCCGCAAGCTCGGCGACGGCGCCGAAGTGCGGCTCGAAACCGAGGGCGGCGAGCAGATGCTGTTGACCTCGGGGCGCTCGCGCTTCCACCTCGCCTGCCTCTCGCCGGACTCGTTCCCGGACCTGAAGTCGGGCACCTTCACTCATGAATTCTCGATCCCCGCCGCCGCCTTGCGCGAGCTGATCGAGCGCACCCAGTTCGCCATCTCCAACGAAGAGACGCGCTACTACCTCAACGGCATCTATCTCCACACCATCCAGCAAGGGTCCAATTCGATCCTCCGCGCCGTGGCGACCGACGGCCACCGCATGGCCCGCGCCGAAACCGACGCGCCGGCGGGCTCGGCCGGCATGCCGGGCATCATCGTGCCCAAAAAGACCGTCAGCGAAGTGCAGAAGCTTCTCGATGGTGCCGATGGTGACGTGAAGGTCGAAGTCTCCGACACCAAGATCCGCTTCACTTTGGGCGGCGTGGTGCTGCTGAGCAAGCTCATCGAGGGCACCTTCCCGGACTACGACCGGGTGACGCCCAAGAACAACGACAAGCAGATGAATGTCGATAAGTCGAGCTTTGCCGTCGCCGTCGACCGCGTCTCGACCATCGCGTCGGAGCGCGGCGGCAAGGCCGTGAAGCTGTCGGTCAAGGAAGGCCAGCTGGAGCTTTCCGTCACCAACCCCGACCATGGCACGGCCAGCGAAGAGCTGGCGGTCGAGTTCGAGCCAGAGAGTTTCGAGATCGGCTTCAACGCCCGCTACCTGCTCGACATCATCGGCCAGATCCGTTCGGACAATGCCGTGTTCCTCTTCAACGACGCCGGCTCGCCGACGTTGGTCAAGGAAGACGGCGACGCCAAGGCGCTCTACGTGCTGATGCCCATGCGGGTGTAGCCAAAAGGGCTCGGGCCCGGCTACTCCCTAGCCTCATGAGATTCATCTCCAGGCTGCGCCTCAGTCATTTCCGCAACTACCAGTCGGCCGCGCGCGATCTCGATGCGCGGCATCTGGTGCTGGGCGGGCCGAATGGTGCCGGCAAGACCAACCTGCTGGAGGCGATCTCCCTACTGGGGCCGGATCGCGGCTTGCGCCGGGCGCCGTTCGAGGAGCTTGCGGCCATCGGCTCGGACGGCGCCTGGGCCGTCGCCGCCACCATCGAGACCGATGACGGGCCGGTCGATATCGGCACCGGCGGCACGCCGGGCGAGAGCGGGCGGCGGGTACGCATCAACGGAGCAAACGCTCGCACTGTCGAAGAAATGAGCGACTATCTCCGCCTGCTCTGGCTTACCCCCTCCATGGATGGGCTGTTCACCGGCCCGGCCAGCGACCGCCGCCGCTTCCTCGACCGGCTGGTGACGGTGCTGATCCCCGGCCACGCCACGTCCGTCTCCGATTTCGAGAAGGCCATGCGCCAGCGCAACCGCCTGCTCGAGGACGATGGCGATCCGCGGTGGCTGTCGGCCATCGAGGCGCAGATGGCTGAGCATGCGGCCGCAATGCACTTCGCCCGTGCCGACAGCCTCCTGCACCTGCAGGCGCTGATCGAGGAAAGCCTCGACGACGGCAGTTTCCCAGCCGCCCGGCTGGCGCTGACGCCGCTGTTCGAGGATGCGCACGAGCCGGCCTCCTCCACCGCACTTGAAATCGACCTCAAGGCCCGTTGGGCTGAAAGCCGCCGCCAGGACCGCGCCGCAGGTCGCACCCTGCTCGGGCCGCACCGCGTCGATTTCGAGGTGGTGCACGCCCAGAAGGGCATGCCGGCGGCCCTGGGCTCCACCGGCGAGCAAAAGGCGCTGCTGGTGGGGCTCATCCTCGCCCATGCCCGCCTCGTTGGCCGCATGACCGGCATCACACCGTTCCTGCTGCTCGACGAGATCGCCGCCCACCTCGACCCCGCCCGCCGCGAAGCCCTGTTCGCCGCCCTCGATGGCCTGGGCACGCAGTGTTTCATGACCGGCACCGACGCCATGCTGTTCGCCGCACTGGGGACCCGCGCACAGGTCTACACGGTCAGGGACGGGCGGCTGGCGCCTAGCCCCTGAGCGGCTGGTCGGTGAGACCGTTGAGCCGGATCTGGTCGAGTTCGTCCGCCGTGAACACCCCTGCCCGATAGAGCGAGAGATATTCGTCGGTCACCCCGATCCCGAACATCAGCGCGTCGTCCGTATTGACCGTGACGATCACCCCGGCGTCGAAAAGCGTCCGGATGGGGTGCGAGGCCATGCTCTCGACACGGCCCAGCATCACGTTCGATGTCGGGCAGACATTGAGCCTGATCTTGTTGTCGGCGAGAAAGCGCATCACTTGCGGCGAGGTCGCGGCGGCGATGCCATGTTGCACCTCGTCGAGTTCGAGCTCTTCAACCGCCTGCCAGACATCGTCGGCGGTACCCCATTCTCCGGCATGCGCCCGCAGGCGCAGCCCTTTGGTCTTGGCGGCGCGATAGACCGGCTTGAACACCCCGATCGGCTGGGCGAACTCGTCGGCATAGAGGTCGACGGTCTGATAGAAGTCGAGCTCGAGAAACGGCGCGCTCCACTCCATCAGGTATTGGATCGGGCAATGCCGGGAGAGTCCCATCTGCGGCGTCCACTCGATTTCCGGCGCTACCCGCGCATGGATCTCTCGCATCGTCTGGGTGAGGCGTGCGACGTCTCGGTTCTCCCAGAGCGTCATGGCCCACACGTCTTCGCCGCCATCCAGACGCGTCACGCCGTCGAGTTTAGCCTGCACGAAAGTCGCCTCAATGCCGAGCATCCGGCCCTGCGGCCCAGCAAAAACCGACCCGGTATGCTTGCCCGACCATTCGTGCATCTCGTCCATGGAGCGCAATACATGGTCGATCGGGGCGATCTCCACGCCGGTCTTTTCGCGCACGAAGTCGCGGTTGCCGCCGCCGATGAAATGGTTGTGTAGGTCGGCCTTGGGGATAGCGCGCAGCGCGGCAATGTCCCCAGCTTCCAGCGCAGTTTCGAAATCGGATGACATGGAAATCCCTCAAACAATCGTTGGAGGCTGCCATGGGAGAGCGCAAGCGAATAGGGGGTGCCGGACACAGCGATCGGGTGTCATATGAAGTTGCCGGAGGCCGGTGTGTTTGCGCCAACCTCAAACCAGCCTGTAACCATTGAAAAACGGGCTCAAAATAGCCATTTGTCTTGGGTAAGGGAGGGGTATCCGCTAGACCGTTCTGAGCGGATTTCACCATTGATTCGGGATATCTTTTGAGCACCGACGAAACCCCGTCCAGCCCCAGCAATGAATATGGCGCCGACTCCATCAAGGTCCTCAAGGGCCTCGATGCCGTGCGCAAGCGCCCCGGCATGTATATCGGCGACACCGATGACGGCTCGGGCCTGCATCATATGGTCTATGAGGTGGTGGATAACGCCATCGACGAGGCCCTGGCGGGGCATGCCGATCTGGTGACGGTGACGCTCAATGCCGATGGGTCGGTGACCGTGGACGACAATGGCCGCGGTATTCCGACGGCCATCCACAAGGAAGAGGGCGTTTCGGCGGCCGAGGTCATCATGACCCAGCTCCATGCCGGCGGTAAGTTCGATCAGAACTCCTACAAGGTGTCTGGTGGCCTCCACGGCGTCGGCGTCTCGGTGGTGAACGCGCTCTCGGTGTCCCTCAAGCTCAAGATCCGCCGCGACGGCGAAATCCACGAGATGAGCTTCACCCATGGCGATGCCGATGCGCCGCTCAGGCAGACCGGTACCTATGTCGAAAACAAGCAGCCCGGCACCTATGAGGGCCGGAGCGGCACCTCGGTGACCTTCACGCCGTCGGCCGAAACCTTCACCATGGTGGAGTTCGACTACAAGACGCTCGAGCACCGCCTGCGCGAGCTGGCCTTCCTCAATTCCGGCGTGCGCATCTTCCTGCGCGACAACCGCCACCCCGAAGCCGTCGAGAGCGAACTCTATTACGAGGGCGGGCTCGAAGCCTTCGTGCGCTATCTCGATACCGCCAAGCAGCCGCTGGTATCGTCCCCGATCCATCTCTCTGCGGAAAAGGACGGCATCAGCGTCGAGGTCGCCATGTGGTGGAACGACAGCTACCACGAGAACGTGCTGTGCTTCACCAACAACATCCCGCAGCGCGACGGCGGCACCCATCTCGCCGGCTTCCGCGCCGCGCTGACCCGGCAGGTGACGAGCTATGCCGACGTCTCAGGCATCACCAAGAAGGAAAAGGTGGCGCTGACCGGTGACGATACGCGCGAAGGCCTGACTGCGGTGCTGTCGGTCAAGGTGCCCGACCCGAAATTCTCGAGCCAGACCAAGGACAAGCTGGTCTCGTCCGAAGTCCGGCCGGTGGTCGAGAACGTCGTCAACGACAAGCTGCAGCAGTGGTTCGAAGAGCACCCCGCCGAGGCCAAGTCGGTGGTCGGCAAGGTGGTGGAAGCCGCTGCGGCCCGCGAGGCCGCCCGCAAGGCCCGCGAACTTACCCGTCGCAAGTCGGCGCTCGACGTCAATTTCCTCGCCGGCAAGCTCAAGGATTGCTCCGAGAAGGACCCGGCCAAGTCCGAGCTCTTCCTCGTCGAGGGCGACTCGGCCGGCGGCTCAGCCAGCCAGGGCCGCGACCGGCACACACAGGCGGTACTGCCGCTGCGCGGCAAGATCCTCAATGTCGAGCGCGCCCGCTTCGACCGCATGCTGGGTTCCGAGCAGATCGGCAACCTGGTGATGGCGCTGGGCACCTCGATCGGCCGCGAGGAGTTCAACCCGGATAAGCTGCGGTACCACAAGATCATCATCATGACGGACGCCGACGTCGACGGCGCCCATATCCGCACGCTGCTCTTGACCTTCTTCTACCGGCAGATGCGCGAGCTGATCGACCGCGGCCACGTCTATATTGCGCAGCCGCCGCTCTACAAAATCAAGCGCGGCTCGTCCGAGCAGTACATCAAGGACGAACGCAGCCTCGAGGACTACCTGCTCAACGCCGGGACCGAGGAAGCCGTGTTCACCACGGCGGCCGGGTCCAGCCATGCCGGGCAGGATCTGCTCTCCATGGCCCGCCAGGCGCGTGAACTGGTGCACACCATCGACAACCTCAACCTGCGCTATAACCGGCAGATCGTCGAGCAGACCGCCATCGTCGGCGGGCTCGATCCCGAAAAGCTGCTCGATCCGGCGGCCGCCGAGGCACTGGCGAGGAAGGTGGCCGAGCGGCTCGATCTGGTCTCCGACGAAGTCGAGCGCGGCTGGATCGGTGCCCTCGACGGTCAGGGCGGGTTCACCTTCTCGCGCACCGTCCGCGGCGTCACCGAAACCCACAATGTCGATGCGCAGCTTCTCGCCAGCGCCGACGCCCGCAAGATCCGGCAACTGGTCGAGCGGCTCGAGGGGCTCTACGAGGGCACCTCGAAGCTGGTGCGCAAGGACCAGTCGACCGATATTTTCGGGCCCTATTCGATGTTCGCCGCAATCTCGGCTGCCGGCCGCAAGGGTTTCTCGCTGCAGCGCTATAAGGGTCTCGGCGAAATGAACCCCGAGCAGCTCTGGGAGACCACACTCGACCCGAACGTCCGCTCGCTGTTGCAGGTGCAGATCAAGGAAGGCTCCGACGCCGACCTCATCTTCACTCAGCTGATGGGCGATCTCGTCGAACCCCGCCGCGACTTCATCCAGGACAACGCGCTCAACGTGGCCAACCTGGACGTTTGATGCACAAGTGTTGCTCGGCCAGCTTGGCTGTAATACCCTGTATTACAAATGAGGTGACAGATGAGCAAGCCCGAGCTTTCCGATCCGATCACGCTACGCATCCCGCTCGATGTTCTTGAGGACATCGAGCGAGTTGCCGGCGCCGTTGACCGAAGCCGTAGCTGGGTGATTGTACGGGCTTTGCGCCTCTATCTCGCCGGTGAAGGCGAGGAAGTACTTAGCCTCCTCAAGGCGCGCGAACAGACAGATGCGGACGGGGGGCACGACGCCGACGAGGTTATGCGGGAACTTCTGGCGATCGCCAACGGCACCAAGGCCGCTTGATGAAGGTGCGCTTCTCCTCTGGAGCGCGTCGCTACATCGCCAAAGAGGCCGCCTATCTCAAGGAACGCAGCGCGACAGGCGCCGCTCGCTTTCATGGTATCGTCGATCGTGCCCGCCGCCAGATCCAGACCTTTCCGGAGTCAGGTTACACCGAGTCCATCGTCACCCTAGCAGGGTCGCGGCGCATGGCAGTCGAGGAGTACCTGTTCGACTATGATGTGATGGAAGGAATGGCGCTCATCCTCGTGATCCGCCATTCGCGCAACACGCCGACGATCGAAATCGATGACGATGCCGACTACGACGATCCGGTTGGCGAGAAGTAGCCGCACGTGATCCGAAATCTCCTGCATCGATGCGGCTTCTTGATCTTTCTAGCCGGGCTCATCACCGGGCTGTCATTGCCCGCCTACGCCGAGGGCGAACCCGCCGAAGAAATCCGTCAATCCTGCACCTCCCTCTCCGGCGAGGAAATCTGCATCCGGGAGGCCAGTTACACCGCCGATGTCTGCACGGCGATCTCCGCCTTCGCCGGTCGCTGGCGGTTGCCCGAGGCCTTCTTTGCGCGTTTGATCTGGCAGGAGAGCCAGTTCGACCCGCTGGCGCTGAGCCCGGCCGGCGCGCAGGGGATTGCCCAGTTCATGCCCGGCACGGCCCGCATCCGCGGGCTGGGCAATGCCTTTGCCCCGGCCGAGGCCCTCGCCCGGTCGGCGGAATATCTGCGTTTCCTGACCGACAAGTTCGGCAACTTGGGGCTCGCGGCCGCCGCCTACAATGGGGGCGAACGGCGGATCGAGAACCTCGTTGCGCAAGGCGCTGGCTTGGCGAGGGAAACCCGAGACTATGTGGTGATCGTCACCGGCCGCAGCGTCGGGCACTGGCTGGGTGACCGGCCAGAGCCGGTGGATTTCACCCTGCTGCCCGATGTCGACTTCCAGACCGCTTGCCTCGACATGGCCCGAGCCGTTCGCCGCCCCGACCTCACGACCGATCCGGGCGACTGGCAGCCCTGGGGCGTGCTGATCGCCCAGACCAGTTCCGCTGCCACCGCCCGGGACCGCTTCGAGGCCGTGCAGGCCCGCTTCGGTGCGGCAATCGGCGACGAGAAGCTGATGTTGATTACGGTAAGGAACCCCAATTTCGGCCGCCGCTTGCGCTTTTCCGCCATGCTCGGTCGCCCGACCAGGGCCGAGGCGCAGGCGCTCTGCCAGAAGCTCTCCGCCGCCGGCGGTACCTGCATCGTACAGAAGACGCAGCCCTGAGGGCCGGGTTCACTCCTGCGCGTACATCACCATGCCGATATTGTGCAGCACGCCGTCGACGAACTTGCCGGACTCCTCGTAGCCGGTGTCGTCGCGATACTCGATGAGATCGCCGTCGATCCAGTAATTGCCTTGGTAGGCGACATCGAGATGGCCGTGGACCTCGATGTAGCGGCCATTGGGCAGCAGCAGCTGACGGACCTCGCTGTCGGGGGTGATCCAGAGGCCGGTGTAGTCGTGGTTGGTCATGGCAAGAACTCCGGTCTGTGCGTGGGCCGGAGCGGTGAGCGTCACCGCGCCGACCAGGATGAGTGCCGCGACGAGCAGCGCCGCCGCCATGAGCCGCCTAGCCATTCATCGACCGGCGCGGCCGGCTCGTGGGCGGGGTGCGGAGGGTGTCGATAAAGCCAATCATCGAGAGGACAAGGCTACGGGCCCGGGTGAACAGAGTGGTCATGTGTGTCCTCGCTTTCTGCGTCTTTGGGGTGGTCGCTTGGTGCCTCTGCAATATCGGGGAATGACGACGGAAGGCGGTAGATCGATAGTCCAGGATGATTGCACAATTCTCCATAGGACAGAGATTTATGGTGACGCCGACCCAACGACGACATATCTAGAAAGCACGAAATAAGCCGGGAAGTTCAGGAAAACGCCATGAACACGATCGAGACCCTTGCTGACGAGATTGCACAGACCGTGGCAGCGGACGGCATTCATGCAACGCCCGTGGATGGCGTACAGCTCGTCCGTCTCTCGCACACATCCGAGCCCATGCCGGGCGTCATGCAGCCGGCGCTCTGCATCGTTGCCCAGGGGCGCAAGCAGGTGATCGCCGGCGACCGGGTCCTTTCCTACGATCCGAACCGTTTCCTCATCATCACGCTGGATACGCCGGTCATAGGGCAGGTGGTCGAGGCCTCGGCGGAGGCGCCCTATCTCTGTCTGAAGGTCGATCTCGACCCGGCCGACATTTCGGCGCTGCTGATCGAGACCGGTGGCATTAGTGCCGCCGCGGCGGAGTCCGAACCGAGCCTCGACTTGAGCGCAGTGTCCGCCGACCTGCTCGATGCGGCGGTGCGGCTGGTCCGGCTGCTGCGCAAGCCCGAGGACATCGCCGTGCTCGCCCCCATGATCAAGCGTGAGATTCTCTATCGCCTGCTGCGTTCGGATCAGGCGACGCGCCTGCAGCAGATTGCCGTCGCCGAAAGCCGGATGCAGCAGGTCAACCGCGCCATCGGCTGGATCAAGCGCAACTACCGCGAGAGTTTCTCCATCGAGGCCGTGGCCGAGGAAGCCCGCATGAGCACTTCAGCCCTGCACCTGCACTTCAAGGCCGTTACGGCCATGAGCCCGCTGCAGTACCAGAAGCAACTCCGCCTACAGGAGGCGCGCCGCCTGATGTTGGCCGAGGCCATGGATGCGGCCAGCGCCGGCTATCGTGTCGGCTACGACAGCGCCAGCCAGTTCAGCCGCGAATATGCCCGGCTTTTTGGAGCCCCACCTCTCCGCGACGTCGCCCGCCTGAAATCCGGCGACCTGCTGGCCGCGGCGGGATGATCGGTTTTATGTGACCCCTCGGCCACACCGGGTCTCCACCCAGCGTAACCTCACATAAACCGGCCACAATTAGCCTCGATAGCCCTGAGGGACCGCACGGGGTGAGGCCGGACGAACGGCGCCGTGAGACGGTTGGATTGCTGCGGCGTCCCGGTTCCGTTTGAGGTAAGCTCACGGAGTGTCGGACGCGATGCGCAAGAAGAATGCCGGGGCCCTCTTTATGGATTTTCACGTTTCGCCGGACGATCGCGTCGGGGCAGTCCCCAAAAAGGCGCGCGGCAAGGCCCAGAAGCCCGCGCCGGCGAACAAGAAGGCTCCGAAGTCGCCGCGTAATCAGCGCCAGGAGCCGCGCATCGGCCGCATCGATTCGGTCTATGACGACACCCCGTCGATCGACGATGATTATGAGGATCCGCGCGCCCGGCGCCGGGTCAAGAAGGTCAAGAAGACCCGCGGTGGCCGTGAACGGAAGCCGCTGACCTTCGGCCGCATCCTCTGGAAGCTGTTTTCCTGGCTGCTGGTGCTCGGCATCTGGGGCGGCATCGCCGTCGCGGGCGTGGTCGCCTATTTCGCCATGCAGATGCCGGCGACGACCGAATGGGCCGTGCCCGAGCGTCCCGCCAATATCCGTATCGTCGCGGCCAACGGTCAGCTGATCTCGAACCGTGGCAAGACCGGCGGCGAGGCCATCTCGCTGCGCGAGCTGCCCTACTATGTGCCGGCCGCCTTCGTCGCCATCGAAGATCGCCGCTTTTACGAGCATTTCGGCATCGACGTGCTTGGCCTCGTTTCCGTGGCCATCGAAAGCGTTCAGGCCGGTGAAGTGACCCGCGGCGCCTCGACGCTGACCCAGCAGCTCGCCAAGAACCTCTTCCTCACGCCCGACCAGACCCTCGAGCGTAAAGTGCAGGAAGCCATGCTCTCGCTCTGGCTCGAGCAGAACTATTCCAAGGACGATATCCTCGAGCTCTATCTCAACCGCGTCTTCTTCGGCCACGGCGCCACCGGCATCGAGGCAGCGGCACAGACCTATTTCGGCAAATCCGCCCGCAACCTGTCGCTCGGCGAAGCCGCCCTGCTTGCCGGCACCGTGCAGCGCCCGTCGCGTGTCAATCCGCGGTCGAACCCTGAAGCCGCCAATGCCCGCGCCAAGCTGGTGCTGCAGTCCATGGCCAAGGAAGGCTACATTTCCGACGCCGAAGCCAAGGCCGCTTCGCTCGACCCCAACCAGCGCATCCGCACCAAGGTCACCGGCTCGGAGTCCTATGTGGCCGACTGGGTCGAAACCCTGATGCAGGCTTATATCGGCGATGTCACCGAAGACGTGATCGTCTCCACCACCATCAACTGGGACCTGCAGAAGGCGGCTGAAGACATCGTCCGCACCGCCGTGGAAAAGAACGGCGAAGCCAAGGGCTTCTCGCAAGGCGCGCTGGTCGCCATGGATGTCGATGGCACGGTGCGCGCGCTGGTCGGCGGCGTCGATTATGCGCAGAGCCAGTTCAACCGTGCCGTTACCGCACGGCGCCAGCCTGGCTCGACCTTCAAGCCCTTCGTCTACCTCGCCGCCATGGAAAAGGGCTATACGCCCGATACCGTCGCCGATGACGCGCCCTTTGACTATAACGGCTGGAGCCCGTCGAACGCCTCGGGCAAATATGCCGGCCCGGTGACGCTGCGGCAGGGCCTCGCCTATTCGCTCAACACCATCTCGGCCCGTCTCGCCATCGATGTGACCCCGCAGGTCGTTGTCGACACCGCCTATCGCATGGGCATCGGCTCGCCGCTGCAGGCTGTGCCGTCCATCGCACTGGGGACGCAGGAAGTCTCGCTGCTCGAGCTGACCGGCGCCTACGCGCCCTTCGCCAATGGCGGCGTCGGCGTCATTCCCACTGTCATTACCCGGATCGAGACCGCACCCAAGAACGGGCAGGCCGGGAAAGTGCTTTACGAGCAGATCCCCGCTGGCCCCGGCCAGGTGGTCGAGCCGCATATCGTGGGTGAGATGAATGACATGATGACCACGGCGCTCGAAATCGGCACCGGCAAGAAGGCCCATCTCAACGGCTGGCCCATCGCGGGCAAGACCGGCACGAGCCAGAAGGCCCGCGACGCGCTCTTTGTGGGCTATACCTCGCGCATGGTGACTGGCGTCTGGCTCGGCAATGACGACGACACCGGAACCACCCTTTCGGGCGGCAATATTCCGACCGAGATCTGGTCCGAATTCATGACCAAGGCCCATGAAGGCCTGCCCGTGAGCCCGCTCCCCGGCGACGTCACCCCTGCCGCCCCCCTCGACCCGAACCTCGCTCCGATGGAAACCGCCCCGACGGTCCAGTACGAGCAGCGCACGCTGATGGACGCGCTGGGTGATATCTTCGGGGGCTGAACGCCGCCATTAGAATGAACGAAGGCCGGGGTCCTGCCCCGGCCTTTTTTGCTTTCTGACTGCGTGTCACGCCACGAGGTCCGGGCTCACGGTGCCTACCCGTCGACCCCATACACCATCAGCTGACGGCCATGGGCCTTCAGCCAGGCGCGGCCGCGGTTCATGCTGGGGAGGGTGCGTTCGACGGTCGCCCAGAATGCGTCCGAATGGTTCATTTCGACCAGATGCGCCACTTCGTGGGCGGCCACATAGTCGAGCACGAACGATGGCGCGAGGATCAGGCGCCAGTTGAAGTTAAGTCGTCCCGTGGTCGAGCACGAACCCCAGCGCGTCGCCTGCGAACGCATCGACACCGACTTGTATTCGACCCCGAGCCGCCGGGCATGCAGGGCGACCCGCTTTTGCAAGTCGATCAGCGCCTGCTCCTTGAGCCAGTCGGTGAGGCGGCGTGCGCGATGCTCGGGTTCGCCCGGCACCTGCAGCGTCAGCAGCCCATCGACATCGACAACTTCCACCCGGCCGCGCACGCGTCCGGTCGGCACGATCTTGTGGTCCACCCCGCGCAGCGGGATCACCGCCCCGCGGGCAGTGAACGACACTGGCTTGGCGGCGCGCTGCAGTCGGGCGCCCAGCCAGGCGCGTTGCCGGTTGAGGAACGCCTGCGCCTCCTGCCAGCGTCCATGGCTAGGGACGGTCAGCACGGGGCCGCCGGCGTGCGGCAACGACAAGCGGTAATTGCGGGCCCGGGCGCTGACACGCACGGACACGGCCACCATCTCACCATCGACTTCCGTCTCGGTGACGGTTGGCCATCTTTTCTGGAGGAGCGCGATCATAACACAGGATAGTTGATCAGATTCTCGGCAGCCTCAATATGGCTGCCTCAGCAAAAATAGTCGTGACAAAAAAAGCGCCCCGCGCGCGGGGCGCCAGTTGCAAGTCCATTGACTTGCGTCAGGAGTTGGTGGGCCGGTTCAGGCGGTGTTGCCGCCATTGTTCTGGCCACCGTCGTAGGTCGAACCCGAACCGTAACCCTGGCGCGAGCCATTGCGGTCGCGCATGAAGCGGTCGAATTCTTCGCGGTCCTTGGCTTTGCGCAGGTTCGCCATGTACTCGTGGAAGGCGTTGATCTCTTCGTCGAGCCGGCGGCGTTCCTCGTCGAGGCGGCGAAGCTGCTCTTCGCGGTAGTCGTCGAAGGCGGCATTGCCGCTGGCCGAATTGCGGAAGCCGTTATGGCCCCAGCGCTTGCCCGGGCCGCAATTCTCACGCGCGAACTGACGCCCGCGATTGACGAGGCCCTGAGCCTTCTCGGCGGAACCGCCGAGATATTCGCCCCAGATGATGTAGCCGAGCACGATGAAGCCCAGCGGGGGCCAGACGACGAAGCCCAGTACCATCAATGCGATGGTCAACGGGCCCCATTGCGGTTTGATAATCGCAGTGTTCATTTGAAGTCTCCCAGTCACGAACGATTGGGATGTGGCCCCGGCTGACCCGGGATCAAGCATGTGCCTTGCGGAATCTGGGTCTTGAAATCCGGTCCTGCTTTCCTATTGCAGGGCCGCTTTACCGCTCTTGACGAGGTTTTCTATGAGTTTGGGCGCCGAAATGCAGGAACTCGCCCCGGGTAGCTGGCGTCCGGTGCGTCTCGGCACACTGGTCGGCCTGCGCTGGCTCGCCATTGTCGGCCAGGCGGCGGGGGTGCTTTTCGTCGATTTCGGCCTCGGCTTTCCGCTGCCGCTGATGGAATGCATGAGCCTGATCGCCCTCTCTGTGGCGCTCAACCTCTGGCTGCTGGTCCGCTTCGGCGCCGGCACCCGCATCAGCGCCACGGTCTCCACCGCGCTCCTCGCCTATGACTGCCTGCAGCTCGGAGGCCTCTTGGCCCTGACCGGCGGGCTGCAGAACCCGTTCTCGCTGCTGCTCTTGGCGCCGGTCTCCGTTTCGGCGACGACGTTGCCACAGAAATCGACGCTGATCCTTGCAGGCCTCGCCATCGGTATCGCCTCGCTGCTCTCCATCTTCCACTACGACCTGCCGTGGAATCCGGACCAGCGCATCGTCTTCGACCGCGTCTACATCATCGGCATCTGGGTGAGCCTGCTCTGCGGCACCGTCTTTATCGCCGCTTACACCAACCGAGTCGCCTATGAATCGCGGCAGCTGGCCGACGCACTCTCCGCTACCGAGATCCAGCTCTCCCGGCGCGAACAGCTGGCCTCCCTCGACGGCCTCGCCGCCGCCGCCGCGCATGAGCTGGGCACGCCGCTTTCGACCATCGCGCTGGCCGCCAAGGAAATGCGCTCCGACCTTCCCGATGGACCGTTGCGCGAGGACATCGACCTCATCATCGCTCAGACGGCGCGCTGCCGGGACATTCTCGCCAAGTTGCGCAATCTGGGGGCGGATGGTGGCGACCCATTCGCCATGCTGCCGCTTGGCGATCTGATCGCCGAAGTCGCTTCGCCGCACGAGCACGACGGCAAGACCATCACCATCCGCAAGGAGAGCATGGCCGGCCCCGATCCGGTGTTCCGCCGCAATGTTGGCCTGCTCTACGGCTTGGGCAATCTGATCGAGAACGCCGTGCACTTCGCCAGATCTGGCGTGATGATCGAGTGCTCCTGGGATCGCTCTGCCATCAGTGTCACCATCACCGACGACGGCCCCGGTTTTCCCATTGAACTGCTGACCCGCATGGGCGAGCCCTATATCTCTAACCGCGGTGGCGAGGGCGGTGGCTTGGGGCTCGGCGTCTTCATCGCCAAGACCCTGCTCGAGCGCACCGGCGCCAAGATCGCCTTCGAAAACAGCCATGAACGCGGCCACGCCCGCGTGCGTGTGGTCTGGCCGCGCAAGGTAATCGAGGAAGTGTGAGGGCCGCAGCCCCGGCCCGACACACTCTTGAACCCTCGCTCCTTTGACCTTTCGGGTGGGACGCCTTACATCAGGCGGCGATGAGCACAGTTGATGAACTTCTTGCGGCCGACCGGTCTCTTCTTCTCGTTGATGACGACAAGGCCTTCCTGACCCGGCTCGAGCGCGCGATGCAGAAACGCGGCTTCGATGTCCGCATCGCCGATACCGTCGCCGACGCCGTGGCCGCCGTGAACGCTGCCCCTCCCGCCTATGCGGTCGTCGACCTGCGGCTCGAGGATGGCAACGGCCTCGACGTGATCAACGCCCTGCATTTGAAGCGGTCCGATGCGCGCGCTGTGGTGCTGACCGGCTATGGCAACATCGCCACCGCCGTCACCGCGGTGAAGCTGGGCGCTGTCGATTATCTGAGCAAGCCCGCCGACGCTGACGACGTCATCAATGCCCTGCTCGCCACCGGTGGCCAGGCGCCCGAGCCGCCGGAAAATCCGATGTCAGCCGATCGGGTGCGCTGGGAACACATCCAGCGCGTCTATGAACTCTGCGACCGCAACGTCTCCGAAACCGCCCGCCGGCTCAACATGCATCGCCGCACGCTGCAGCGCATCCTTGCCAAGCGCGCACCAAAATAGTCAGTCATAACCTGTTATAAGCCGACGAGCCGGAGGAGCGTCCATGTCCGTCACCTTGAATTTCCATGGGGCGGCCGGGACCGTCACCGGGTCGTGCTACCGGGTCGTGCATCCGGGCGGGCAGTTCCTCGTCGATTGCGGCATGTTCCAAGGCAACAAGACCGTCCGGGACCTCAACTACAAGCCGCTGCCATTCGACCCGCAGAAGATCGATTTCGTGCTGCTGACGCACGCCCATATCGATCACGCCGGCCTGCTGCCCAAGTTGATGCACCAGGGCTATCGCAAGGCGATCATCGCCACCGAACCGACCAACGGCTTGCTTGAATATCTGCTGCCCGATGCTGCCGGCATTCAGGAGAGCGAAGCGGAGCGGGAGAGCAAGAAGCGCTCGCGCCGCGCCGAAGAACCGGTCAATCCGCTCTACACCATGGAAGACGCGCAGGAAGTGCTGAAGCACCGCGTCGGCACCGCGTATGGCGAGTGGATCACCCCCGGCCCGGGCGTCCGCGCCCGCTACTGGAACGCCGGCCATATCCTCGGCTCCGCCTCGATCGAGGTCGAGGTGATCAATGGTGACGGCAAGCCAGTGACCATTCTGTTTTCGGGCGATCTCGGACCGGACGAGAAGGTGTTCTACAAGGAACCCGACGCGCCGGCCGGCTTCGATTACATCCTCTGCGAGTCGACCTACGGCGGCCGCGAGCGGCAGGATTACACGCTGATCGAGCGCCGCGAGGCGCTGAAGACCGAGATCAACGACGCGCTGGCCCGCGGCGGCAACCTTGTTATCCCGGCCTTCGCCGTCGAGCGCAGCCAGGAGCTGCTTCACGACATCGGCCTGCTCATCAAGCAGGGCGAAATCTCGCCCCAGCTGGTGTTCCTCGACAGCCCGCTCGCCAGCAAGGTGACCGGCGTCTACAAGAAATACGACGCCATGTTCGAGGACGTGGAACTCTCGGCCAACGAACTCTTCAACGATCCGCGTTTCCGCATCATCGAGTCGGTGGAAGAGTCCAAGGCGATCAACTCGATCCGCGGCGGTGCCATCATCATGTCGGCCTCAGGCATGGCCGATGCCGGCCGCATCAAGCATCACCTGCGTAACAACCTGCCGCGCGCCAACGCCACCGTGCTCTTCGTCGGCTACCAGGCGCCGGGCACGCTGGGGCAGATCATCCAGTCCGGCGCCAGGGAAGTGCGCATCCATTCCGAACTGACCCCCATCCGCGCGCGCATCCGCAGCCTCGGGAACTACTCGGCCCATGCCGATGACAGCGAACTGCGCGCCTGGATCAAGGAGCGCCTGCCGGCGCATGGCGCGGTATTCCTCACCCATGGCGAGGACGAAGAGCGCGCCACCCTCCGCGAGGAGATCATGCGCGATGCCGGCCTCTCCGGCGACCAGGTGATCATCCCGATGCTCGACGATGCCTTCGAGCTGCGGCCCTCCGGCGTGGTCTCGGTGGAAAAGCCGGCTACGCCGCGCATCGACCCGATCCAGATCACCTCGGACTGGCACAATGCCTATGCGAGCTTCATCATCGATCTCAGCCATCAACTGCAGAACGCCAGCACCGATCGCGAACGTCTGGCGCTGATGGCAGAACTGCAGGCCAAACTGCGCGGCACCGGCCTTTCATCGGACGCGCCCAAGCGCCCTATCCCGCCGGCGGGCTCGACGCGGGAAACCACGGCAGTCGACGAGTAGCAACGCAGAGATAACGCGTTATGGAAAGTTGCCGCCGTCCGGGTCCATGAGGGTGTGGATACGGTCGGCTCCAAGCCGGGCCAGCTTCAGCATTACCGCCTTGCGCCTAGCGCCGGGCAGCGGCTCCTCTCCGGCCATGCGGAGGATCGCCGCATCATGCCCGTCCGCCGCGATAAGCCCTTCCGACGCTGGAAAGATATCCGGATCAAGCTCCGGCGGCTTGGCGAAAAAGAAACGGTCGCAGAAATCCTTGTAGTGCGGCCACTTCTGGTCGACCTGGAAGTCGATCAGCGACGATTTGATCTCGACGATCCAGATCTCGCCCTTGGGCCCCACCCCGAGCACATCGGCGCGCCGGCCATTGGCCAGCGGCACTTCGGCGTAACAGCAGAAGTCGTGCGCGGCGCGCAGGAACCGCATCACCCCGCGCTGCACGCGGAGCGCCGTCGGCGATTGCCGCAGATCGACGATCTGCGGCAATTCAGCCATGCGGCGTCACCGGCTCCGGTTCGCTCACCACCGGCATCGGCTTGCCCGGCAACGCCCGGATCACGAGGAGCGCCGCGATCACCAGCGGCAGGATGACGAAATAGCTCCAGCGGATGCCGGCGGCCTGGGCTACAAAACCCAGCAGCGGTGGACCGGCGAAGAACACGACGAACGTCATCTGCCCCAGCGACGCGACATTGACCGAAGCCGGCCGGTCGGTGCGCTGCGCCGCGGCCGACACCGCCAGCGGATAAACCGAAGAGCAACCCAACCCCATCAGCATGAAGCCGAACAGCGCCACATAGGGGTGCGGCGCCGCGCCGACGATGACGAGTCCGAGCCCGGCGACGCCGAGCAGGCCACCGGCCACCAGCCGCGGCGAATAGCGGTCGACGACCGGATCCATGAAGATGCGGGCCAGCGCCATGAACAGCGAGAAAATGGTGATCGACATGCCGCCGATGAACGGCTCAACCGCGAACACGTCGCGCATATAGATCGCCGACCAGTCGATGCCGCCGCCTTCGACGAGGAGCGGCGCCGCGCCGATGAGGCAGAGCGGCAGCAGCCCGATGGTCGGGAAAGCGATACCCGGCATCTCCCCGCCATGGCTATCGGGCCGGTGCGGTGCATTCTCGATCTTTGAGAAGACGATCCACCCCGCAATCGCCGCCACCACCACCGAGGCGAGGATGTGCAGATGCGGCGAGATGCCGAGCTGGCGCACGCCGGCTGAAATGAACGCGGTGACGAAGAAGCCCAGGCTCCACATGCCGTGGGCCCGGCTCATGATCCGGTAGCCCAGCACGGCTTCGTGCCGATCGGTCTCGAGATTGACGTTGATCTCCAGCGCGCCGGCGAAGATGCCGGCGATGAAGAATACCGGGGCGACCGCCCAGGCATTGGGCAGCCAGGGGATGATGGCGTAGCAGATCGAGGCGCCAAAAACCGTGATGAAAGCGGTCTTCCGGGCCCCGAGCTTTTCGATATAGGGGCTCGAAAAGGTGAGGCCGGTCAGCGCGCCAACCGACATGGTGAGGAGCAGCAGGCCCAGTTGGCCTTCGGTGAGGCCGAGCGAACGCTGCAGGTCCGGCAGGCGCGCCAGCAGCGCCCCCATGGTGAGGGCGAAGATGAAGAAGACGCCAAAGATCCGATGATGCGGCTTCATGCCGGAACCCCACAGGAGACAGACCGGCGATCAAGCGCGCCAGCGAGAACAGAATTGGGCACCAGCGCCGGAGCATATGCGCAGGAGCCGCCGAAGACCCGGAAACGGGGCGGCAGCTCAAGGCCGAATCTCATGGGAATACCCGCTGGAATGTCCGGGCAACCTAGAGAAGTTGCCCCATCGGCACAAGGCGATGAAAGGTGAGGTAGCTGCGAGGTTCGCCGCTTCAAGCGAGCCCCCGCAACCGGTCTTAAGCGGCCCGGGCCTCGTCCCGCGTGATGATCGTCCCTTCCGCAAAGCTGCGGGTCAGGTCGAAGCGCCGCACCGGTCCGCTGCTTGCCAACTGGCGGGCAGGGCCGAAATAGTCGCGGCTCTCGCTATAGGCGATGCTTCGGTTCACCTGCCGGGCCAGCCGCGCTGTGACGCGCTCGCGCGAAAACGGCAAAGTCACCACGTCGTCGAACCCCATCGCGGCGCAGGCCTGGATGCCCTCGAGCGACGGGCTCTCGGAAAAGTAGATCAGCGGCGACAGGCGCAGCTTGCGGCTGGGGCAGAAGCGCAGCGCGTCGGCATGCGGCTTCAGGGACGCGACGTCGTTCACGGCGGCAAAGAGGAAATAGATCAACGGCGTGCGCGCCAGCTGCTGTTCGGCCAGCTGCACCCCCGCATAGGGCAGTACGGTCTCGAACCCCAGATGCCGCGCCATTTCGGTCAGCGCGGCGCCCGGTCCGTCCTGCGGCCCGACGATATAGGCTGTCGCCTTGAACAAGGTCGCGTCCCTCGACCTGATTGCATTCCCCGGCCCGCAGAGAGCATGGCGGCCGTTAACGCGGCGTTATCCCTCATAGAGTTCGCCGCGGAACAGTGCGCCGTGGGTCTTCATCAGCGCCGTGATGCGGTCGGCGACGCGCCGCACTTCCGGCCGGTGCCGCTCTTCGTGGTGCGACACCAGCCACTGCTCGGTGGTGAGTTCGGTGATGATCTTGGCCGGCCGCACCAGCCGTTTGTCGCTGTCGCCGACAAAGCACGGAAACACCGACATACCCGCGCCAGCCGCCACCATTTCCTTGACGCTGTGCGGATCGTTGCCGCGCACCGTCACCCGGTCGCCGTGATGCGCCATGAGCCACCGCGACGAGGCGATGTTGGCGGCTTCGCCCGTCGCACCGACAAAGAGCCCCGCCTCGATGCCATTGATCAGGTGCCGGCCCGAATAGATCGCGTGCGCCACTGTACCGATCTTTCGACCGGCGAGGTTGGCTTCGGTCGGCCGGCTTGAGCGGATGCCGATATCGGCCGCGCGCCGGCCGATATCCACCTTCTCGTATGCCGTGACGAATTCGAGCCGCATATTGTCGTCCACGCTCCAGAGCTCGCCGATATGCGCAGCAAGGAAATGCGAGGTCCAGCTGCCGGCCGAGATGCGGACGATGCGCTCACCCACATTGCCATCGCGCCAGCGCGTCAGCGAGCGCATGGCGCTTTCCACATCCTCGGCGTGCTCGAGCAGTTCGGTACCGGCCTTGGTCAGCTGGTAGCCGGTCTGGCTGCGTACAAAGAGCGGCTCGCCGATCTGCGCTTCCAGCGCCGTCACCCGCCGCCCCAGCGTCGCCGCTGAGAGCCCCGTCGTGCTTGTCGCGGCTGAAAGACCCCCCAGCCGCGCCACATCGAGAAAGAGTCGCAGATCGTCCCAGGAAATCTCGGGATTGGCGCCGGTGCGGTCCGTCATCGAGCTTTTCATTTCTGCAAAGGACGTTGCGAACCCGGTTGTAGCGCCGGGAAATGCAAATCAGCAAGCTGGGTCTTGTCGAAAACGGGGAACGGACAACGACCAGATCCCGTAACAGAGATTTCGACACAGCTTCCATCGCCGAGCTGCATGGGACCCGCCAGCGCGGGCCATGGCGAAGCTTTGCGACTATGAAAGGAGACTCGGGATGACGCTCAACGACCTCAAGGTTTTCTTCGCCGGCTGGCTACGCACCGCGCGCGACATCAAGCGTCTGCGTGCCCTCGACAACCGCCTGCTCACCGATATCGGCATCGATCGCGAAGAGATCGTCGATCGTGTCAGCGGCCGCCACCGCCGCTGACACACTGAACCGGTCTGATCTGTCCCAACGTGTCAGGCCGTATCCCCGGGCCGCGTGCCTCAACACGCGGCCCAACCTTCCTAGACGAAGAGATCCACCTTCTCGAACGTCCGCACGTCGACCAGGCCCACATCGGAAATCCGCAGTTCCGGGATCACCACCAGCGCCAGCAGCGAGTGCTGCATATAGGCATTATTGAGCGTGCAGCCGCAGTCGGCCATGGCGGCTACCAGCGCCTCGGCCTTCCGGGCCACGATCTCGGCGCGCTCGTCCGACATCAGCCCGGCGATCGGCAATTCGACCAGCGCCAGCACCTTGCCCTTGCTGACGACGACGGCGCCGCCGCCTACCTGCCCCAGCGTATTGGCCGCCAGCGCCATGTCTTCGCGATTGGTGCCGACGACGATCATGTGGTGGCTGTCATGCGCCACGGTCGAGGCCGCCGCGCAGTCGACGTTGTAGCCGAAGCCCGAGACCAGCGCGTTGACCACCTGGCCGGTGCCGCGATGCCGCTCCACCAGCGCGATCTGGCAGACATCGGCTGCCCGATCCATGGCCACCAGCCCATCCTCGACCGGCAGTGTCCGCTCCAGCGCCCGCGTCCCGGCCTGGTTCTCGATGACGCCGATCACCCGCGCCGTCACCGAATTCCGCCCGGCCGGCGCCGCGATGGCGAAATCGCCAGCCGCATAGGTCTTGCCAAGATTGACGGTCTGCCGGGCAAAGTCTGGATAGTCCCAAGCCGGCATATCAGCGGTCAGATGCCCATTCTCCGCCAGCACCCTGCCGTGGCCAATTACCAGCTCGATCGGCAAGGCGGCGAGGTCCGAGGTCAGGAACAGATCGGCGCGGCGGCCGGGCGTGATCGAGCCGAGCTCGCGCTCGAGGCCGAAATGGCTCGCCGTGTTCAGCGTCGCCATCTGGATGGCAGTGATCGGCTTGAGACCATGCGCAATGGCGTGGCGCACCACGCGGTCCATGTGCCCGTCATTGACTAGCGTGCCCGAATGGCTGTCATCGGTGCAGAGCACGAAATTGCGGCTGTCGAGCCCGTCTTCGGTGATCGCCTTGACCTGCGTCGCCACGTCGAACCACGCCGACCCGAGCCGTAGCATCGCCCGCATGCCGTTGCGGACGCGAGCGATGGCGTCTTCCTTACGGGTGCCCTCGTGGTCGTCCGCCGGCCCGCCCGCGACATAGGCCGCGAACGGCGCGCCGAGATCGGGCGAGGCATAGTGCCCGCCAACCGTCTTGCCGGCCCACTGCGTCGCCGCGATCTCGGCGAGCATCTTGTCGTCCTTGGCGATGACGCCGGGGAAATTCATCATTTCCCCCAATCCAATGATGTTGGGCCAAGCCATCATCTCGGCGACTTCCTCGGCCGAAAGCGTCGCGCCCGGCGTTTCGAGCCCCGGCGCGGAAGGCACGCAGCTCGGCGCCTGCACGAACACATTGATCGGCTGCGCCATGGCCTCGTCATGCATCAGCCGCACGCCCTTCGACCCCAGCACATTGGCGATCTCGTGCGGGTCGATGAACATGCTGGTTGTCCCATGCGGGATCACCGCGCGCGCAAACTCGGTGACTGTCACCATGCCGCTTTCAACATGCATATGCGCGTCGCAAAGCCCCGGCACCATGTAGCGGCCATTGGCGTCGACGACCTCCGTCTCCGGCCCTACCGCCGATTGCAGGTTCGGCCCAATCGCCGCGAAACGCCCGGCGACGATGGCGACGTCCATGCCATCGACGATCTCACCCGAATGGACGTTCACCCAGCGGCCGTTGCGCACCACCATGTCGGCCGGCTTTCGCCCCGCGGCCACATCGATCAGGTCTCGGGCGGATTCGGGCCAGGTCTTCATCAGTCTCTCCGGTTGACGCACCCCTAGTGAAGCGCGGGCCCGGCCCCGGTCAAGCCTTCTCGCCTATCACCGGCGCGCCCGCATTGGCGCCGAGATAGCGCTCCTCCCACCACGTAAAGAGCAGGTCGCGCAGCGCCGCACCCTCGTCATCGCCATAGAGCGGCAGGCGGGCAGCGTCGAAGAGAGCCGCCTCCTCGGCGCTGAGCTCGATGCTGAGCGTCTCCTTGCGGATCGGCACATTGGTGAAGGCCGGCACATAGGCGGTGTCGCGATAAAGCTCACGATCGGCCTTGATCGTCGGCTGCCGGAAGTCTTTCGGCGTCCGCTGGCTCCTCAGCACCGGCGTCGGAGGCACTGCGGCGAGATCCTCGGCTGTCGCCTCGAACACCGTCAGCTTGATCGGCTTCAGCGAAAAGTTCGAGGTCCGCATCACGTCGGCGCCGCAGACATTGGGCACCGCCAGCACATCGGTGAGCGCCAGCAGGTCCACATGGTCGCCGGCTTGGCTGGACTGCCGGGTGATGGTGGCTTTGCCGTCCGTACCGACTTCGGTGTTCATGAAGAAGTTGAAGCTGTCATGCACGTCGTCCGGCGTCAGCCCATATTCGCGCTGCGCTTCGGCCTGGATGTCGTGGCAATTGGTGTGGTCGTGAAAGCCATAGGCGCTTTCATAGAGGTAGGCCGAACAGCGTGGAAACAGCACGTCGTTCCGCTTAACCGTATCCTTGAGGATATAGAGCAGCGCCCGCTCGCGCGGCGGCTGGCTCCAGAGGAATGTCCCCTCTGTCGGATTGAAACCATGCACCGTGCGGGTCCGCCCGCAATGCATGTATTCCTTGTAGTCGTGCAGGTTGAAGGCATTGAAGTCGACGCATTGTCCGCCCTCCACCTGCTCGATGCGGAGGATCTGCCCGGCCAGCAGCTCGACGGCCTTGCCGGTCCCGGGTTCGAGGATCAGCGTGTCGATGATTGTCCTCATTTCGCCTTGGCTCCCTGTTCGCGGATGGCGAGTTTGACCAGCGCGACCCGATCGGGCGCGGCGCCCTTGGCCACGGTGCGATCGATGAGTTCGAGTTGCTGCTGATTGAGCGTAAGGACGATGGTCCTGGCCGCCATGATTGCCTCCAATCTTGGATACCAAAACTGTATACGTGATTGCGTTTGCAGCGATCAGTTTCCATGCATATCTGCGATGCGTTCCTCGCATATCGACGTCAAAGTACGGCAAAGCCTACCGAAAACAAGGCCGCTATGCCGAGACCATGCATACTTGTCACTTCAAATCCCGTATGCATGAATGGATACGACAGACCCCGAGGCTTGCATGTCCCGTCCCTCTCCCCGCATCGACATCGCTCATGAGGCGCTCAAGCAGGCGATCCTCGAGCGCGCGCTGCAGCCGGGCACCAAGCTGCCCGAGGATGAAATCGGGGCGCATTTCGCCATGAGCCGCACGCTGGTGCGGGCCGTGCTCGCCAAGCTCGCCACTGAAGGGCTGGTCGACGTTCGCCCCAAACGCACCGCCACCGTGGCGCAGCCGACCCTCGCCGAAGCCCGCGACGTCTTCGAAGTCCGCCGCGCCCTCGAAGCCGAAGTCGTCCGCCTCGTCATCAAGCGCTGGAAGCCGGCCTTCGGCGCTGAACTCGAAGGCCTGATGCGCGAGGAAGACGCGGCCCGTGCCCGCCATGAAGAGCATGCCGCCGGTCGCCTTGCCGGAGAATTTCACATCCGGTTGGCCAAACTCACCGGCAATGTGCTGCTCGAAAAGTACATGTCCGAACTGGTGACGCGCTGCTCGCTGATCCTTGCCGTCTACGGTTCATCGCACACGCATGATCACGGTGAAAACGAGCACACCGAGCTCATCGCCGCTCTCCGCAGCGGCGATGCCGCCAAGGCCATCGCCGTCATGGACAGCCACATGAGCGACGTCGAACGCCGGGCTCTGCACGAGACCGACCCGGCCGAAAGTCCCGCTCTGGGCGATGTCTTGTCGCGCTACGCCGGCGCCATTGCCTCGCGCGGCGCCGCCATTCCGCTCAGGAAGGCGCGCGCCAAATGAGCGGCCATCTCCACTTCGACTTCGCCGAACTCAATGCCAGGGAGCGTTACAAGCTCCTCATCGGCACGGTCATTCCCCGGCCTATCGCCTTCATCACCACAGTGAGCAGGGACGGGCAGCGCAATGCCGGGCCGTTCAGCTTCTTCAACGTCCTCACCCACGATCCCGCCATTGTCGCCATCGGCATCGAGAACTACGAAGACGGCCGGATGAAGGACACCTCGCGCAACATCCGCGATACCGAAGACTTCACCGTCCACATCGTCGACGACGCGCTGGCCGCCCAGATGGAAATCTGCGCCATCAAGTTCGGCCCCGGTGTCGATGAACTGGCGGAAGCCGGGCTCGAAACCGTCCCGGGCCGGGCGGTGAAATCGCCCCGCATCGTCACCGCGCCCGCCGCGCTCGAGTGCCGCCGCTACATGACACTGGAAGTCGGCAAGGCTCGCGAGATCATCCTCGGCCGGGTGCTCGGCATCCACATTCGCGCCGACATTGTCGATCCCGCCAAGCTCTATGTCGACCAGATCGGCATGGACGCCGTGGGTCGCCTTGGCGGCAACTCCTATGCGCGCACGCGCGACCAGTTCGATATCCGCACGCTCACCGTGCCGGAATGGGAACAGCAGAAGGCCGACAGCCAGCAGGCTGATGGCCTTGTGACTGAAGCCGGCGCCGCCTGAGGCGCGCCGGAAGACTATCCGACTGACCAATCGCCGCGCTGACCGCGCGGCCGAGACGGAGGCGCATCCCGCGCTTTCCGAACGATGAAACCTGGACGCGATGGGGGTGCAACCTATGTCCAAATTCTCGATGAACCGCCGGCACTTTCTCGGCTCCGCCGCCGCCGGCTCGCTGCTGCTCGCCAGCGGCTTGAAAGTACAGGCGGCCGAACCGCTGACCATCGGCATGATCTATGTCGGACCGGTCACCGATTTCGGCTGGAACCAGGCCCATGCCGTCGGCGCGGCCGCCCTGAAGGCCCTGCCCGACGTCACCGTGGTGGAAGAGGAGAACGTGCCCGAGACCGACGCCGTCGCGCAATCGATGGAGTCGATGATCAATCTCGACGGCGCCAAGCTCCTCTTCCCCACGTCCTTTGGCTACTTCGATCCCTTCATGAAGGAAGCGGCCGCGAAGCACCCGGACGTCGAGTTCCGCCACCCGACCTCGCTGTGGAACCCCGACAAGGACCCGGTCAACCTCGGCGGCTATTTCTGCCACCTCGACCAGGGCCACTACATCAACGGCATCGCCGCGGGCCTTGCCACCACATCCAACAAGATCGGTTTCATCGCCGCCAAGCCGATCAACCTCGTCCTGCGCAACGCCAACGCCTTCACCCTCGGCGTCAAGAAGGTGAACCCCAACGCTGAAGTTCGCCTGATCTTCACCGGCGAGTGGAGCCTGCCGGTGCGCGAGGCCGAGGCCACCAATGCCCTGGTCGATGCCGGCTGCGACGTCATCGCCTGCCACGTCGACAGTCCCAAGGTCGTCGTCGAGACGGCCGAAATGCGCGGCGTGAAGTCCTGCGGCCACAATGCCGACCAGGCCTCGCTCGCGCCCAAAGGCTTCATCACCGGCGCCGAACTCAAGTGGGGCACCATCTACACCCAATATGCGCAGCTGCTCGCCGCCGGCGAGAAACTGCCCAACGTCAACGAGGGCGGCTACGACAAGGACATGGTGCAGTCGACGCCCTTCGGCGCCGGCGCCACCGAGGAAGGCATCGCCGCTGCCACCGCGGCGATCGAAGACCTCAAGGCCGGCGCACCGATCTTCGTCGGCCCGCTCAAGGACAATACCGGCAAGGTGGTGATCGAGGGCACGCTCGGTCTCTATGACGGCGCCCTCTGGGGCACCGACTACCTGATCGAGGGCATCAGCGGCTCGATCACCTGAGGGGGTGCTCCAGCAAAAAGCTTGGCGGCGATGGCATCACCATCGTCGCCACTGTTCAGGCAGCCGCAAATATCGCGAGAGCGGGTGCTAGATGGCGCCGAACCGGCGCCAGAGCGGTCTCACCCGCCCTTGGCCTTCGCCGCAGCCTCAGCTTCGCGGATCTTGGCGACCGAGGTGCCCTTGTGGCCCCAGTTCTTGTTGTCGACCTCTTCGATCACCACGAACGTGTATTCGGGATTCTTGTTCAAGATGCGGGTCAGCATCTCGGTGGTCTCTTTGTAGATCTGGAGCTTTTGCTCGTAGGTGGCGCCGTCGGTAATCTCGATGCGAACGTAAGGCACATTTTCCTCCCTGTGACTTACGCCATCATAGGGCTAGCATTGGGCATTCGCCAATCCGTGTCCCGCAGAGAATTGGGGATTTTGCTAAGCCTCGAGCAGCAGCTTTGCGGCAATTGCAAACATCACCATCGCCGTCACCGCGTCGAGAATGCGCCAGGCGATGACGCTGGCGAACAGCGGCCGCAGCAGCTGCGCTCCGTAGCCCAGCGAAAAGAAGAACGCGAACGACGCCGTCATCGCCCCCGCTGCGAACACTGGCCTCGCGTCACCGAACTGCGTCGAGATCGAGCCGAGCAGCACCACGGTATCGAGATAGACATGCGGGTTGAGCCAGGTGAAGGCGAGGCAGGTCAGCACCGCTGTCCGCAGGCTGCCGGCCGAACTTGCCGCCGCCTCCAGCGTCTCCGTCGAACGGAATGCGGCCAGCACGCTGCGAATGCCATAAAGGATCAGGAACGCCGCGCCGCCATAGCGCATCGCTTCGATGAGCCAGGGCAGCTGCTGGACGATAAAGCCGAAGCCGGCCACTCCCGCCGCGATGAGCACGGCATCCGACAGCGCGCAGACAAGGCACACCCAGAACACGTGCTCGCGCTTGAGCCCCTGCCGCAGCACGAACGCATTCTGCGCCCCGATGGCAACGATGAGGCCGAGGCCGAGTGTCAGCCCCGAAAGGAAGGCGGTCATCGCTGACCACATCGGGCAAGGATCGAATCCACCACCTCCGCCACCGGCGGCGTCGAGTCGATGCTGATCGCGTTCGTCGGCAGCCCATAGCGCGTCTCGTGAAACTTCACCACGAAGTCCCGCTCGATCGGCTTGCCGCCGAACTCATCGTCCAGCCGCCCCGCTATCCGCCGATCCAGTGTCGCCACATCGGTGGTCAGCACGAACACTTCGTCGAAAAGCTCGATGAATTGCGGAAGGTTGGCCGAGTGCCCGCAAAAGAAAGTCATGTTCTGGCTATGGTCGGCGATCAGCGTCCTGACCCGATCCACCGGCCAGATCCAGCGCTCATAGCGCCATTGGATATTGTCGGCCTCGTTGTCGAAGGGGTTCTTCTCCACCGGTGCGCCGGTCACCGGATCGCCGTAATAGGACAGCACCCGGTCGCCATGGATCACATGGTAGCCGCGCTGCTCCAGCTCACGCGCCACGGTCGACTTTCCGACCCCCGAGCCGCCCTCGATGAGATAGTTCCTGATGCCCATGCCGCTCTATGACATGAAAAAGGGCCGCCCGCATGCATCGGGCGACCCTTTGATTGTCCACGAGTGATTGCACTACACCCGTTCGATGCAGACCTTGGTGTGGCCCGCGTTGCGGAAGCCCAGCTTGGTGGCCGCCGCCTTCGAGAGATCGATGATCCGGCCCTTAACGAAGGGTCCCCGATCGTTGATCGTGACCTGGATCGACTTGCCGGTCCGCTGATCGACAACACGCACTTTGCTGCCGAAGGGGAGCGACTTGTGAGCCGCGGTCATGGCGCTGGGGTTCATCCGGTCCCCGCTCGCCGTGCGGTTGCCTGGAAGCGAATACCAGGATGCCCCGCCGCATTGATCGCCGGCATATGCCCCGGTGGTCGAAAAGAGACCAGCCACCAGCGCGGCGACCACAACGATGTTTTTAGTCAAGCTACTGTCTCACTGTAGTTTACGAACGCTTGCCGGATGCAGGTCAAACCGGGCCGGAATATGAACCGAAAATGAACGAGGCGATTCCAGCAGAAACTGTTGCCGATCGGCCTCACAGCTTCGTGACGGAACTTTTCGGATTCCGCTTGAGACTCCAATGCCTTGGGCGCCAATCGAGGCAAAGTGGCCTTAATCTGGCCCGGCGCAAAAACTTTGCGCCGCTTTGTTCACCTGGCGCCCAATAGGTGACGCATGGCGGAAATGTGGCAGAGATTAGGGCTCTCTAAACCATCGCCGACGAGGGATTCTCCTAGGTAAGGTTTGCGGAACACTCGCGCCCTATCGTCCCCCGCATTGGGAAGTAGGTGGACGAAGATGGCGCAGCATTTTCTCCTCGAACCGGTCGCCGCGGGTGCCCGGCAGTTTCGGGTGAAACAACAATCACAGGACGCACGGTATCAGCTTCGCTCCAGCCGGCTGGTGCTGGCGGGCATCCTCGGCGTCATCATCATGACGGCAATCTTCATCTGGGGCACGTTCACAGCCATCCAGGGCATCGACGGCAAGGCCATCGACTCCGAGCGTGACCGCGCCATGGTCGCCGTGGGCCTGCTGCAGCAGTCCGGCGGCGCGATGGATAGCGTCATGGCGCGCAAGATCGGGCGTGACTATCTCCTCACCGACGCGCATCTCTCGCGCCCCTCCGATGTGAAGGGCGGCGAAATCTTCGTGCCGCTCGCCAACACCTCTCTGGTCCTGACCTGGACGCCGCGGCGCTTCGCCAGCGAAGTCGCTGTCTCCACGGCGCCGATCCGTATCGCCGCCGCCGGCGCCGTTCTGATCGCCGTGATCGTCATTCTGTTCCGTCTCTATCAGCTGGCGCGCGACCTCGAAGCGCGCCGCCGTGTCGCCCGCGACCTGGCGACCCGCGATCCGCTCACTGGACTTGCCAACCGTCGCGGCTTCAATGAGGCGCTCGAAGCCGGATTTGCGTCGGGCACCGCCATGTCGCTGCTCTATCTCGATCTCGACCGCTTCAAGCAGGTCAATGATCGGTACGGTCATGCCATCGGCGACGAACTGCTCAATTGCGTGGCGCAGCGCCTCGGCCACATCGCCGGCCCCGACGACTGTGTCGCCCGTCTTGGCGGCGACGAATTCGTGCTGCTGCGCCGGGGCCCATCCAGCCGCGCCGAACTGACCGAACTCGCGAGCCGCATCCACCAGCGGATCACCCTGCCGTATGGCCTGGGCGAGGTGGAGGCCGAGATCGGCCTCTCGATCGGCATTGCCAGCCGTGGCGACACCATGGGCGACGCCCGCGACCTCGTCGCCAGCGCCGATGCTGCCCTCTACCGCGCCAAAGCCATCGATGGCGTGCCCTTCGCCTTCGCCGAGGAACTCGTCCGCGGCCTGCCCAAGGCCGCTTGATCCAGGTTGCGCCCCGAGCCGCGAGCTCAGGGCGCCAATTCCACTAGACACCGGACCCACGCCGGACTACGCCCGGCGCACCATGTCGCCCCGCCTTCTTGCCCATCTGGGCATGCTGCTCTTTGCAGCCTTCATTGCCGGATCGTTCACCACTGGCGCTCTCGCCGTGCCCTATCTGGCACCGGTGCCGCTCAATTCCGTGCGCTTCATCCTGGCCGCATTGCTGATGGGCATCTTCGCCTTTGGCGTCGCGCGGCAGAAATTCGCCTTCCCCAAAGAACCCTGGCGCTTCGGCATCACCGGCTTTTTGACGGCGATCTACTTCGTCACCATGTTCATCGCCTTGACCATGACGCTGCCGGTGGCGACCAGTGCGGTCTATACGCTGGTGCCGATCATGACGGCGGTGACCGCCTTCTTCCTTATCGGCCAGCGCTCCGGCCCGGCGGTGATCCTCAGCCTCGTTCTGGCCGGGGCCGGCGCCATCTGGGTCATTTTCCGAGCCGATCTGGATGCGCTGCTGCGCTTCGACGTGGGGCAGGGGGAACTGATCTATTTCGTCGGCTGCGTTGCGTATGCGGTCTACACGCCGCTCCTGCGCAAATTCCAGCGCGGCGAGCCCGCCATGGTGCTGAGCTTCTGGACCCTGTCGGCCACCGCAGCCTGGATCACCCTCTATGGCATCGGCGACATCGTCCGGGTCGATTGGCTGGCGCTGCCGCCTGTCGTCTGGTGGGTGCTGCTCTACCTGGCGGTGGCGCCGACCGCGATCTGCTTTTTCCTCATCCAGTACGCCTCCCTGCACCTGCCATCCGCCAAGGTCGTCGCCTATGGCTACCTGGTGCCCGCCTTTGTCATCATTTTCGAAGGCTTCTTCGGCCACGGCTGGACCACGCTCAGCGTGGTCATGGGCGCCGCAGTGACGGTACTGGGGCTGGTGGTGCTGGCCTTCGTGCCGGATGGCAAAGGGCCTTCGCCTCGCTCCTAGCGGCCTACGACCGACAGCTTGTTGAACTTGACGCTGATCCAGCGCTGCGGCCCGTCATCGTGGATTTCGACGAGGTCCAGTGCCTTGAGCGCCTTGAGGAACTTGCCGGCCCCGCCGACGCGTTCGGCGAGGTCGGGAGCATTGAGCTTGATGTAGGTGGCGGCTTTCGCCGTCAGCACCTTCCCCTCGATGCCGGCCTCGCGGCAAACCGTATGCAGCAACTCATGCAGCCGCTTGATGTCGATCTGGTCCAGCCCCCGATCCACCGCCGCCGGCAGCAACGGCAAGGGCGGCTGAAGCACATGGAACTCGGTGAACGCCTTGCGATAGCTCTCGCCCGCACTCTCCTTGCCGAAGCCATGGACGGGCAGGTTGTCGGTCCGCAGCCGCCGCGCCAGCGCGGTGAAATCCTTGTCGTTCGAGGCAATGCAGAAGCCGCGTACCTTGCCGGCATGCAGCAGGTCCATCGCCGCGATGGTCATGGCGATATCGGCTGCGTTTTTGCCGTTATGGAACTGGTGCCTGAGTTCGATTCCTTCGCGCTGCGCCACTTCCTGCCACCCGGGATGCGGCCACGAGAAGAAGTCGCCATGCAACTGCCACACCACCGGCGCGCCCAGCGCCTCCGCCTTCTCCTTGAGCGGCTCGAACAAGGTCGATGAGATATTTTCGGCGTCGATGAGAACGGCCAACGGCACGCGCATGGGGAGCTCCGGACAAGCTCCGGCACCATACTCCGACATTCCTTCACAGAACTTCGTGATCGTCGCTTGGATTGTAGCGATGGACTTTACGACTTCTTGGGCAAGAGCCCGTGCAGGAAGAGATTTTCGAGATACCGTGCGGCGTCCTCGAAACGGCCTTCGCCGCCGCGTTCCGGGCCGAGCACGGCCCGCACCTGCACGTCAAAATCGGCATAATGCTGGGTCGTTGCCCAGATCGAAAAGATCAGGTGATAGGGATCGGTCCGGTTGATCTTGCCCTGTGCCATCCAGGTCTCGAGGATCTGCGCCTTCTCGTCCACCAGCGCCTTGAGGTCGACGGCCAGCATCTCGATGATGCGCGGCGCGCCCTGTAGCACTTCATTGGCGAAGAGCCGGCTTTGCCGGGGGAAGTCGCGGCTCATTTCCAGCTTGCGGCGGATATAGGATCGGATCTCCGGCACCGGGTCGCCATCGGCCGAGAAATCCTTGAGCGGCGCCAGCCAGATCTCCAGCATCTCGGCGATCAGCCGCTTGTGGATCTCTTCCTTGCGGGGGAAATAATAGAGCAGGTTGGGTTTGCTCATCCCGGCCGCTTCGGCGATCTGGTCGATCGTGGCGCCGCGGAAGCCGTGCACCGAGAACACATCGAGCGCCGCTTCGAGGATGATGTCCTGCTTTTCGCGCTGGATTCGCGTCAGCGGACGACCGCTCCGCGCCGGCTTTTTCGGCTTTTCGGCAACCGTCATCGGCGGCATCCCTGGCAACGCCGCGGGCAGAGCATTTTCATCTTGATCGGCGGCATGGGAGTGCTAACATTTTTTCCAATTGGTCAAATTTCTGAAGAACGAGACCACTCGTCAAGCCACAAAGCGGCGCGACGGAAAATTCACAAGCTGCTCCGGGGGAGTCCGAAGGTGTCCAACCGCCTCAATGTCACGCCGAACGATCTCAGTGCGTTCTGGATGCCCTTCACTGCCAACCGGCAGTTCAAGAAGGCGCCGCGCATGTTCGTCGGCGCCAAGGACATGCACTACACCACCTCGGACGGCCGCCAGGTACTCGATGGCACGGCGGGCCTCTGGTGCGTCAACGCCGGCCACTGCCGCCCGCGTATCACCGAAGCGATTGCCGAGCAGGCCGCCGAGCTCGATTACGCCCCTGCCTTCCAGATGGGCCACCCCAAGGCCTTCGAACTGGCCAATGCGCTGGTGCAGATCGCTCCCCAGGGCATGAACCATGTGCTCTACACCAACTCGGGCTCCGAGTCGGTCGAGACCGCTCTCAAGGTGGCCCTGGCCTATCACCGGGTGAAAGGCGAGGGCGGCCGCTTCCGCCTCATCGGCCGCGAGCGTGGCTATCACGGCGTCAACTTTGGCGGCATCTCGGTGGGCGGCATCGTCACCAACCGCAAGATGTTCGGCACGCTGCTGACCGGCGTCGACCACATGCCGCACACCCATACGCCGGGCCAGAACCAGTTCACGCGCGGCGAGCGCGAGACCGGCGGCGAGGATCTGGCGAGCGAACTCGAGCGCATCGTCACCCTCCATGACGCCTCGACCATCGCCGCCGTGATCGTCGAGCCGGTCGCCGGCTCCACCGGCGTGCTGATCCCGCCCAAGGGCTATCTCAAGAAGCTGCGCGAGATCACCAAGAAGCACGGCATCCTCTTGATCTTCGACGAGGTGATCACCGGCTTCGGACGCGTCGGCACGCCCTTCGCGGCGCAGTATTTCGACGTCATCCCGGACATGATCGTCACCGCCAAGGGGCTTACCAACGGCACCATCCCGATGGGCGCGGTGCTGGTGACCAGCGAGATCCACGACGCCTTCATGCAGGGGCCCGAGCACCTGATCGAGTTCTTCCACGGCTACACCTATTCGGGGAACCCGGTGGCGTCGGCCGCGGGCCTCGCAACGCTCGAGGTCTATAAGGAAGAGGGACTGCTCACCCGGGGCGCCGGCGCGATCGGAAAGTACTGGGAAGATGCGCTTCACTCGCTGAAGGGGCTGAAGCACGTCATCGATGTCCGCAATCTCGGCCTCGTCGGCGCCGTCGAGCTCGAGCCGATCGCGGGCGCGCCGACCAAGCGCGCTTTCTCGGCCTTCGTGAAGGCATTCGAGAGCGGCATCCTGATCCGCACCACCGGCGACATCATCGCCATGAGT
>JAEZKB010000142.1 GCA_023415605.1 Pseudomonadota bacterium
TCTACGCGATGACCGTCTTCTACTTCACGACACGCCCAAGATCAGGCTCGTCGTACACCACCTTCATGGACGCGGCCGGGTGTTGCGACGGGTACTCGATGAGTAGGTGTCGACCGTAGCGTCGCCACCTGACACCACCGACCTGTCAGGCCCCGCCGGTCGGTGCTGTGACCCGCGGTGTCAGCAGCATGGCGTTTACTGTCAGCGGCTGTCAGGACCCCAACCGCCGCGCGCGGCGGTCAACCAGGGTGGAGAGTGCGGTGACCAACGAGATCACCTTCGACGTGCCGGGATGGCCGCCGCAGAAGAACGAGGCCCGCTCCCTGCTCGCCGTCAACCACACCGCGGCAGACCGGGTCGTCGCGCTCCTGCGGGCCGCCCGCGCCGCGCTGCCACCAGGCTGGGCACCCTGGGCCGGGCCGGTCGGCCTCGACGTGGTGGTCCGCGGCCCGCGGCGGCCGCCGGCCGACGCGACGAACTACCTCGGCTGTATCGGCGACGTCCTGCAGGACAAGTCCCGCGCGCTGATCGACCTGACACACCTCGGTGACCTCACCGGCGTGGCGGTGTTCGTCAACGACGCCCAGATTCGCGCCATCGCCTACCGTGAGGACACCGCGGCCCGTCCCGGCTACACGGTGCGGATCTACAGGACATGACCGAACCCCTGGACGCCTTTGTCGCCGCGTGGCGCACCAGCGTGTCCGAGTCGCTGACCGGGATGCTCGCGCGCTTCGAGGCTCGGTTCGGCTACCCGCCGAGTCCCCCACACTTTCGCCGCACCCGGCCGCGACGACGAGCTTGACGAGCTCGCCGGTGTGCTGGCCGACCTGCGCATGCCCGACGACTTGCTTCGTCTGTACCGGATCACCGGGCAGGTCAGCCTGCCCGACATCGGCAACGGGTACTTCATCCACCCGGCTCGGCACGTCGTCACCACGCGGCGCGCACGCCAGCCTGGCGCGGTCGACGGCGACCCGCCGACCGAGGTGGTCATCTTCGGCAGCGACGGTGGGGGCACCCTCTACGCGCTACCCGCCGGCGGCGGCACAACCGGTGCTGAGCCTGCCGCCCGCGGGAATCGAGCAAGGGTTGTACACGCCACTTCCCGGGTGGTCAGGGTACGGTCCGGTCGCGGCCGACCTGCGCGACTTCCTCGACCGGGTGCGCGATGCGGTCTCACGGTTCAGCGCGACCGGCGAGGTCGCCGACCTGTGAGTCGGTGTGCTGAGACCGGCACCGTGTCGCGGTAGGCTCGGCCGCCGACCAACCGCAACAGGTGGCGCGGGCCAAAGGAAGTAGCGATGCCTCGCCAATCGCCCGGCGAGATCAGAGAGCGGCTGCGGTGTCGCACCGCCCGATGTGCGACGGCACCGCAGCGCCGTGTCGTCATCCACGGTCTTTCGGCTGCCGCGAACCATCAGATCGCTGCTTTCGAACGTCGTCGACGATTGCCGCCAGGTTCTGTAGCCGTGGCACTCAGCCGCTGGGGCCAACGGGCGAGACGTCCTCGCAACGCCGAAGACTGGCGCTACGGATACGCCGACTCACCTGTGGGCCACATCCGGACGTTGCTGGACCTCGCGACCCGGTCGCTGCGCCGTACCGAACGCCGACAGTTGTGTGCCGCCATCCATGCGATTGACGAGTTGGTGCTGGCGCGCACGGTCAACGATCCGTTCGCGCGTTCCCACCTGCCCTGGTGGGAACGACGAATCGAGATATAAGCGTTGTAATCGGTCCACTGGCGGCCCGCGCAGGCGTCGCCCTCACCGGGTAGCCCGATCCTCGATCGCGTCAGGCACGGTGAGCGTGGCTCGCGCCGTCCGCACGATCTCATGATGGTGCGGGCGGCCCGTGCCGGTGAGGCGGCGGCCTAACTGGCCGACTTGTTCATCTACCAGGAGCCCTGTCCCATGTAGACACCGGCCCACCTACCTGGCTTCACGTGCCCGGACAGGTTGGAAATCCTCAGTCAACCCGACCAGAACGGCATCCGGCCCTGGATGTGCCGCAGCTCGGGCGATGAGCCCCATCAGTCCTCTGGCCCCCAGGCGGGGTGCTCCCTCTCGTCGAGAACTATCCCCGAACGGCGCCGCGTGGTACGCCCGGCGCAAAAGGCTGTTGCCGGCCGGAACCAGCCGTAGGGCGGAGAGGCGGCATAGCGGCAGCGTAGTACCGAGTCGGGCGGTACTGCTGGTCCATTGCTCGCAATCAAGGTTCGGCTGCACGACGCCTATTCGAAAGTAGCGGGAACACTTCCGGAATGCATTGACGGTTTTGACTGTCCGTCCGGAGAATGCGGTTAGCGGCAAGTTCCTACGTCCCGCCGCCATTCCGTAGGGGAGAAACAGTCATGCCTCGTCATCTCGGCCCACCCGACAAAATTCCGAGTCGTCTTCGAGCGCTTTTGGTCTTGGGCTTGACCGCGCTTCTCGGGGCGACTCTCGCCGTGACGATCTCCACCTCCGCGAATGCGGCGACCAGCCTCGGCGCCGGCGCGGCTATGAGCGGTCGCTTCTTCGGTACCGCTGTCGGTGCGACGAATCTCAACGACGCGACGTACAGCTCCCTTCTGGCGGACGAGTTCACGATGGTGACGCC
>JAEZKB010000145.1 GCA_023415605.1 Pseudomonadota bacterium
CGTAGCGATCGTCGAGAGCTCCGATGATCACTAGTACCAATAACGAAGTAATGAAGAACGGAAAGCCCTGAACCGACTGATAGCCGTAAAGCGTTCCGACAATGAGACCGCCAGTCATGGCAAGTCCGCCAATGACCGGTATGTCGCCGATATGCATCTTGCGACCACCAGGGCGATCGATCAGACCGAGACCGCGAGCCACTGGCCGCAGTGCAAACATGAAGAGAATGGTGACTAGAAGAGGCAGTCCGATTTGTACCGTGGTCCCTGACATGATTCCTTCCGATTCACCCCTGTAGGTCGCCGCAACCCACAAATCTCTAGCGCTTCTTGTGGTAATTCGTCGTCAATGTTCTGGAGAATCTTACAGACGTTCTCTCAGAGAGTCTGTCGTTTTTTTGTAAACATGGACCGGCTACAGCACATCCCATCAGCCGGTCATCGGTTCAATCAATGTCTGTGGCGCAGTTCGCCACATCATGCCGATGGGTAGACGAAGTGACAGCGGATGAAACAGGATGCTGGCACACCACGGTGACAATGTTTGATGGCGGCCCGGAGTTCACCGCTTCGTGTCGAGGATTGGTCGGAAGCGCGGAGGCGAACGGCTGTTGATCGGTCCGCAAACCAGACTAGAACGCACTCGTTGCCGAGACCCGACTCCAACTAGTGTAGAGGACGAGTGCGTCAGCGAAGAACAAGAAAACGGAATGCACTTCGCACATGCCAAGCGACATGCCTCAAATCTCGGCGACTAGCGCGCTGAGCGTCGTGCGTGATTCTTGCGAGCGGGTTCAGCATCACTGACCACCCCGCTCTCCATACACGACGGCAGATGTCGACATCTTCGAAGTACATGAAGTAACGCTCGTCGAAACCGCCGACCATGGCGAACACTTCTCTGCGGAAGACCATGAACATTCCGGCAACCCAGTCGACTGTCACTGGACCACCGCTAAGCGAATAGTCGGGGCCGTTACGCCGTCTTAGTTTTCGGCCCAAAAGCAACGCAACCGTTGGGAACTTCCGAGCGCTGTCCTCCAGTTCACCACTGGAGGAATAGACGGCCGGGGCACACAAACCTACTGATCCGTTAGCCAGCGATTCCAGAATCGGACCGATATCGAAATTCTTGAGGCGCACGTCGGGGTTCACCACTGCAAAGAACTCACCTGACGCGAGCGAAAGGGCTTTGTTGTGATTCTCGCCAAAGCCCTGGCTTGTTGAATTGCGAATGACCGTGATGGGAAGTTCCTCGTGCCTAGCGATGAAGCCCTCGTCTTCTTCAATGTTCAACGTGATCAGAATTTCATACGAGGGAAGTCTCAGCGAACGGAAATCATCTAATAGCGACTCGACGAATCTTCCGTGTCCGTGACTGACGATCGAGAAACTGACCTTTGAAGCGTGGGTCATATACTTTCTTGGGACCAAGTATCAGTGCCGGCAGCCGCGAACCAGGCATCCCGCACTCGAGATAGTAGTAATAGCGAACAGATGACTCCTGCCTGGCAACAGTACGCAGCAAGGGGCAGAGTCGGACCCTGAGACATGCGGCGCCTGCGACCGGCGCGCCTCGGTAACGGTAAATTGTCCTTGGCAAAGGATCGAGCCGGGACAACTGCGCTGGCTCGTACTCGCTCATACGAGCAATGGCCGACCGCAGGATCCGGGGGAGTCATGCGCGCAGTCGCGATCCGCCTTCGCGTTTCATCAAACCATCTTGAAGGCCCTGGATCACGCTGAACAGATAAGCGATGCGACGGCCTCTTCCGACCAGCAGGTAAAGAAGTACAGCTGAAGATCTCTTCAGCAGCGAACACACCCTCCAACATATACCCATGTGCGGGAGCCTACAGAGGAGGACAAAGTTCCGCGTTTGAAAATAGACACGGATCGGCGAATGCAGGCCCTTCTGACGCATCCCGAATAACCAGAAACGAACTGTAGAGTCACCGAGCGTGTGCTCCATGACCGCTGCCGGATCTCCGTAAACACGGTACCCCTTTGAGATCGCACGAAAGCACCACTCGGTGTCGACGTAGTCGATGAAGAGGCCTTCCGCCATCAATCCAACATGTTCGAGCGCTTCGAGGCTGACTAAGGAGCCGGACGTGATGACGTATGCTGTTGGTACCAGCCCTGTAGTATCAGGCGCCAGACAGCGACCAGTGCCGCATCGATTGGGTTTTGCAAACGGAACGACATGGCCCGTGCGAGGATCAATGAAGGATGCACCGATAGCCGCAACACGGACTCCCTTATCCTGTAACCCGCTAAACGAACTCATCAACCGGTGAACCAGATCCTCAGAAGGCATGCTGTCTTGGTCACTCAGCACAAACCAGATACACCCCTTCCGAATCAGATACTCAATCCCCCGGTTAAGGGCAGCCGCGATTCCAACGTTTTCCTGTAACTCCAGTAGCTCACCACCGCTATCGCGAACGAGCAATCCGAGATCGGCGCCTCCTGGCGTATTGTCGACTACTACCACGCGATCCAACTGCTTGCGGTAACGCGTCACCAACTCGGCCACTGATTCACGTCGCGGATAAAAGGCGACGATTACAGCACCCACACCTCCCGTTCTACTTGAATCCATGGATCATCAAGTGCTTCAAATGAAAATATAGGAGCGTGACGCAGGCGTGAAACGGACCAAAATTCTTTCGAGTTACAGCAGCCATCTGTCCAATATCAAAACGCGAGCTGAGGCCTCCGGGAAGCGCGTACGCACGCAACTGCTCGTCCCGCTGGAAAGGGTGCCCAGCCTTTACCAGACGTTGATTAAAGTCGAAGTCGGCGTAGACAGAAAAACCCAAATCGAAAGGTGGTTCAGGGTGAAATCGCTTAGGGACTATGAGCGCCTGGTGATGAAGGTGGTTAGCAAAACGCAAACCAAGCCTAAGGCTCGATCGAAAATGACGCTCGCCGATCATCACATCTCCGAAAAAGACTCGGTTGTTATCGAAGCACTTCGGAAGCGACAGTAGCCTATCCCCACCGCCAAGGAAGAGCACTGACGCATCATTGGCAGCCAGCAACCAGGCCTTATTCATGGCGTCGTAGATCCCGCGATCCGGCGCACTGATCCAACAATCAATTTTTGCATCGTGGCGACGAAGCAAATCGACGGTAGCGTCGCTACTGCCCCCATCGATAACAATCAGCTCCACGTTGTCGTAGGGAATCTTCAGTACGCTTTCTAGCGTCACCGGTAAATCAGACGCAGCGTTGAAGACTACCGAAGCGACCGTCAGCAAAGGCTTACCCGGAAGCGCTCGCTTGCAGAACCCTTGTCGACGCAAGCCTCCCCAGCGGTCCGTACTGGCTAGCGATAAAGGCAGCTCCGCCGCGCACCGAAACAGAGTCCGAGTGGTACTGAAAGCCTCATCAGCCAAGAGTGGTTCTACACCGAGGTCGGCCTTGACGTTAAAACTCATTACAATAATGCTCTACTTCGATCGAAGGACGGAGGAGCGGCCACACAACCGTCCGTGGATGAAAGGGCGGCTCCATCGCCTACCGTGGGTGGCCCCTTGGTCACACGTATCGCCCCTACCAGTGTGCTTTGGGATGGCATTAGCTGTTCGCGATATGGCTCAGATTTGCCGTAATGATGGAAACCACCGTCCAACAGAAGAACAACACTTGCAACAATATTGGCTGCACTCCGAACCAGCGACCACCTTTGAGGGCCATCGACCACATTGAGATGATCAACACCGGGAAATATCGAGCCTGACTCAGTGGCGGCAATATGATCATGACGCACAACGCCGCCGAAATCGCGACAAGAAGCACTTTTCGTTCTTCCGCTTCACTGCGTGCCCAGCCAATCCCCAACAGTATGAAAAATACTCCGTAGTACATAGGCCAGAGAACCGGACGATACGACATAGCGCCGTATAACCCGCCAGCACTAGCTAATAGAGCCGCATATCCGCGACTGCCGAACTCGGCGTTCGACATGACATCGTCACTGGTTACCCCAAGTATAGAGATGCGGTCGAAAAGCACAGCTATGAGATCGAGAATCGCGAATAGACCGGCAATCCGAGCCACATAAAGGGCAACTACTATGAGAAAAAAGTATGGAAATAAAGCAGCGCGCCTTTCTGATGCGAAGAAATACAGCAAGAATAAGGTGAAAACAGAACACACATGACTGCGATCAATTGCCGTCGCCACGCAAGCCAGGGCCATGGCCCAGGCCGGCCGCGTTCTGAAGATAAAGTATGAGTAAAGAATGATGAAGATGCCGAAGATCTCGACATTAACGTTCGATAGGTAAAACGCGAGCGGCGGCGCGAAGATGAACGGAGCGCCAACGGCATCTCGATTTCCGGCAAGACCGACCAGAAAAAACAAAGCTATTAGGCAAAGCAGCGAGGGGAAAATATAGGTCCAAATAGGATTTATTGAACTGAGATCTGTCGTAGATGTTTGATCCGAGAAGAAGCGGAATTGCTCAACAGGCCTGTGATATGCAAAAGAACAAACATCTTGACCAAGAGAATCAAGGAGAGGCTTCAAAGGGAAAGCTACATCACCCTGACAAGACCCGGTCAGGTGCGTTTCTGCATCCGGCCACTCAAGCACTGGATGCTGGAGGGCGAACACAAACATAGCCACAACATACAGCGCAAAGACCAGAGTCAGGTGCTTGCCCTCGTATGTTGAGTCCGCATTGAGAGTTTGTTTTTCCTTTTCTGCCTCAGTGCTGCGCGGGTACAGCGCGCTCATTGTTCCACAATGCCCAGACGCCGCTGGTGCTCCTCTCGCAGTCCGGCTCCTATTTGAACCAAAGCCAATACGATTACCCACGCGAAAAGCCCACCAGTGAGTCCAAGCGCAATCAATAGGCCACGGCGAGGCCACACCCGCTTTTCGGGGACAACGGCGGGATCAAGCACTTTAAATGCATAGTCCTCACTTCGCTGCGCAAGCATGCTGTTCTTCAGTTCCGATTCAAGGAGATTGTTAAGTGCCTGCCTCACGCCAACAACATCAGTCTCCTGCAGTTGTTTTTTGAGAAAAGCAATATTACGAGTTGAGACGGAGTACGCGGACTCCTGTAGCAACTTATTTGCCCTCTCGATCAGGTCTCTATTCCATTCAACAGCAACCATTGGATCCGTCCACTGCACAGCGAGGGTTATCAATCCCGTCTTCTTGTCCTCAACAAGTTTGATCACGTCGTCCGAAAGCGTTTCATACGCATCCCATAGGCTCGGAATCTGTACGTCCTGCTTCCAGTTGTGTCGCACCGGATCCCACCGCTCGGCGAATAGAACTGGTAGCAGATTCTTTTCTTGGACCAAAGAGTCGGCCAACCTCCTGGACTGCAAGATCGCTAGTGCCTCCGCCTTATGATCACTCGCCCCTTGCAAGGAGAAACCTGCCAAGGCGGCAAGCCCTCCTAACTGTTCTGATAATCCGACACCTTTCTGGTCTGCTGACTGAGCAAAACTAAGTTTCGATTCAGCTCGGTAGAGCGGATTGGCTGTGAATGCGACCCATGCTGCGAAGCTCGTTCCTAGACCAATGCACAGGAGTCCGACCCACCACTTCCGCACTGCCAACGCCGCTACATCGTACAAGTTGAAACCTGAGATTCGGTCATTCATCGCGTCACCTGCGGGCCCGAACTGGAAAATTCGTCGACCCTTTTCTGATTTGGAGATCTGAGATGGGCACGCGCTTGACGACGAGCATCTGGCTTAAGCCGTCGATACCGCACAGCGGCGGCGCGCCCAAATCGTGTGCCGCGGAGTAGCTGAACGCGTCGAACTCGCGATTCGCCTGCTGAAGCGCAGCCGTTCGCTGCATCACCCGCTGTTCGAGCTGTGCGTTCGGCTTCTGGACTTGAGCGACTCGAAACTTACAGCCTGCGTAGGCCTGAGCGTGAGAATCAACCTTTTGCCGCGGCATATTCAACATTGTGGCCCCAGACTACTACCGCAACAAGAAAGTTGTTCCGCGGCTACCAGACGCACCCTAGTTACGACCAGGAATAAGATCCCTGAACCGCAAGCGAGAGAAGTGCGGTGAACCAAGAGCAGGTCGCGCTTGTGCGAAATTCGAGAACCCCGGTCGCAGAATCGAGATCTACGCTCCGCAGAGCCGCCTGATCAGCCTCATCACAGATGCGGCTTCGTCACGGAGCATATGATATAGATGAGCAGCAATTACCGCCGGACGCGCTCTTCTGTCCTCCAAGCCGCACTTGCAAGCTGCCAATGTGGACGCCTTCACCATACTCTCGAGTAGACTTCTGTGTGAATCGTTGCGCAACGCATGGACCGGCTCGAGAAGAACAAAGGAGTTGCGGTGGTATAGCCACGGCGCATAGAAGTCCTCCCAAGGCAAAGTCCTGATCGTTGGCGCTGCCGTCTTGATCAAACAGCTGAGCACGGATTGATCGTGTCGATGTTCCACCAATCCGGATCGAGAGTCGTTCTCAGAATCTTCTTGAAGCGCCCAATAGTCGTCACGCGAGCATTCGTCCCACCAGCGCGAGATTAGCTCGCGGGTGGCCGGAACGTTAGCCAGACCGAACCACGTAGCTTGAACTTGCGGCTTGGCGGCCAATGACTGATCAATCCCCAAATATCGCAACAGAGATGGCTTAGTCCAGTTTCTGTCGCTGAATGGAAGAGTGAAAAAGACGCTCCCATGGGCGCAAGCGTGAGCATCAAGCGCCTTGAACCTTTCCTCACCGAAGATGGAGACTTCGCAGCCAGCGTCAACATAGAAAAGCCGTGCTCCGGGCTCAATTGCGGATAACGCTCGCCAAACCAAGTACGGCTTCCAATACCACAGGCCGAATCCCTTCTGAAACCGTTGCCTGAACGTGGCTGTGTGTGCAAGAAAATGTTCAATGTTGAACAATGCTGACTCAGTATCGATGCACCATACTTCGTCGAACCATCCACTCGCCCGTGCCTGTTCTCCAAGTCGCCGCGCTGCCCGCGCGAAGCGCTCACCGAAACCAACAGTCAGGAAATAGCGCTTCCCGGAGGACCAGTCGTGAGTGGTAACAAACGGTGTCGGCAGCTGCAGCCGTCGATAAGCGCGCAGGATTGACCTTGCAGACTCGCTCATCAACTACCCGTCCGGTCAACGCAGCTTGCGTGCTGGTGAACCGCCAACGACAGCTCCCGCGTCGACGGTCCCAGTAACAAATGAATTCGCACCGATGATAGCGCCGTCCCCAATAACGCACGGGCCTACGATGGTCACATTGGCGCCAATCCATACATCGGTTCCGATCGTTACGGGACCCGGGACATTGGTGCGCTGTGGATCGGTCAGATGTGTGCCGCATATGATTGAAATGCCGTGCGACGCCAGCAGATTGTCGCCAACTTTGAGAGGCTGAAAGTTCCACACCTTGAAGCCATGACCGATCCTGCATCCCGCGCCAAAGGTCACACGCCCAGGGTACAAAATATAAAGAGCTGGCGAGACCTGCGTTTTAGACCCAGTGCTAATCCCGATTGCTGCCAGCAACAAGCGACGCACCGGCCCAGTTAACAAATTATCCGATCGCCCGGGCAGGATGTGCACCAAACAGAGAATCAAGCGCTGATATCCATCCCGTACCACATCGGCCATATCTCGCAGAACTCGTATCAACATTCAGGCCCTTCCCTAACGTGACAATTCGTTTCCCCGTCAACTAGAAGCGTCGCCCAGTATCGTCGAACGCGCAGCCTCCGGAGAATGTAAGCGTTCTAGCACCTCTCGATAACACGCAGAATAGTCGGCCGGCTTACGAATCAGAGATTCAAGTAATAAAGACAGACTCTCCGGAGAGTTCGCTACAAAGGGAAGCCGCTCCGTCTGCAGGCACTTGGCTGGCACACTCCATTCGGGCGCGTATACGACGATCGCTCGAGCATGCGCGAGATAGTCCAAGAGCTTGGAGGGAAATGACGTGGTTGTCATCGCCTTAGCCGCTGAATCGAAACTGTAGGGCAAAAACGTCATGAGTGACTCCCGCAGATCTCGATGCATGTCCTCATCTTTGTCCGCGCGTCCGGCAACTATCCAAGTCGGAAGTCCCCCTCCTAGCACCCCACATACTTGAGCGACAGGCGCAATCATTCTGAGCCTCAGATCTAGATCGAATGTGCGTCGCAGGCGCTCCGTTTGGGCAATGAGGGTCTTCAGCCCATCCGCGTACAAGTGGTTGACGCTGCCGAGATACGTCGCCAAGTACGTCCACGTGGAGCCGCGATCTTGCACGACGATGTTCTGGTTCGCGGTAAGCGGCAGGACGTGGCAAGCCACCGAGTATCGATGAGCAATCGTTTCGCTCAATGCCGGTGTGATCGCATAGACACGCCCAGCACCTCTCAATAGCTCAGACAAACACGGGCGCAGCTGAGCTCGCCAGCGTAGGTTATGCGGGTGCTCCTCTATATCGTCTACTAGGTACACTTCGAACGGTAGTTCCGCTACTCGTGCAAACCTTGCGAGCCTCACAAGAGAAAGTGCGTCGATGCCAACAGCGCTCCATATTCTATTGCACAGGAGCGCTTTCGAGCGGATGCCAATCCTGGCCCATATACCCAGAAAAAACCCATGGCATGCAGCAAGGCGGCGAGCCATTCCGAAAGGCAATTTCTCAGTCAACTTGGCAAAGACAAAGTGCAGACGAGGTGTAGCGCGGCACGGCACGTCACCAAACATTCTGAAGCTGCGGGTGCTGTGATAATCATGAGTCTGATTTACAATGATGGCGGTGATCGCATTGGTCAGCGACGCGATCATCGGCACAAGCGCTTTGCTTAGACCAGTTCCCGACTGTCCTTCAGCTAAGAAGGCGTCCTCCGAATAGATCAAGATTCCCTTTCGGGCCGGTCGTGACCGCGATCTTGAGCGTTGCTGAATGGGAATGGGACCCGTGCCATCCGGCGGAATGGACGTCGTGTCCTCATCAGACACAACTGAGTCATTTCCTGTCACGCTTATTGAATGGGAATACGTCCCGCCGAATGGTTCAGTGCGCCCCACTCCACTAACATCGCTAGGCTCATTGAGGCTCGCGACAGGCATCGCACAACGACTTCTTTGAATAGGATGCAAATTCTCAAGACTCGAAAATGGCTTGAAACAGCCCTAGACCGACAGCTCGGCCGACTCTTCGCAGAAGGCGCGTGGATCGTTACAGGTCAGGCACTCGCGGTGTGCGGAGCTCTGGCCAGCGTAAAACTCTTGACACAGTGGCTCAACCCGACCCAATACGGCGAACTTTCGCTCGCACTTACAATCACCACCGTTGTCGGGCAGGTCCTATTCTATCCGCTGGCTCTAGGAATCGCGAGATTCTATGCCCCGGCAGTTGAAAGACGGCAACTCAGCAGCTACCTGGATGCATCGAGCACTCTTGCGCGCGCCGCGACACTGGTCGTGAGCGTAGCAGCCACGGCCGTGGCCTGCGTTGTCGCGATGGCTGGAGAAGGCCGCTGGCTCGGCTTGATACTAACTGCTTCGCTACTAGCAATAGTCAGCGGTTGCGCTGCCATTCTAACCAGCGTACACAACGCGGCGCGCCGGCGCTCGATAGCGGCATTGCACCAGGGCATCGATCCCTGGTTGCGCCTCGTGGGCGCCATGCTCTGCATACGGTGGCTCAACACATCAAGTTCTGCAGCTATGCTCGGCTTTGCAGCAGCCTCGAGCCTCGTGTTGATATCGCAGTACCTTTTCTATAGACGCATTGTTCCCTCGGACGTGCCGCAAGCACCGGCCTCTCTAGCGAACCGGAGAGAGATCTGGAACTTTTCCTGGCCCTTTGCAACCTGGGGAATCTTCGCTCTCGTCCAATCAGGGTCGGATCGGTGGGCCCTGGCTCAATTCGGCACCACCACGGACGTGGGCTTATATGTCGTGGTATTCCAATTGGGCTACTACCCGATTTCCGTACTGACGAACCTGCTCGTCCAGTTGTTAGCACCGATTCTTTACCAAAAAGCCGGCGATGCTCGAGACGCAAGTCGAAACGCACGAGTGACTGAGATAAATCGCCAACTGGCGTTTCTTGCGATCGTGGCAACGGCGATTGTGTTCGCGGGCTTCCAGCTTGCTCACGGGCCTATATTCAGAGTGTTGGCCGGACCGCACTACACCAGCATCTCGTATCTGCTGCCGTGGATGGCACTCTCTGGGGGCTTGTTCGCTGCTGGACAGATGCTATCTCTGGACCTGATGAGCCAGCTCAAGACTCGCGCAATGATGCGGGTAAAAATCGTTACCGGTGTTCTCGGCCTGACTGCCAACTTCCTGGGTGCGTATTTATTCGCTATACCAGGCGTCGTCGGCGCAGGCGTCATTTTCGCCGCCGCGTACCTTGCCTGGATGGCAGTCCTGGTGCGGACACATTCAACCCGGCATCCTCTCTCGCGTGGCGACGAAGTAAATTGACGGATGCAACGACTCGACACGCTCGCCTGTCAGCAGCCGTATTAGCGGTTTGAGAGCAAACACGCAGGCCAGCTTGAGGGGAAGAAGCAGCCGCTCCCGAAGTCTAACCGCCCGAAAGTCCTCATCTACGAAACGCACCTTTAAGCCGTGCCGTAGGAAAATAGCTTGCACCAAGGGGGTTCGGAAGGCGAATTTGTGCGTCTCGTCGTTATAGCGATGCATCGCTACAAACGGCGAGTCTGCGTTGCACGTCCTGCCTATGATCACTCCGCCGAGTGCCAGTCGGCTCACAACGTTATTCATCACCACCTGCAACTCATCAGGGCAAGCAACGTGCTCGATCACGTCAAATAACGCTATGACGTCAACGGCGGCCAACTGGGAGGGGAAGGGTTTTCTGGCGTCATGCTGCGCAAACTGAATTCCCGGATTGAGCTCTCTAGCCGCGACTAACGCGCTATTGGAGATGTCCAAGCCACAGTAAGACGCTGCTCCCAAGGTCTTAGCCAATTGCGCGAGCTCACCTCTGCCACACCCTACGTCGAGCACGGTCTTACCTCGCAAGTTGACCCGACCCGCACGAAGGAACCAAGCGAGATGTTTAAGTCGCAGCTCATTCATCTGAAGGTGACCGCTGGTAGGACAGCGTGATGCATTGTTGAGGCACTCGACTCAGCCGACTGCAAGAGGCGGCTGAGCAGCGACGCTGAGATTGTTGTTGGACGCGTAAGATCGACATGTCTTCTACTTAGAAATCAACTTGGCTGGAAGGACTAGGACATTCACCATCGCGATCAGGCATAGCCTTGTTGATGGAGGTGCGCGCGCAGGTCGGCATGGCCTCCTGCGCCTGCGATTTCCTCAAACGCCCGGGTCGCGGCCCGCAGAATACCGGCGGACTAGTTTCTAAGCGCACTACGATTCGCAAGGAACCACTCGTATGTGCGACGAATGCCCTCAGGCAAGGAGATAGACGGGCGCCAGCCAAGCGCACTGATGCGTGAGACGTCCAGCAGCTTGCGGGGAGTCCCGTTTGGTTTGCTGGTATCCCATTCGACCGCTCCGGAATAGCCGACGGTTTTGCGAACTAGTTCGGCTAGCTCCTTTATAGAAACATCTTGACCACAGCCCACGTTGATCGGCTCCTCACCGCCGTACACTTCCATGAGAAACACAGACGCATGCGCCAAGTCATCGACGTGCAAGAATTCTCGCCGCGGTGAGCCCGTGCCCCAGACAGTCACTTGCACTTCTGACTTGATCTTGCCCTCGTGAAACTTTCGGATGAGAGCAGGAAGTACGTGGGAATTGTTCAGATCGAAGTTGTCACCGGGTCCGTAGAGATTCGTAGGCATCGCAGCGATAGCATTGAATCCATACTGGCGACGGTACGCTTGGCACATCTTCAGACCGGCGATCTTAGCAATCGCATACCACTCATTGGTGGGCTCTAGAGGCCCAGACAACAAGCTATCCTCCTTAATCGGCTGCTGCGCCAGCTTCGGATAAATGCAACTAGAGCCGAGAAAGAGAAGCTTCCGCACGCCGTTGCGATGAGCTGCATCGATGACGTTAGTCTGAATCTGCAAGTTGTCTCGAAGGAAATCTGCCGGAAAGGAATCGTTGGCTCTTATGCCACCTACTTTCGCCGCGGCAAGAAATACGAACTCAGGTTTCTCGCTACTGAAAAACCTGTTCACCGCATGCTGATCCCGCAGGTCGAGATCAGCGCTTGACCGGGTAACGACGTCAATATACCCATCAGCCCGCAGTTTCCGTGCAATCGCGCCGCCGACTAACCCGCCGTGCCCCGCAACATAAATCTTGGAGTCCTTATTCATGGAAACGGTACGTCTTAAAGCCCTCGCGAGCGACCAACGCATCACGCCGAGCTGTAGCTAGATCCTCCGCGACCATCTCGCGCACTAGATCTTCAAACGTTGTTTCCGGCTGCCACTTCAGCACTTTACGAGCCTTGCTCGGATCACCCAGGAGAGTATCCACTTCGGTCGGTCGAAAATACTTCGGATCCACTTTCACAATCGTCTTCCCGGTCGAGACATCGACCGCGTACTCGTTGACGCCGCCTCCGCGGAACTCAATCTGCATTCCGAGGCAATGCCCTGCCTTGATCACAAACTCACGAACGGAGTGCTGTTCTCCCGTTGCGATCACGAAGTCTTCGGGCTCTGGCTGCTGCAGAATCAACCATTGAGCTCTCACGAAGTCGCGCGCGTGGCCCCAGTCACGTAA
>JAEZKB010000163.1 GCA_023415605.1 Pseudomonadota bacterium
ATCGCCGTGACCCGGGCAGGGACGGCGCCGGCCATGCCGATGCTCGGCGAGATCGAGGCCCTACTGGCTCAGTAGCGGCCTGGTTCGCGGATAGAGCTCGCGGAAGATGCGGTGCCGGCGGTCGTAGAGATCGCGCAGGCCGGCGTTCGGTTTTATCTCGGAGACGACCGGGTTCCAGCGCCGGATGTCCTCGCGCTGTACATCGCCGACCGCAAGGGCGGCGATGAAGGCGTCGCCGTAGGAGGCACCGATGGTCTTTTCGCGCACCGTCTGCGTCAGGCCGGAAATGTCGGAGGTGGCTTGCGACCAGACATGGTTCCGCGTGCCGCCACCGGCAACGAGGATGTTGCGGGCCGGCTCGCCGGCATCGGCATGAGTCTCGAAGACGTGCCGCGTGCCGTGGGCGATGCCCTCGAACAAGGCGCGATAGAGATCGCCGCGCGTATGGGTGAGATCGAGGCCGAAGATCATGCCCTTGGCCGCCGGGTCGTGGATGGGCGTCCGCTCGCCGGAGAAATAGGGGAGCATGACGACGCCGTTGGCGCCGGGCGGCGAGGCTTCGGCTTCCTGCACCAGCGTGACGACCGCGGTCGCGGGATCGAGTTCCCGGGCGAACTGCTCGCGGAACCAGTGGCTCAGCGTGCCGCTGGTGGCGAGGCCGGATTGAGCGGTGTGCAGGCCCTCGAAGAACCAGGGTGCGTACCAAAGGCGAGCGTCGCGGACGCGCTCGCGGGTGACGGCGACAATGAAGATGGTCGAGCCGTACATCAGCAGCAGGTCCCCCGGATCGAGGACGCCGACGCTCAGCGCCTCGGCGCCGGCATCGATGGTGCCGGCGGTGACCGGCGTGCCTTCGGCGAGGCCAGTCTCAGCGGCGGCACGCGCGGTGACGTGGCCGGCAATATCTGTGGTCCAGATAAGGCGGGGCAGTCGCTCGATATCGATGATCGCGTCGGTGAGGTCGGTGCTCCAGCGCTGTTCATCGACCATGTAGAGCGGCGCAAAGTTCGCCGCCGTGTAGTGGTCGATGACATATTCGCCGGTCAGCCGCTCGACGATGTAGGTCGAGGAGGTGACGACCTTGGCGGTGCGCTCGAACAGCTCCGGCCGGTTGCGCCGCAACCACAGGATTTTGGGACCGACCGACTGGCTGGTGAGCGTGGCTCCGCACCGATCGACCAGGCGCTCTTCGCCGATGGTTTCGGTCAGTTCGGCGATCTCGGCAGCGGCACGGGTGTCGACGCCGTAGAGCACGCCGTTCATCAACGGTTCGCCATCGGCATCGACCGGCAGCATGCAGGGGCCGATGGCGCTCGCCGCGACTGCGCGGATCTCGCGGGGATCGATCCTGGTCTGGGCGAGCAGGGCCTGCGACAGGAAGCAGAAGTCGCCCCACCAGTCTTGGCGCGGCCGATGCTCGGCCCAGCCGGGCTGCGGCACCAGCATTTTGTGCGGGCGGGCAGCGCTGGCGACGATCCGGCCCTCGATATCGGTCAGTACACCCTTGCTCTCGAAGGTGCCGATATCGATGCCCAGATAGTGGCTCACTTGGCCCGGGTCTCGCGGACGATCCGCATGAACTCGGCGGCGCGATCGGGATCGACGGCATTCCAGGTGTGGCCGTCCACCTTGAGCGATGACCCCACGATGCAGCCGTCGGCGATGCGCAGCACCTCGGCGACGGTGGCATGCTTGACGCCGGTATTAGCGAGGACGGGTGTATCGGGCAGCACCGCCTTGACGGCTTCGAGGTCGGCCATCTTCGCCGCTTCGCCGGTGATGGCGCCGGAGACGAGGATGGCGTCGGGGATGGACGAGAACACGGCGCTGCGGGCCCGGTCGGGCAGGCTGCGGGCGTCGAGCGAATGGGCGAATTCGGCCGAGACGTTGTAGAGCAGCGGCAGGTCGCTGCGGTGTAGCCGGTCGCGGTAGCGCATGGCCTTGCCGGCGTCGGGTGTCCACGGCCCCATGTCGGAAGCATAGGTGCCGGTGAAGATTTCGCGCACGAAGCTGGCACCGGTCGCGGCGGCGAGCGCGACGGAAGACATCGGATCCCAGAGCACATTCACGCCGAACGGAACGGTAATCTCGTCGCGCAGCTTGCCGATGACATAAGCCATCGTCGCGGTAGAAGCGGTATCCACGGTAAACTCGTAGGGACGGTCGTTTTCGTTGCCGAACATGACGGCGTCGAAGCCCGCCGCTTGCAGGGCACGCAGGTCCTTGCGGGCGCCCTCGACGAGGCCATCGATGCCGGCCTCCGCATCGAAGAGCGGGGCGCCGGGAAGGGCGCCCAGATGCACCATGGCGATGACCGGCTTGCCGGCGCCGAAGACGCGGCGGAACTTCTCGGTCACGTCAGCTTCCCTGCATCGAGCGCCGCGATGATCCAGTCGCGATATTTCTGGTCCTTGTCGGCAAACTCGGGGACTACCTTGCTCGCTTCTTCCATGAAGAAGCGGTAGTCGCGGCCCATGGCCTCGCCGCGCCCGGTATGCATGTCGATGGCGATGTCGGGGATCTCGGGCCGCGTCTCGCCCAGTGCCATCGACTGCTTGGCCCAGTTGACCATGTCGTCCGTGGTGCGGTCCTTGGGGCCAGAGGCCATCACTCGCACAGCATGGGCGGCAAAGAGGAAGCGGTCGTGCATGGGGCGCTGGTAGCGCCCATGCTGCTGGTAGAGCGTCTCCACCAGAACCGGCGCGTCGGCGTTGCCCAATCCGATGTCCTCTACTGCGATCACGCAGAGGCGGGACCAGAGCATTTCCTCCATTTCGGGGCTGGTGATGTACATCTCCCACGCAACGAGCAGGGCATTGTCGACCATGCCGCGGCGGATGGACTTCTGCAGCGCGGAGATGATTTCGTCCGCGGGGAAACCGTTCTCGGTGGTGGTGCGCTGCCAGGGATCGGGGGCCTGCTTGACCTTGACCATGGCTATTCTCTAGCGGCCCAGTTGGCGATATTGGTCCAGAGCGGTGCATAGCCAGTCCAGTCGCAGAAGGCGGGTGGGGCCCAGTGCGGTCCGCAATCGGAGGTGAAGGCCACCGATCGGCCCTCTCCGAACTGGCCCGCGGCCGTGAGCGGATCGCCGCCCGCGCGCACGCGCACAACGGCTTAGGGCTTGC
>JAEZKB010000178.1 GCA_023415605.1 Pseudomonadota bacterium
CCGCGGCCGCGCTCACGCATGGCCGGGATCGCGAGCTGGGTCAGGTGCAGCGGTGCGGTGGCGAGATCGCGCCCCATCGCCTTCTCCCTCCGGGGGAGAAGGTGGCCGAAGGCCGGATGAGGGGGCCTTACTTGCGCTCCCTCTTAACGCGGAGCGCCGGCCACCCCAAAAAGCAAAAGGGCCGCCCACCGGGCGGCCCTTCCAAAATCTGCCTGCGTCGTTCGCTTAGCGCGAGTAGAATTCGACGACGAGGTTCGGTTCCATCTGGACCGGGTACGGCACGTCGCCGAGGGCCGGGACGCGGACATAGGTCGCGACCTGCTTGCCGTGATCGACTTCGATGTACTCCGGAACGTCACGCTCGGCGAGCTGGTTGGCTTCGAGCACGATGCCCAGCTGCTTGGACTTTTCCTTGACCTCGACCTTGTCGCCCGGCTTGACCTGGTACGACGGGATGTTGACCTTCTTGCCGTTCACCAGCACGTGGCCGTGCGAGACGAACTGGCGGGCGGCGAACACGGTCGGCACGAACTTGGCGCGGTAGACGATGGCGTCGAGGCGGCTCTCGAGCAGGCCGATCAGGCGCTCGCCGGTATCACCCTTGACGCGGGCAGCTTCGACATAAAGCTTGTGGAAGGCCTTTTCGGTGATCGAACCGTAATAGCCCTTGAGCTTCTGCTTGGCGCGCAGCTGCAGGCCGTAGTCGGAGGTCTTGCCCTTGCGGCGCTGGCCGTGCTGGCCCGGGCCATAGGCGCGGTTGTTGAGCGGCGAGGCCGGACGGCCCCAGAGGTTCTCGCCAAGACGGCGATCGATTTTGTGCTTGGACTGGATGCGCTTCGTCATCGTAACCCTTTCAGTGGTTCGAAAGTGATTGCGCCCTCCTCTGCCCCGCCTTGCGACGAGACCGACAGACCCTCAGTCATTAGAGAATCCCGGGTGCGCTCGAGGAGCCCTTCGGCTCAACAAGTGGGCGCGTGATAGAGGCAGGAACCCTCAAAGTCAAGCGCCCAGGGCGTCAGCCGTCGACCATCTTCTTGTCGAGGGATCGCTGGTTGCGCAGGCCCGGGAAGATGATGCTCCAGATCACCGCAATGGCAATCGAGCCGAAGCCGCCGATGACCACCGCCGGCACCGGGCCGATCAGATGCGCCACCGTGCCGGCCCGGAACTCGCCCAGTTCGTTCGAGGCCCCGATGAACACCGAGTTCACGGCGTTGACGCGGCCGCGGACCTCTTCGGGCGTCCAGAGCTGCATGATGGTTTCGCGAATGGTGACGCTCACCATGTCCGAAGCGCCGACCAGCGCCAGGGACAGGACGGACACCCAGATCGTCGTGGAGAACCCGAACAGCACGGTGAAGGCGCCGAAGAGTCCCACAAACAGGAACAGCAACCGGCCGGCATGGTCGCGGATCGGGAAGCGCGTGAGCACGAGCGCCATCACGATGGCCCCCACGCCCGGCGCGGCGCGGAGGTAGCCGAGTTCGGCCGGACCGGCATGCAGGATGTCCTTGGCGTAGATCGGCAATAGCGCGACGGCGCCGCCCATCAAGACCGCGAACATGTCGAGCGAAATGGCTCCCAGCACCACCTTGTTCGAGAAGATGTAGCGGAAGCCGCCAAAGATCGTCTCCATCGTGGTGGCCTGATGCGACGCTCGCTGCGCCGGCTTGGGGATCAACAGCACCGAGACCATGGCGCAGAGCAGCAGCGCCGCGCCGGTGCCGAAGGCTACCTCGGCAGCGATCCCATAGAGCAGCCCGCCGACCGCCGGCCCCATGATCGAGGCGAACTGCCAGGCCGAGGCATTGACCGTGATCGCGTTCGAGAGCGCCTTGGGCGGCACAAGGTTGGGCGCCAGTGATTGCGCCGCTGGCCCCCAGAAGGCGCGCGCAATCCCCAAGGCAATCAAGATGCCGAAGATCGGCCAGACCTCATGCGCATGCGCATTGGCGAAGGCGAGAAACCCAAGCGCGCAAGCAAACTCGACCGTGAGGCAGGTCGCCATGATGCCGCGTCGGTTGAACTGGTCGGCGGTGAGGCCGGTGACGAGGATCAAGATCAGGGACGGCAGGAAGAGGCAGAGACCGACCAAGCCAAGCAGGAGCGCCTCGCCGGTGACGTCGTAGATCTGCCAGGCGATCGATACCGACATGATCTGCACCGCAAAGCTCACCAGCAGCGTGGTGAGCCAGAAGAAGCGGAAGCCAATGTAGCTGAAGGCAAGCTTGGACGGCGCGGGCGCCGGAGGAAGGTCGGTCATGGTGGCGCGCAGATTGCATGCACCCGCTGCCCCGTCAAAGGGATACTTTGGGCCGAGAGGGCTTTGGCCCTACTCCTCCGCGGGAGGCTCGGTAAGTGACGTCTTTCCCGGCCGCTGCCTCAGATGGGCGCGGTCGATTGACGAGATTACACCGCGAAAGGTGCGGATCTCCTGGCTGGTCATGCCGGCCCGGGTAAACACGGCGCGGAGGTTGTTGACCATTGTCGGCCGCTTGTCGTCAGTCTTGAAGAAGCCGGTGCGATCCAACGTCTCCTCGAGATGGCCGAAAAGTCCGAGTAGCTCGTCACGCGGCGCCGCCGGATCGAGGCCGCCAGAGAAGGGCAGCACCTCGCCCTTGTCCGCCTGCTGCCGCCACTCATAAGACATCAACAGCACCGCCTGCGCGATGTTCAGCGAAGCGAAGGCGGCTTCGACCGGGAAGGTGACGATAGCGTCGGCAAGCGAAATTTCCTCGTTGTAGAGGCCCCACTTCTCCCGGCCGAACAGGATACCCGCCGCTGCCCCTGTGTCGATGTGGCCGACGACGCGCTGCGCCGCCTCCTCGGGCCCATAGACCGGCTTTTGCAGGTCACGTTGGCGAGCGGTCGTGGCGAGCACCATTGAGAGGTCGGCGATCGCCTCCTCGACAGTGGCGAAGACGCGGACCCGCTCGATGACATGATCGGCGCGAGAGGCGGCGGCCACCGCCTTTTCGTTCGGCCAGCCATCGCGCGGATTGACCAGGCGCAGATCCCAAAGGCCAAAATTGGCCATGGCGCGCGCTGTCGTCCCGATATTCTCCCCGAGTTGCGGCTCGCAAAGAATGATCGCCGGGCTAGGCCGGAATGTGATTTCCAGGGATTTGTCGGTGCCGGCCATCTCGCGCCTCGTTTCGCCGCGAGATAGGCCGGGAGATGTGTCGAGCGCAAGCGGTCAGGCGACCATGTTGCGTGAAATCTCCTTGGCGTGGGTACGCTGGAAGTCACGTACCTTATCGCTGCGGCGCCATTCGCGATCGAGGATGGCGAAGTGCAACTCCTCGTCCCACTCACCCTGGAACAGCGCGTGCTCGCGGTAATGCGCCTCAAGCCGCATGCCGAGATTCTTGAGCAAACGGGCCGATGCCTGGTTCTTCCCTGCGCAGCGGGCGAAGATGCGGTGGAAATTGAAGTTGGCGAAACCATAGTCCATCGCTGCCCGCACCGCCTCGGTCGCGTAACCCTGCTTGCGGTGGAATGGGCTGAAGATGAAACGAAGTTCCGCTTGCCCGGCGGTCGCGTCGGTCCAGCGGAGCGAAATCTGCCCGATGAGCAGATCATCGGACTTTCGAGTCACAGCGAAATGAATGATCTCGCCGGGGCGCGTCAGCCGGTTCTGCTTGACCATGGCGTCGAGAGCCGCCTTGACCTCGACGCGGTCCCGCGCCTTCCAGTCAAGATAACGCTGTACATCCGGAAGCGCGTGGTAAGCCATCATCGCGTCCAGGTCGGATTTATGGAACGAGCGCAGCTGAAGACGCTCGGTTTCGATCGGTAGTCCATTCTTTGCGGCCATTTCCGCCACGTCCTCCGCCTCGTCTGCCCACGGAACCAGAACGTGCGCATATGCGCCCGGTTCCAGCGGTTGCAGCCGAAATTGCGTTAGAAACTCAGAGGGTTGTCGCAGAAGGGACACGAAGCAGCGAAGCCGTAAGCTCTCGCTCACGCCAAAGAATTCCGTCGGTCCGGCCAGTTGATCGTCGCCGTTACCATACCATGTTGGCCCCGACCAAGTCAGCCGCTCACGGACGGCTAATGGCGACCCATTCGTCCTCAAGCATGGCGTAGATCAGCTCTTCGTCCCACACCCCCTTAACTAGGACGTGTTCACGAAAATGCGCCTCACGCCGCATTCCAAGCCGCTCCATGACATGCCAGGAGGCGGCGTTTCGCGCGTCGCAGCGGGCATAGATACGATGCAGCCCGGCTTGCTCGAAGCCGACGCCGAGCAGGCCGCGTGCGGCTTCGGTGGCGTAGCCGTAGCCGTGATAGTCGGGGTGAAAGATGTAGCCCACCTCTCCCTGCCGGGCGATCTCGTTGCGAAGGATCAGCGACACTTCCCCGATCATCGCGTGGTCCTGCTTGCGCTCGACGGCCAGCAAGATCCTGTCGCCCTCCTCATGCCACGCCGTCTGCACGGTGCGGGCTTGCACGGCCTCCGCCACCGTCTCGCGACTCATCGGCTCGTCGAAGAGGTACGCAGCGACATCGTCGCGCTGGCGATAGGCGAATACGGCATCCACGTCACCGCGGGTGAAAGCGCGCAGGTTGAGCCGTTCAGTCTCGATGGGCAGGGTCGGGACGAAAGCCATGCTGATCCTCCTCGGAGGCCGGATTAACGCCATCCGCGCCGAACGGATCAACCCCTCCCCTTGCCCAAGCTTGGCACAACTTGCGGTGCACCAATTATGCGTGCCACGCTAAGCCAATGGAGAAGCTTGCCCGCCCCATTGTTGACCTCGTGGCCAACTGCGCCTGTGGCGCCGTGGAGGTTCGTCTCGCTGGTGAGGTGAAGTCGATGTTCATGTGCTCGTGCGAAGACTGCCAGAAAGCCTCGGGCACCGGTCACACGGCTGCATTTCTGCTCCGCGCCGCGGACGTTTCCATTGCCGGCGTGACCAAAAAACATTGCCGACCAGCCGATTCCGGAGCGATCTTCACGCGCTGGTTCTGCCCCGAATGCGGAACGCCACTGTGCGCGCAGTCGAGCCGGGGGATGGAATTGATGACCATTCCAGTGGGCCTGATCGGCGCGGCCGCCCTGCCGTGGTACAAGCCGAACCAGTTGCTTTTCGCCCGCACCCATCGAGACTGGGACGTGATCGCCGAATCTCTGCCGCAGCATCAGACCTACCGCATGCCCGGGGCGACCTGATGTCCGCCGCATCGGACGCCATGGCCGAACGCATCCGCCTGGCGCTCGGCCCGCGGACGGACATAGAGGAGAAGAAAATGTTCGGTGGCGTCGGCTTCATGCTCAACGACAATATGATGGTCGGCGTCAGTTCAAAGGGCGCGCTGATGGTCCGCGTCGATCCCGATCAGATGCACGCAGTGCTGGCGCGACCGGGCGCGAAGGAAATGCATATGGGCGAGCGGGTGATGAAAGGCTTCGTCACGGTGGACGACGACGCTATCGTCCGGGCCACAGACTTCGTCGCCTGGCTCAACGATGCCGAGCGCTTTGTCAGGACTCTGCCCGCGAAATGAAGTCCGAAACCATCGATCACCTCGCCGACCGTGTGCGCGTGATCGTGGGAGAAGACCCACGTATCACCGAGAAGTACATGTTCGGTGGCCTAACCTTTTTGCTTAACGGCCACATCTTGGTCGGCTGCAAGAAGGACGGCAGCATCCTGATCTCGGTCGGCAAGGACAATCACGACGCCGCCGCGGCACGGCCGGGCACCACCGCAATGGTGCACAATGGCCGGGTGATGTCCGGCTTCTTCTGGATCGACGGGGACGTCATCGAGGACGACGACACACTGCTCGACTGGATACGCTTTGCCGAGAAAGCGGTCGCCCAGCGCCCCATCAAGTCAGAGAAACCGAAGAAGACTCTGACGAAAAATGCCGAGTCCCAATCGGTCAGATCGCCGAAAACACCAGCGCAGCGTTGACGCCACCGAAACCGAAAGCATTCGAGAGGGCGTGGCGGATCGTCTTCTTCTTGGGAGTTTGTGGCACCAGATCGAACTGCTGCCCGACATCCGGCTCGACGAGGTTGCGCGTTGCCGGCGCGATGCCGTCACGGATGGCGAGGATCGAGAACACAGCTTCAAGCGCACCGGCCGCGCCAAGCAGGTGCCCCGTCGACGACTTGGTCGAGGAGATCGCGAGGTCCTTGCCACGGTTCTCGAACACGGCGGAGATGCCGGCGATCTCCGCTGCATCTCCCACCGCCGTCGAGGTAGCATGAGCGTTGATGTAGTCGATCTCGCCGGGCGACAGCCTTGCCATCTTGAGTGCATTGCGCATGGTGACCTGAGCCCCCGCACCGCTGGGTTCGCCGGAGGTGAGGTGATAGGCGTCCGCCGACGTGCCATAGCCCGCGAGGATTGCCAGCGGCTCGGCGCCGCGCGCCTTGGCATGGCTGAGGCGCTCGATGACGAGCACCGCAGCGCCCTCGGCGAGGACGAAACCGTCGCGCTTGCTGTCGAACGGTCGCGAGGCAGAGGCTGGATCTTCATTGAACTCCGTCGCCAGCGCTCGCGCCGCGCCGAAGCCGCCGACCGAGATCGGATCGACCGAGCCCTCCGCGCCACCGACGATGGCGACGTCAGCCTCGCCCGTGAGGATCAGCCGCATCCCGTCGCCGATCGCCTGCGCCGAGGCAGCACAGGCGGTGACCGGCGCGCCGATCGGTCCCTTGAAACCATAGCGGATGGAGATCCAACCCGCGGCGAGGTTAGCAAGGAAGCTAGGCACGGTGAACGGAGACAGGCGCCGCGGCCCGCGCTCGATGATGGTCTTGGCCGCCTCCGCCATCACCGGCGAACCGCCAACGCCAGTGCCGATTATTGTCGCGGTGGCGGCCCTGTCGTCTTCGTTCTCGGGGAACCAGTTGGCCTGCTTCAGCGCCTCTTGCGCGGCCACCATGCCGTACTGAATGAAGAGGTCCATCTTCTTGACGTCCTTGCCGTCAACCGCAACCAGCGGATTGAAGCCGCCCTCGGGATCGTCGGCTGTGCTCGGCACGAGACCCGCAATGTGGGCGGCAAAGGCGGAGACATCGAAGCGGGTATTCTTGACGATGCCGCTGCGACCTTCGAGCAGACGCTTCCACGTTGTTTCGACGCTGACGCCGAGCGGGCTGACGACGCCCATGCCGGTAACGACGATAGGATCGGATTGGGTGCTCATCGGCTTCTCCAGGACAAAAGTGACGGCGCTGACGCGGCCGGGTGCGATAACGCAGTGACAACTAGACAGCGGCGAGCCGCTTGAGTGTGGCGATAGTCTGATCGAATGCCTTGGCGCCCAGTTCAGCTCGAACTTCCGCCTGGGCCTGCCGCCAGACCGGCAGCATCCGCTCGAGCAGGGTCCTGCCCTCCGCCGTGACGCTGCAGAGCCGGCGGTTGCCGGTCGCAGCGGGACGCGACTTGACGAGCCCCATGGTCTCCAACCGGTCGAGATTGCGGGTAAGCGTCGTGCGCTCAAAACCCCGTTGCTCGGCCAACTCGCTGACGGTCTGCTCGCCCGATTCCAGCAGCGTCCCCATCAGCGAAAACTGCGTCGAGGTAATACCGAAAGGCCTCGCATAGGCGTCGTAGCGACGGGTGATCGCCCGCGCTGCCTTGCGCGTGTTCGAGACCATGCAAAGTGAGAAGTCGTCAGCCATGGGGACGAAATAGTGTGTATATGCACGGTGTCAAGTACCACCGGCTCTATGCCCCCAAAGCACGAGCCCCCGGTGCCTTCCATCACCAAAGTTTCGTGCTATAGCCGGGGCCAGCAAATAACGCTGCCACCGAGGAGTCCAGCATGGCCAAGATCAAAGTTGCCAACCCCGTCGTCGATCTCGACGGCGACGAGATGACCCGCATCATCTGGCAGGCGATCAAGGACAAGCTGATCACGCCTTATCTCGACCTCAAGATCGAATACTACGACCTCTCCGTACAGAACCGCGACGCCACCAATGACCAGGTGACCGTCGACGCGGCCAACGCCATCAAGAAGCATGGCGTCGGCATCAAGTGCGCCACCATCACCCCCGATGAAGCGCGCGTCGAAGAGTTCAAGCTCAAGAAGATGTGGAAGTCGCCCAACGGCACCATCCGCAACATCTTGGGCGGCGTGATCTTCCGCGAACCGATCATCATGTCGAACGTCCCACGCCTGGTGCCGGGCTGGACCCAGCCGATCATCGTCGGCCGTCACGCCTTCGGCGATCAGTACAAGGCCACCGACTTCAAGTTCCCCGGCAAGGGCAAGCTGACGATCAAGTTTACGGGCGAAGACGGCAATGTCATCGAGCACGAAGTGTTCGACGCTCCCTCGGCCGGCGTAGCGATGGGCATGTACAACCTCGACGACTCCATCGCTGACTTTGCGCATGCCTCGTTCAACTACGCGCTCAACCGCAAGGTGCCCTGCTACCTCTCGACCAAGAACACCATCCTCAAGGCCTATGACGGTCGCTTCAAGGACATCTTCCAGGAGATCTTCGACCGCGACTACAAGGCAAAGTTCGATGAACTCAAGATCTGGTACGAGCACCGCCTGATCGACGACATGGTGGCCTCGGCCCTCAAGTGGTCGGGCGGCTATGTCTGGGCTTGTAAAAACTACGACGGCGACGTGCAGTCCGATATCGTTGCCCAGGGTTTCGGTTCGCTTGGCCTGATGACCTCTGTGCTGATGACCCCCGATGGCAAGATTGTGGAAGCCGAAGCCGCGCATGGTACGGTGACCCGTCACTACCGCCAGCATCAGCAGGGCAAGGAGACCTCGACCAACTCCATCGCCTCGATCTTCGCCTGGACTCGCGGCCTCGCTCACCGCGCCAAGCTCGACAGCAACGACGAACTGGCCAAGTTCGCCTCCACGCTCGAACAGGTCTGCATCGACACCGTCGAGAGCGGTGTGATGACCAAGGACCTAGCGCTACTGGTCGGCCCGGATCAGAAGTGGCTGTCGACGCTCGGCTTCCTCGACGCCATCGATGCCAATCTGAAGAAGGCCATGGGGGCCTGACGGCGATGGCGGCGCCATCGATCCAGATCGTCGACTGCGCCGCCCGCCACTTTGCCTATCTGCCGCGGCATGCGACCATCTACATGGTGAGTGACGTCGCCGCGGCTTCGCCGGTCTGGGCCACAGTCAGCAATCGGGATTTGCCGCCTACTGGCTGGCAGATTGGCTACTTCCCACATGCTCCGGGCGACGCAATCTTCGTCGAGCCAGCACCCGAACTACGGATCGGCCCGGAGATTGCCCAGCCGTTTGAGGAGGACATGCTGCTACGCCACGGCCAGACGCCGGCCGGCCGGGCCGCATTCACCAGCTTCCACGGTACTCATTACGAAGTCGAGACCTACCACCGCGCCGTCCGGGCCTGGTGTGCGGATCGTGGCGAGACGTTCACCGGCGCCATCTGGGAGCGTTACGCCTGGAATACCGACCCGCCGCAGCAGGTGATCGAGCTCTACTACCTCCTCGCCTAGTCAGCGTTCACGTGGCCGTCGGTCAAAAGTCACTCTGCAGCGCCAAGGAATATTGCTGCCGCGGCGTCTTACCCCGTAGAACTCGCAATAGAGGACAGGGGGACTTCAACGAATGCTGAGACTGCTGCTTGCGGCCGCGACTGTGCTGGCCGGCGTGACCGCGGCGACGGCCGCGCAGATTTCTATTGTTTCGATGCAATATTCCGCGGCTCAGCCGGTGCCGCATATCCACTACGAGGGCGAGACCATTGCTGGCGACGTCGCTCAGTTGCAGCAGGTCTATGATAGCTTCGTCAAATGCCGGCTCGAATGCATCGGCAGCGATGGCGGCTCGACCGCCGTACTGACCATGAATGGCCCCGGCGGCAACTACTACGAAGGCCTCGCGCTGGCGGACTTCCTCCGCGCTAATCACATCACCACCGTGCTCGAACGCGGCATGAACTGCTACTCGGCCTGCGCATTCGCTTTCCTGGGCGGCTCGGGTTATTCGAGCATGCAGCGCTACGGCACTTATGTAGACCGGCAGATCGAGCCGGGCGCCATTCTCGGCTTCCATGCTCCCTATCGCGATGAAGCCTCGTTCCTGGAGGCGCTGGAACAGCGCGGTGCCGCCGACCTGATGGGCGAGGGACGAGACAGCCTGTCGCTCATGGTGCGCGAACTGGTCAAGTGGAACGTCGATCCGGAAATCATCCACTACATGATGGGCATGGGGCCGGACCAAACCTACGACATCGTCAATGCCGACGACTACTATTTGGTGCGGGCCGCCCTGCCCCCGACACCGGCCCGCGATTGGATCACTGACCTGCCCGACGCGGTAAAGAACGCCTGCATGCGTCTGTTGGCCATCTCCGAGCGTGGCGACCCGCTCAACTATCGCAACTTCTTCGACATGCCCTACCAGGAACTCGGCAAGTCTGACTCCGGCGACATCGTCTCGGGCTATCGTTGGAGCGAAGAACTGCTCAATGTCGGGTCCTGCGGGCTCGACAATGCCGCGGCCGGCGTGACCGACAAGATGCATCTGGCTACCTATTTCACTCCTGGCGCGCTCACTGGCTCCATGGCTGCGGACACCAACTATTGGAATGTCGAGCGGGGGTGGTCCAACGCCGGGGCTGGGCGTAACCCGCTCAAGGACATCTTCCAGAAAGGTCCGCTCAACCACTACTTCCTGCCGGTTGGCGTCAATATCGATAGCCTCGACCTGCCCGGCGAGATGAGCATCCTCTCAAACCGCTACTTCACCGCCTTCCCGCCAGCGTTGCCGATGATGGACGCGCGGCTCGAAGTCGTGTCGTCGGGCGCCAATAGTCGCGTATCGCGGCTGGGCGACATCTGGGTGTTCGAACAGACTGGGCCGAAGCTGCTGTTCGACAAGGCGGTGGCCGATCCTGCTCTCGGGCTGAACCTCACCAACAACGGCGCCAACGCTACCGGCTTCGTCCGCGAGGGCACCTATGCCGACGGCACGCCGTTCAAGTGGTTCGGCTTTGCCAATGGCGACACAGCTGCCGTGGTCCGCATGTTTGTCAGCCGGACCGATGGCACCGCGGCTACCGTCGAGGAGGTCGCGCTGTTGCGTGAACTTCAATGCGCGACCGACTTCCAGGCTCTCAAACTCGGCTGCGGTTGACATTATTCAACCCGCAACGCCGACGGTGCTCTCCCCACGTGGGGAGGGCACGCTGGCGCCACGTGATCTGGGCGTCTACGGCGGCCGCCCGCTGGACCAACAAGATCGATCTCACCGGCCCGGCAATAGCCGCAGAGTGGCCCGGCCGACTTTTTGCGCATGGTGCCATCGACGCACTGCCGGTAAGGACATAAGACATGTAGGCACTCCTCCTGAGTCCCTAGTTGCCTGGATATTTCCCGGATGCCCGCCGGCGTCGTCTTTTCACTTGCCGCCTACCTCCTTTATTCGTGCTGCGATGCCATTATCAAAGGGTTCGGCAGCAGCCTGTCGGTCTTCGAAATCGCATTCTGGACGGCGCTGTTCTCGTTCCTGCCGGCCATCTTCACCAAACCCAAGGGCGAGCACTGGCGGCACGTTTTCCGCATGCGTCACCCCTGGCTAGTCAACCTCCGGTCTTTGACAGGCCTGATTGGCAACCTCTGCATCATCTTCGCCTTCGTCCATATCCCGCTGGCCGAGGCCTATTCCATCGCCTTCCTGGCACCGATTTTCGTCGTTTTCCTCTCCTCCCGACTGCTGAACGAGACAGTGACATGGCAGCGCTGGCTGTTTCTCGCTGCCAGCTTCATCGGCGTGCTGCTGGTGGTACGCCCCGGCTTCCGTGAGCTGACCAGTGGCCACATGGCGGCGCTTGCGTCAGCGATCCTGGGGGCGGTGACCACCACCGTCCTGCGCAAGATCGCGCCGGTGGAAAAACGCGTCACCCTGATCGGCCTGCCGCTCGGGTATATCGTGCTGGCAAACGGCATCCTGATGCTGCCCGACTTTCATTGGCCGAGCTTGCAGGAATTCGCATTGTTGCTGGCGATCGGGGGGCTTGGGGGTACCGGCAACCTGTTGTTTATCGCTGCCACGCGCCGCTCGCCGATCAGCCAGATCGCACCGGGGCAATATAGCCAGATCGTCTGGGCGATCCTGTTCGGCGCCATCTTCTTCCACGAATACCCCGATTTGATCGGCTATGCCGGCCTCATCGTGGTGGCGACCGGCGGTATCCTCAACGTCATCTCGGATGAGACCCGCATCCGCATCTTCTCGCGCCTTTCGGCCGGTGCCGGACCCGCGACGGTCACCGCCGAGACCAGCCCGCCGATCGGCGACGACGCCAAACTGCCGCCCGCAGAGAAGGACTAGCCGGCCTCGTCGCGGACGAGCAACTTCCCCGTCAGAGCGCGGCGCGGACGGCGGCGATGGCGTCGGCGGCCTTGGAGCCGTCGGGGCCGCCGCCCTGGGCCATATCCGGGCGGCCACCGCCCCCCTGCCCCCCCAGTGCTGCAGTCGCGAGCTTGATGAGATTGGCGGCCGAGTGCTTGCCGGTGAGATCGTCGGTAACGCCAATGGCGACCGTGCCCTTGCCGTCATCGCTCACCAGCACAAGCGTGACGATGCCGGAGCCCAGCTTCTTCTTTTCGAGATCGACGAGCCCGCGGAGGTCCTTGGCTTCGACGCCGCTGACGGAACGGCCGACAAAGGCGACGCCGTTGACGGTTTCAGCCGCCGGAGCTGCCGCGCCGCCACCCCCACCCATGGCCAGCTTCTTCTGCGCTTCGTTCAGCGCGCGCTCGGACTTTTTGAGGTTGTCCTGCAGCGCTTCGATGCGGCCGATGACCTCATGCGGACCGGCCCGCAGCACTTCGGCTGCGGCGGCCACGAGGTTGGCATTGGCGCGTGCATGCTGACGGGCACCCTTGGCGGTCAGCGCTTCGATGCGGCGGACACCGGCAGCAACGCCGGAATCGCCCAGGATGGTGATGAGGCCGATATCGCCGGTCCGGCGCACATGGGTGCCGCCGCAAAGCTCGACCGACCAGCCGACCGCGTTGCCTGTGGGATCGCCCATGGAGACGACGCGCACCTCGTCGCCGTACTTTTCCCCGAACAGCGCGCGAGCGCCGGATTCCTTGGCCTCCTCGACGCCCATCAGGCGCGTCTCGACGGGGGAATTCTGCAGCACGATGTCGTTGGCCAGCTCTTCGACCTGCGCCAGTTCCTGCGGGGTGATCGGCTTGGTGTGCACGAAATCGAAGCGCAACCGGTCGGCTGAAACCATCGAGCCCTTCTGGGCAACGTGGTCGCCGAGGACGAGGCGCAGCGCTTCGTGGAGAAGATGGGTGGCCGAGTGGTTGGCGCGGATGGCCGAGCGGCGGGCGTGATCGACCACCAGCCCGAGCGGGGTGCCGACCTTGAGCGTGCCGGCCGTGACCTTCACCTTGTGGCCGAAAACGCCGCTGTTCTTGACCGTGTCGAGCACGTCGGCAGCATTGCCGTCGCCCGAGAGCGTGCCGGTATCGCCGACCTGACCGCCGCTCTCGCCATAGAAGGGGGTCTGATTAAGGACGACGAAACCCTCGTCGCCTGCAACCAACTGGTCGACGATCTGGCCGCCCTTGACGAGCGCCGTAACCACGCCTTCAGCCGTCTCGGTCTCATAGCCGAGGAATTCGGTCGGGCCGACCTTGTCGGCAACCGCGAACCAGACCTTGTCCTCGCTGGTTTCACCTGAGCCGGCCCAGCTCTTCCGCGCCTCGGCGCGCTGCCTGGCCATGGCGTCTTCGAAACCGGAGAGATCGACATGGACGCCGCGGCTGCGCAGGGCATCCTGCGTCAGATCGAGCGGGAAGCCATAGGTGTCGTAGAGCTTGAAAGCGGTCACGCCCTCGAGCATGTCGCCTTCCTTGAGATTGGCGCTGGCGTCATCGAGGAGAGCGAGGCCGCGGCTCAACGTCTTGAGGAAGCGCTGCTCTTCGAGGCGGACGGTCTCCTCGATCAGGGTCTCGCCGCGAACAAGCTCGGGATAGGCCTGGCCCATCTCCTTGACCAGGGTCGGGACGATGCGGTGGATGACCGGGTCCTGCGCGCCGAGCAGGGTGGCGTGGCGCATGGCGCGGCGCATGATGCGGCGCAGCACATAGCCGCGACCTTCGTTCGACGGCAGCACGCCCTCGGCGATGAGGAAGCTCATCGAGCGGAGATGGTCGGCGATGACGCGCAGCGAAGCGAGCTTTCCCTCCTCGAGCCCGGCGAGACGCGTGCCGGTCAGGCTGGCAGTAGCGTCGATCAGCGAGCGGAAGAGGTCGATTTCGTAGTTGTTGTTGGTGCCTTGGAGCACGGCGGCGATGCGCTCGAGACCCATGCCGGTATCCACGGATGGCTTGGGCAGACGCGTGCGGCTGCCGTCAGCGGCCTGCTCATACTGCATGAAAACGAGATTCCAGATCTCGATGAAACGGTCGCCATCTTCCTCGGGCGAGCCCGGAGGGCCACCCCAATACTTCTCGCCGTGGTCGTAGAAGATTTCCGAGCACGGACCGCAGGGGCCCGTGTCGCCCATCTGCCAGAAGTTGGACTTGGCGCCCAGGCGCACGATCTTGTCTTCGGAAAAGCCAGCAATCTTCTTCCAGAGGTCGAAGGCTTCGTCGTCGTCGGTGTAGACGGTGGCGCTGAGCTTTTCCTTGGGCAGGCCCCACTCCTTGGTCAGGAGCGTCCAGGCATACTCGATCGCCTCGGGCTTGAAATAATCGCCGAACGAGAAGTTGCCGAGCATCTCGAAGAAGGTGTGGTGGCGCGCAGTGAAGCCGACATTGTCGAGGTCGTTGTGCTTGCCGCCGGCGCGCACGCTCTTTTGCGACGTGGTCGCGCGGGTGTAGTCGCGCTTTTCGACGCCGGTGAAGACGTTCTTGAACTGCACCATACCGGAGTTGACGAACATCAGGGTCGGGTCGTTGCGCGGCACCAGCGGGCTCGCAGCCACCTGCTCATGTCCGTTCTTGGCGAAATAGCCGAGGAAGCTGGACCGGATGTCGTTCACGCTCGTCGTCATGAGAACTCTTCTTGGCAGCAAAAGGCGGGACCTCGGCCCCGCCACGAAATGATGGAAAGGCCTTCTATCGCGGGCCTCCCGCCTCTGTCCAGCAATGCCAAGAACTGGCGGCAATTTGCGCGCCAAAAACAAAGGGCGCCGTGTGACCGGCGCCCTCTGGCAAACCTCCCTGTCGGCGCGGGTCTAGGGCCCGCTGCCGCACCGGACATAGCCGGCAGGTCTTATTCGTCGCTGTCCGCGGTCTCGTCGCCTTCCGGACCGACCAGCAGCGCCTCGCCAAGGACACCCGAGCTCTCGCGCACGCCGCGCTCGATGGCGTCAGCGATCTGCGGATTGTCCTTGAGAAACTGGCGCGCATTTTCGCGACCCTGCCCGAGGCGCTGGCTGTCATAGGAGAACCAGGCGCCGGACTTCTCGACGATGCCGGACTTGACGCCGAGGTCAAGCAGCTCGCCCGTCTTGGAGATCCCTTCGCCATACATGATGTCGAACTCGACCTGGCGGAACGGCGGGGCCAGCTTGTTCTTGACCACTTTGACGCGGGTCTGGTTGCCGATGACCTCTTCGCGCTCCTTGATCGCGCCGATGCGGCGGATGTCGAGGCGAACCGAGGAGTAGAACTTGAGCGCATTACCGCCCGTCGTGGTCTCCGGCGAACCGTACATCACGCCGATCTTCATGCGGATCTGGTTGATGAAGATCACCATGGCCTTAGACTTGGAGATCGAGGCGGTGAGCTTGCGCATGGCCTGGCTCATCAGGCGGGCCTGCAGACCCGGCAGGGACTCGCCCATTTCGCCTTCGAGTTCGGCCTTGGGGGTGAGCGCGGCGACGGAGTCGACCACCAGAACGTCAATAGCGCCGGAGCGCACCAGCGTGTCAGCGATCTCGAGCGCCTGCTCGCCGGTATCGGGCTGCGAAATGAGGAGCTCGTCGACCTTGACGCCGAGCTTCTTGGCGTAGACCGGGTCCAGCGCATGTTCAGCGTCGACGAAGGCACAGATGCCGCCGGCCTTCTGGGCTTCAGCGATCACATGCAAGGTGAGCGTGGTCTTGCCCGAGCTTTCCGGCCCGAAGATTTCGACGATACGGCCGCGCGGCAGGCCACCGATGCCCAGCGCCACGTCGAGTCCGAGCGAGCCGGTCGAGATCGACTCGATCTGCTGGATCGCGCCCTCGCCGAACTTCATGATCGAGCCCTTGCCAAAATTGCGCTCGATCTGGCTCAGCGCGGCGGCAAGCGCCTTATCCTTGTCCATGGACCCACCTTCTACGACGCGCAGTGCGGCGTTTGCAGCCATTGTCGGTCTCCCTTGTTTCATAACCGCCAGCGCCGGACAACGATTCGGTCACGCGGTGGATGTGCATTTAATGTACCCATTCTGTTCTCATTTTGTTTCCAACTCGTCAAGAACCATTTTGGTTTGGAAAAGAACATGCCAAAGCGCCGGGCAGCCCATGGGCTTCCGGATGCATGAGAAGCGAACAACGGCGGAGCATGGCCCGTCGATGGTTCGAGATCCCTTTGCAGGGAGATGGCCCTGCTCCGCCGTCGTGACCGGGATTTTTGACATTCACCGGGGAAGTCCGGGGCGTTTCGTTCGGAATGCCCCACCGCCGCAGGGTCCTTGTCCTGACCAGACCACGCTCTTCGCGTTTCTCCAGTCGAACCCCTTGAGATGGCGCCGAACACGAGCCCCATCACGGCAGCAAATTAAGGCGACGGGGTACCTAAACCCGTCAGACCTCCCCGGCTTGGCTTGGGGTGACCGACGTCTCCCCCACCCAGCCTCGCTGCACCAATCACTCGTCATGATCTCGCTTTCGGTGCAGCGATGGACTGACTCTACCCCGGCCACGAAGCGCGGGGATAAGTCGGGTGCGATTTCTGACAAGGGTCTGAATGGATTGCCGAAATTCTGAACGGCGGATGACGCAAAGCTGACGAAGAAGTCCAACGGTATGCATCACAAAGTGACCCGCGGAGCCTAAGCGCGGGCCATGAACTTTCATCATGTGATGGTCACGTGTGTGTCGCGGTTCGAGCGGGAACGGCTCCTCTCCTGTCGCGCCAGTAGCGTCGTTCCCCGTGAGCTGCGCGGACGGCAACCATCCAAAAGTCATACTAATTCCCGCTTGCGTTTTGGCGGGTGATGTCTGAAATGCCGCAAAAGCCAATTCGAGGGGTCTGCTATGCATCTCATCCAGTTCCAGGACGATAACGGCGCGCGTGCGGTCGCGGTGACGGAGGGCGGAACGACGAATGTCGTGACCGGCGCCGGCAGCGTCTATTCGCTGGCGCGCGAGGCAGCCGACCGTGGCGTCGGCCTCGCTGCCCTGGTCAAGGAGAAGGGCCTCGGCAAAACCGTCGACCGCGAAGCACTGGCCAAGGAAGGCCGGCTGCTGACGCCGATCGACCATCCCGATCCGGCCCACCTCTATGTCACCGGCACGGGCCTGACCCATCTCGGTTCGGCCTCGACGCGCGACGCCATGCACAAGTCGAACCAGCAGGCCGCCGAGGCACCGCTGACGGATTCGATGAAGATGTTCCGCATGGGCCTCGAGGGCGGCAAGCCGGCGCCGGGCGAAGTCGGCGTGCAGCCCGAATGGTTCTACAAGGGCAATGGCCATACCGTAGTGGCACCGGGAGCCCCGATCCCCTCGCCCGCCTTCGCCAAGGACGCCGGCGAGGAGCCGGAGATTGCCGGCATCTATCTGATCGGCAAGGACGGTACGCCGTTCCGCCTGGGCTTTGCCCTGGGCAACGAGTTCTCCGACCACGTCACCGAGCGGGTGAACTACCTGTTCCTCGCGCATTCGAAGCTGCGCCACTCGTCCTTCGGGCCGGAGCTTCGTGTCGGTGAACTGCCGCGCAATGTCTCGGGCATGTCGCGCATCCTGCGCGACGGCAAGGTGATCTGGGAAAAACCGTTCCTCTCGGGCGAGGACAACATGTCCCACACCATCGCCAACCTCGAACATCACCACTTCAAGTACGACCTGTTCCGCACCCCAGGCGACGTGCATGTGCACATGTTCGGCACCGCGACGCTGAGCTTTGCCGACGGCATCAAGACCGAGGCCGGCGATGTGTTCGAGATCGAGGAAAGCCAGTTCGGCCTGCCGCTGCGGAATTCCGTAGCGTGGGACAAGGACCGCCCGGTGGTGGTGAAGCAACTCTAGGCCGAGCACGACGCTTCGCGTTACGCCTCAAGAACCTCGCGTAAGCGATTCTCGAGAAAACGTTTGTCGGTGTCGCTGGCGGTAAGCGCCAGCGCTCGGCGATAGGCAATGGCGGCCTCCTCGTCGCGGCCGAGGCGGCGGAGGAAGTCGGCGCGGGCAGCGTGCGCCGGCTGGTAGGTATCGAGCTGCGCAATGACGGTGTCGATGGCGGCGAGACCCGCCTCAAAGCCGCGGGCAAAGCCGATGGCGACGGCGCGGTTGAGTGCTGCGACCGGTGATGGGGCAGTGTCGAGCAGCAGGTCGTAGAAGAGGACGATCTCCTCCCAGTCAGTCGTCTCGGCGGCATGCAGCGCCGCGATGGCGGCTTGCAGGGCATAGGGGCCGGGCCGCTGCATGGTGAGCGCCTTGCGCACCAGCGTTTCACCCTCTTCGATCTCGGCGCGATTCCAGAGACTGCGATCCTGGTCGGCGTGAAGGATAAGGCTGCCATCGGGCGCGAGGCGCGCGGCGCGGCGGGAATCATTGAGCAGCATCAGGGCGAGCAACCCGAACGTTTCGCCGTCGGGTAGCAGGTCGGCGAGTAGCCGGCCGAGGCGGATGGCCTCGTCGGCAATATCGAGCCGGTGGTTAGAATAGCCCTCGTTGAAGACGAGGTAGATCACCCGCAGCACCGCGCCGAGCCGCTCCGGCATGTCGCTCAGCGCCGGGACTTCGTAGGGCAGCTTCAGATCCTTGATGCGGGCCTTGGCGCGAACGATGCGCTGCGCCAGCGCCGGGGTGGCGGTGAGAAAAGCCCCCGCGATTTCTTCGGTGGTGAGGCCACAGACTTCGCGCAGGGTAAGCGCGATGCGGGCGTCGGCCGGTAGCGCCGGATGGCAGCAGGTGAAGATCAGGCGCAGGGCATCGTCGGCCACCTCCTCGTCCTCCATCTGCGCGGCCTCCTCCATCTCCTCGTCGAGCCGGCGGCTCAACTCGTCCTGCGCCTGCCGGTCGAACCGCGCCTTGCGCCGCAGCCGGTCGATGGCCTTGAAACGGCCGGCCGAGACCAGCCAGGCGCGCGGATTGTTCGGCAGCCCGTCCCGTGGCCACTGCGCGGCCGCGGCAGCGAAGGCGTCGTGCAGCGCCTCCTCGGCCAGTTCGAAGCCGCCGAGCAGGCGGATGAGGCTGGCGAGGACGCGGCCGGATTCGGCGCGGTAGATGCGCTCGATGTCAGCGACTGTCGGGATCAATCACGAGCTCCGGACGCACTTCGATGGCGCCGAACTTGCCGACCGGGATCCTGGCCGCGATCTCGATGGCCTGGTTGAGGTCGCGGGCCTCGACGAAGATGAAGCCGCCCAGATGCTCCTTGGTCTCGACGAAGGGCCCGTCGGTGGTGCTGATGCCCTCGCCGCTGCGGCGGACGATCACGGCCGAGTTCGCATCCTGTAGCGCCGAGGAGGTGATGTAGTGCCCTCGCTGCTTCAGCTCCTCGTCATAGGCGAGGGAATCGCGGTCGAGCTGGGCCCATTCCTCCCGGCTCTGCTTGAACATCTCCTCCACATCGAGGTGCACCAGCAGCATGTATCTCATCGTTTGTCTCCGTCCTTGCTGCCTTTGGTCGATGGCGGCTCGCCGGTTTCGACAGTGCCCCCCGATTTTGCGGCTGTCATCCCCGGAACCTTGACGGGGACCGGACATTGACCTCATAACCCCATAAGGCGGTTACAAGGGAAGCAGATGACTTGGCCACCGCGGTTTCTCTTTATTGGCGGAACGCTGGCGATCGACTTCATCCATACCGGCGGCCTCGATGGGCGCTCGCGATTTGAGCGCTGGCAGACGCCCGAGGATGTTGCAGACTGGGCTGAAGCCTCGCCCGATCTCGGCTTCCGTCCGACCGTGACCGAAGCCGAGCGCCAGGCGGCCTGGGAGCTGCGCGAGGCCCTCTGGGCCTATTCGCAGGCGGTGGTGAAAAAGCAACGGCCGCCGCAGCAGGCCGCCGACCACATCGCCCGCATCGCGGCGACGCCAGACCTCGTGCCGACCTGGCTCGACGGCAAGCGCGTCTGGCGCGATGGGGCACCGTTCTCGCAGGTGATGTCGACCGTCGCACGCGATGCGATCGCCCTCTTCGGCACCGAGGAAGTCGAACACTTCCGCAAATGTGCCAACCCGAACTGCGGGCTCACCTTCGTCGACCACTCGCGTGGCGGCAAACGGCAGTGGTGCACGATGCAGCGCTGCGGAAACCTGATGAAAGCGGCGCGGCACCGCGCCAAGAGCAAAGGAGAGACGTCATGACCGTGGAACGCATCAATCCCGAGGCCATGCATTCAAACCCCGCATTCACCCAGATGATCGTCATGCCTGCGAACGCCCGCACTGCCATTATCGGCGGCCAGAACGCCGTCAACGCCAAGGGCGAGATCGTCGGCAAGGGCGACTTCGCCAAGCAGACCGAACAGGCGCTGAAAAACCTCGTCACCTGCCTCGAGGCCGTCGACGCCACGGTGGACGACCTCATCCAGGTGAAGATCTACATGAAGGAGGGCCAGGACCTTCGTGCCGGTTTCGGCGAATGGATGAAGGTCTGGGGCCAGCGCACCAACCCGCCACTGGTGACGGGATTGTTCGTGAGTGGGCTCGCCAACCCGGACTACCTGATCGAGATCGAGGCGACGGCGGTGTTGAAGAACTGACCCAGAGAGCTAGCCCTCTACCTTCGCTGCAGCCTTGGCTGCCTCGAGCTGGGTCTTGAGGCGGCTGATCTGCCGTTCGAGGGTATCGTTATGGGAGCGAAGCTGGCGGATGCGAGACTCCGCGGCTTCGAGATAGTCGATGCCGATCTCACGGCGCAGTGCGGCAGCCGCCCTGGGGCCGAGGGCCCTGCCCTCGATGACGTCATGCCAACTGAGGTCGTGCTTAGCGATGAAGGCGCTGGCGGCCAGCGCCGCGGCGGCGCGTTCGCCATCGTGGTCCGAGGCGAGGAGGCCGAGAATGCGCTCCAGGCGCTCGATGTCCCGCTTCTGAATTCGAAATCTCCGTCGCTTCGGGCGGAGGAAGAATGCCCGAGCCGGCCCAGTCGATCCAGACTGTCTAGCCGAGCTTACGGTTGCGGCGGTCGAGACCCTGGTTGATCACTGTCCGCATAGCGTCGCGGGCCAGGTCGGCATTGCGAGCGGCGATGGCGTCGGCAATAGCGCGATGGGCAGCAACGGAGGACGCGTGCTGGTCGGTATCCTCGACGGGCGAACTGATGGTCAGCATGGCGACCAGCGCCACTTCGATCAGCGTCGAGATCGAGGTGAGGAAGGGATTCGCCGCGGCTGCGGCTACGGCCAGGTGGAAGTTGAGGTCGGCCTGGACGAAATCGGCGGCTGACGAATGCGCCTCGGCCATCTTGTCGACCCAGCCGTAGAGGTTCTCAAGCTGGTCGGGCGTCCGCCGCGCCGAAGCCAAGGCGGCCGCCTCGGTCTCGACCGCCATGCGCATTTCGCCCAAATAAGAGAGGAACTCGTCGTCGAAGCCGTTGCGGGCGTGCCAGATCAGCACGTCGGGATCGAAGAGGTTCCACTCGGTGCGCGGGCGCACCCGCGTGCCGATGCGGGCCTTGGCCTGCACCAGCCCCTTGCCGGCGAGCATCTTGAGCGCTTCGCGCAACACGGTGCGGGAGACGGCGAAGCGCTCCATGAGCTCCGCATCGCCCGGCAGGATACTGCCTTCCGGATGGCGTCCGGCGACGATCCCCAGGCCCAGTTCGCGCACCACAGTGGCAGTGTGCGAACGGGCCGGGCTAGAGGCGGCGTAGTCGTAATTGGCGCTGGTCTGTGGCACGGACGTCGGCTGCCCTCGTAGTCGGTGTCGTCACTATGCTCCGCACATCAGCGCGGAGGCAAATGCAGTGCGGACCGTCCTACGCGGCAGATTGTCGTCTGTCACTCGGTCGAACGCCAGCTCCGCACCCGCTCGAACAGCACCGCAAAGATGATCGCCGCGCCGATAAAGGTACCCTGCCAGAAGGCATTGATGCCCAGAAGGCCAAGGCTGTTGCGGATGATTTCGATCAGCGCCGCGCCGACCAGGGCGCCGAAGGCCGTACCGATGCCACCGGCAAGGCTGGCGCCACCGATCACCGCCGCGGCGATGACCTGCAATTCCATGCCCGAACCGATATTGGTGGTGACGGCGCCCAGCCAGCCGGTCTGGATGATGCCGGCAATACCGGCCGAGAGGGCCGAGATCATGTAGACGGCGACCTTGATGGGCTTGACCGGCACACCCGAAAGCTCCGCGGCGTGCTCGTTGCCGCCAATGGCGAAGACGTGCCGCCCGAAGCGGGTCCAGCGCAGGACGAAGCCCGTAATGAGCGCCAGCACGATCATATAGAGCACCGGATTGGCGATGCCGAAGGTGTTGCCGCCGCCAAGCGCCAAGAGCGCGTCGTGATCGGGACCGAATTGGAACACCACGGTATTGTTGGAGGCCACCATGGCAAGGCTGCGCGCGATCGACAGCATGCCCAGCGTCACGACGAATGGCGGAAAACCCAGATAGGCGATGAGCACGCCGTTGAAGGCACCCACGACGAGCGCGGTGAGGATGGCGGCGGTGATGCCCACGCCGATCGGGTAGCCCGCATGCATCACCACGGCGAGCACCATGGAACAGAGGCAGAGTACCGAGCCGACCGAGAGGTCGATGCCGCCGGTGATGATCACCAGCGTCATCCCCAGGGCGATGATCGCCACAAAGGTAAAGTTGCGGGTGATGTTGAAGAGATTGCTCGGCGTCGCAAAGGCCGGCGACGCCATGGAGAGCAGTATGCAGGCCACGATAATGGCGCAGAACACCCAGAATACCTGGCTGTTGAGCAGCAAGGTGAACCAACTGTGCTGCTTCTGCGCGACCGCCTGTTCGATGCTAACGGACATAATGGCTTTAGACCTTCTCGATGGCGCCGGTGATCAGACCGGTCACTTCCTCGGGCGAACTCTCGGCGACGCGTTTGTCGGCGACCTTGCGGCCACGGCGCATGACGATGACGCGGTCGCAGACCGAGAACACGTCGGGCATACGGTGGCTGATGAGGATGATGGCGATCCCCTGCTCCTTGAGATGGCGGATATGGTTGAGCACCTCGGCCACCTGTCGCACGGAAATGGCGGCAGTGGGCTCGTCCATCAGCACGAGGCGGGCCTGCGAGAGCATGGTGCGGGCGATGGCCACGGCCTGACGCTGGCCCCCCGACATCTGTTTGATGAGATCGCGCGGCCGCGTTTCGGACTTGAGCTCGGCGAAGAGCTGACCGGCCCGCTTGTACATGCCCGCATAGTCGAGCACCGGAAATGGCCCGACCTTACGGCGCAATTCACGGCCGAGGAACACGTTGGCCGCGGCGGTGAGATTGTTGCACAGCGCCAGGTCCTGATGGACGATTTCGATGCCATTGCGGCGCGCATCGAGCGGCTTGTGCATGACCAGGTCCTGGTCGAGCATCCGCAGGCGGCCACTGCTGGGCTGAAAGTTGCCAGCGATCATCTTGACCAGCGTCGACTTGCCGGCGCCGTTGTCACCCATCAGTCCGACGACCTCGCCCGGCTCGATGGTGAACGACACATCGTTCACCGCCTGGATGGCGCCGAAATGCTTGGAAATATTTGCAAGCTCTAGAAGCGGCATGTGTTTTTCTGCCTCCAGCGGATAGCCGATCGCCACCACCCGGGAGCCGGGCGGATGGGACAACGGACCACTTTCGGCTCTCCTCCCCAGGCAGAACCCTTGAGGGGACCTTATGCAGATGGCGGATTTTGCGTCAACGCACCTGCGAAAGAAATAAGTACGATTTTTCGTTGACGGCAGAACTAGACCCTTATTAGCTTATTAGCGGGGAGGAACGGCAAAGTCATCGGCTCGCAAAAGCGGGCCGGGACAGTATGCCTGCTCCTCCTGCCAAAGGGAGGAATGAATGAAGGGTCTTATTATGCTTGCCGCGGCCGCGGCACTGGCGTTCACCGTCAGCCCGGCCATGGCCCAGAAGAAGCAGCTAGTGATCGTGGTCAAGGGCCTCGACAACGCCTTCTTCGAGTCGATCAACCAGGGTTGCCAGAAGTGGAACGGCGAGAACGCCGACTCCGAGTACGAGTGCTTCTACACTGGCCCGGCCTCGACCTCTGACGAAGCCGGCGAAGCCCAGATCGTCCAGGACATGCTCAGCAAGCCGACGACGGCCGCGATTGCCATCTCGCCGTCCAACGCACCGCTGATCGCCCAGACGATCCGCACCGCCAATCCGTCCGTGCCGGTCATGACGCTCGACGCCGACCTGACCAAGGAAGACGCGAGCCTGCGCAAGACCTACCTGGGCACCGACAACTACACCATGGGCTACCGCCTGGGTGAATACTTCAAGGAACAGGCGCCCGACGGCGGCAAGGTCTGCACCATCCAGGGCAACCCGGCAGCCGACAACATCCTGCAGCGTGCGCAGGGCTTCCGTGACGCCGTGTCCGGCCAGAAGGGCCTCGCCGCTCTCGCCGGCGAAGGTGGCTTCACCGAAGTCTCGGGCTGCCCGGTGTTCACCAACGACGATGGCGTCAAGGGCGTGCAGGCCATGACCGACATCCTCGCCGCCAACCCTGACCTCAAGGGTTTCGGCATCATGGGCGGCTGGCCGCTGTTCATGGCGCCGCAGCCCTACCGCGATTTCACCAAGCCGATGGCCGACAAGCTGGCCTCGGGTGAGTTCGTGATCGTGGCCGCCGACACCATCGGTGAAGAAGTCGCCATCGCCAAGGAAGGCCTCGTGACCGCTCTCGTCGGCCAGCGGCCGTTCGAAATGGGCTACCTGGCGCCCAAGGTGATGATCGACCTCATCGAAGGCAAGGCTGTCGATGATCCGGTGTTCACGGGCCTCGACGAGTGCACCAAGGACACGGCGGATACCTGCATCCAGAAGTAACACGCGGACCTGGACGGAGGGGGCGCGTCCTCGGGTGCGCCCCTTTCTTTTTGGCCTAAGCCGAAAGCCCCGTTGAACGTTTCCAGCTAACATGTCAGGTATCGCGCCGTTCATCTCACGGAGTGCGTCATGGCTGCCAAGCAGGAATTCGAAACCCGTCAGGTCGGCAGGACGAACCTGCGCATGACCACCCTTGGCTGCGGCACCGCGACCGCCGCCGGCATCTTCCAGGAAGTGCCCGACCAGCAGGCCCGCGACACCATCGGCCACGCGCTCGACGTCGGCATCAATTACATCGACACCGCCCCGCAGTATGGCTACGGCCGCGCCGAACATCTGGTCGGCGACGCCCTGCGCTTCCGGCCGGAAAAGTATGTGCTGTCGACCAAGGTCGGCCGCCGGCTACGCCCCATCCGTCACGAAGGCGAGCGCGAGTACCCCCACAACTGGGTCAAGCCGTTCCCGTTCGAGCAGGTCTATGACTACTCCTATGACGGGATCATGCGGTCGGTGGAGGACAGCTTCCAGCGTCTCGGACTGTCCAAGGTCGACATCCTGCTGGTGCACGACATTGGCGTGATGACCCATGGCGCGGAGGTCAACGCCACGCTCTGGCAGCAGCTAGTCGATGGCGGCTATCGCGCTCTGACCGACCTCAAGAATTCCGGCGTCTGCGCGGCCATCGGGCTCGGTACCAACGAATGGGAGGTGCAGCTCGAGGCGCTGGGGATCGGCGACTGGGATGTCTTCCTACTCGCCGGCCGCTATACCCTGCTCGAACAGACCTCGCTGGGCTTCCTCGAAACCTGCTTGAAGCGGGGCGCCTCGGTGATCGCCGGCGCCCCGTTCAATGGCGGTGCGCTGATGGGGACGGGCAAGTGGAACTACGGCGCCGCGCCGGCCGAGATCGTCGCCCGGGTGAAGGCGCTCGAGGACTTCTGCAAAGAGTGGAACGTGCCGATCGGCGCCGCGGCCCTGCAGTTCCCGCTGGCGCATCAGGCCGTCTGTAACGTGCTGACCGGGCCAAAGTCGATCGCCGAACTCGATGGTACCCTGGCCTGGTGGAACACCAAGATTCCGGCCGAGTTCTGGACGGCACTGGCCGAGCGCAAGCTGGTGGAGCCGGGGACGCCGCTGCTCAACGGCCAAACGGCCTAGAGCCCGGTAACCGTCTCCAGATAGTGAGTGCGGATGCCGAAGAAGGCTTTAGCGCCCGCGATCTTTTCCAGCACCTTCGGGTCGCCCGCCCTGCCAGTGCGTTCGCCGACGATCATCACATTCTTGGGCGTGTGCTGGTCGGAAATGAACTCGAAGACCTTGGTGCTGTAGCCGAAGTATTCGAGCACCAGCGCGCGGATGCCGTCGGTCACCATCTCGGACTGCCGCTCGGTGAAGATGCCATGGCGGAGAAGGTAGTCGAGCGGCGTCGCCGCATTGGCGGTCTCGATCTCCCGGCGGATTTGCTTGTGGCAGCAGGGCGCGACGACGATGAGCTCGGCATTGGCCGCGATGCCCTTGGCAATGGCGTCGTCGGTTGCCGTGTCGCAGGCATGGAGCGCGATCAGCACGCTGGCGCCGGCGCTGTCATAGTCGCCGATGGTGCCCTGCGCGAAGCTGAGGTTCTGGAGCCCGGTCTTGCCGGCGACCTCATTGCCCAACGCCACCATATCGGGCCGCATTTCGACCCCGACGACCTGGGCCGATGAGTTCAGTGTATTGGCGAGATAATCGGCGACAGCGAAGGTGAGATAGCCCTTGCCTGCCCCCATATCGACGATCCGCCGCAGCTTGTCGGCGCGGATGGATTTGAGCAGCGGCCCGAGGATTTCGACATAACGGTTGATCTGCCGGAACTTGTCGGTGGCCGAAGGGATCACCTTGTCATGGGTATCGGTGACGCCCAGTTCGCGCAGCCACGGTTTACCGGCCGGGATGGCGCGCTGCTTGGTCCGGTCATGCGACAGCGAAACGGGGGCCGTCTGCGTCGCGGCCGTCTGCTTGAGGCGCGGCGTCTTGCCCTGGAAGTCGAGGCTCCAGTCGCCGGTGGTGGTGAAGAGCTGCGCCAGGTTGAACTCGATGCCGACGATACCGCGCAGGGTTTCGAGCGACTCGTCCCAGTCGTGGTTCTTGACGATGTCGCGGGTCTTGTGGTGCCAGGTGAAGCTCAGCTGCTTCTGCCGCTTGATCAGCGCCGGCTTGATATCGACCGATTTGAGCGACTCGTGGTCGCCCTGGTAGGCGCGCAACGCCAGCTTCACCAGGCTGCCGTCATCGAAGGCGGCCTGCAGCGTGGCGAAAAACTGATCGGGCTTGGAGAGCGGCGTGTCGATGGCGAATGATCCCGGCTGGTCTGCCCCGCATATAGGCGCAGCCGGGCCGCGCCGCTAGTCGCTGATCTTGCCGAGCACGTCCTTGACCTTGGAGTTGATCTGGTCGAGCGAGTACGGCTTGGGCAGGAATTCGACGCTCTGGTTGTCGGCGATGTCCTGCCGGACGTTCTCCTCGGCATAGCCGGAAACGAAGATCACCTTGAGGTCGGGCATGCGCTCGCGCACCTTGGTGAGTAGCGTCGGGCCGTCCATTTCCGGCATGACCACGTCCGAGATCATCAGGTCGATCTCGTAGTTCTCGTCTTCGAGCACATCGAGCGCCTCGTCGCCGGACGCTGCCTCGAATACCTCGTAGCCGGTGGTGCGGAGTGCGCGGGCGGAGAAGACGCGCACATTGTCCTCGTCCTCAACGAGGAGGATGCGCTCGTGACCGGTGAGATCCTTGACCGGGGCGGCTACCTGCTTGGCGACGACTTCGCCCTCGGCGGGAACGTGCCGTGGCAGGAAGATCTTGAATGTCGTGCCCTTGCCGACAACGGACTCGGGATAGATGAAGCCGCCGGTCTGCTTGATGATGCCGTAGACGGTCGAGAGGCCGAGCCCCGTGCCCTTACCGAGTTCTTTCGTGGAAAAGAACGGCTCGAAGATTTTTTCGAGGATTTCGGGCGGCATGCCGGTGCCAGTGTCCTCGACGTCGATCAGCACGTAATCGGCCGCCGGCATGCCGGTATAGGTCATGCCAGCCGCTTCGCTCTCAGTGACGTTGCGTGTACGGATGGTGATCTTGCCGCCATTCGGCATGGCGTCGCGGGCATTGACGACGAGGTTGACCACCACCTGTTCGAGCTGCACCAGGTCGGCTTTGACCGGCCAGATGGCATGGCCGTGATCGACGTCCAGCGTGATCTGCTCGCCGATTAGGCGCTTCAAGAGCACCGTCAGGTCGTCGATATGGGTGGTGATTTCGAGGAGCTGCGGCCGCAGCGTCTGCCGGCGCGAGAAGGCCAGCAACTGCCGGGTGAGGCCGGCGGCACGATTGGCGCTGTTCTTGATCGCCATCAGGTCGTTGAACGACGGATCGCCCGGCTTGTGCTTCAACAGCAGCAGGTCGGCAAAGCCGATGATGGCGGTCAGCACATTGTTGAAGTCGTGCGCGACACCGCCGGCGAGCTGGCCCACCGCCTGCATCTTCTGGCCCTGGGCGAACTGCGCTTCGAGCTTGCGCTGGTCAGTCATGTCCAGCGAGTAGACATTCACCCGCTCCGGCGAATGCGCACTCTCTTCCGAGCCGGAGACATAGAGGCGGACGGCATGGTCCCCCTCCCGGGCGAGGAGCGCGTCGACGGGCTCGATGGTCGACTTGTTGGCCAGCGCCGCGGCAATCGCTTCGCGGAAGCGCTCGCGGTTGGGCTCGGCGATGAGATCGGCCATCGGCTGCATTTCGATGGTCTGTTCGCCGCCCTGCCAGCCGAAGATGCGGCTGAACGGGGCGTTGGTGCGCACGATGCGGCCTTCGGCATCGAGCGCGGCGATGGCAAAGGGCGTGTCGTTGAAAAAGCGCGAGAAGCGGATTTCGGAGACGCGCAGCGCCTCTTCCTCATTGGTGCCGCTGCGGCGGTCGAGGACGAGGGTGCGGGTTTCGCCCAGTTCGCCGTCGGCGAGACGGGCGGCGCGATGGAGGAGGCGGACCGGAAAACTGGTGCCATTGCGGCGCACGAGGTCGATATCGATGATCTCGGTGCGGATCTCGCCGTCACCCCTGCCCCGCATCAGGAGGCTCGCGCCATCGCCGCGGACGATATCGTCGAGCTTGATCTGGTCGAAGTCGAACTCGGCGAGGTCGTAGCCCAGCCAGTCGGCCAAGGTCGAGTTGAGGTACTGCACCGAACCCTTGGAGTCGGCCGAGAAGAAGCCGGCCGGCGCGTGATCGAGATAATCGATGGCGCGCTGCAGTTCGAGGAAGGTGTTGTCCTGCTTCTCGCGGTCGCGGGTGATGTCCTCGACGGACCAGAGCACTAGCGGCTTGTCCGAGCCTTCTACCGGCGGCAAGGCGCGGACCATGACGCGGTACCAGAACGGCTTGGTGCTGCCGCCCATGGCGCCGCCGAGCCCGCCGACGAGGCGGATGTCCTCGGAGGCCGGGCGGCCATCACGGGCGGCGCGGCTGAGGCGATAGACGGCCTCGCTCGCCTCGGGCTGGCCGGCAAAGAGCCGCGGCACGCCCACCGGCACGCCATCGGTGAGGCTCCCCGGAAAAGTGCCGTACTGCGCGTTGACGTAGCTGATCTTGCCTTCGCGGTCGGTGACCACGGCGCCATAGGGCAGGCTGTCGACGATGGCGCGCGAGACGGTGCGGGTCTCATCGCTGGAGGCGAAGCGGAAGAGCCCGGCTGCGATGGCAAAGAGGCAGAAGACGCCGACCACGGCGAGCAGGCCAAGGAAGACCAGGATCAGGTCGGGCGGGATGTACTCGCCCAGCGTCGAGACGCCGACCGCGATGAGGATGAAGAAGGCGGCGAGCGCCACGACACGCCACAGACCCGCAGCGCTGCGCGGCCGGCTCACCAGCGGATCGGGATAGCTGTCCTCGTCAAGCGGCGTGATGGCCATCCGGGTCGTCGATGCTCCTGCGCGGGGCGAATCAGACCCCGCATAAAGTCCTAGCAAATGGCCGCACGCGAGGGGAGAGAAAGGCACTTATCCACGCCCGGGAAATGCGCGGGCGGTGCAGCCTTGCTACGGTGATGTGCAGGCGGTAAACGCTCCACGCCCTCGTGGTTCGATGGAGCTCACCATGAGGGCTGCTGTGGTGTTGGTGCGAACCTCACCTACGCCCCTGCCCGCCAGCCGGATTTGTCGCGCAGCCGCATGACGTAGCCGATGACCTGGGCGACCGCCTTGAAGTGCTCGGTCGGGATGACGTCGTCGACCTCGACGGTCGCGTAGAGGGCGCGGGCGAGCGGCGGGTTCTCGACGATCGGGACGTCTGCTTCCTTGGCGATCTCGCGGATCTTGAAGGCGATGGCGTCGGCACCCTTGGCGACGCAGACCGGGGCCGACATCTGCCGGTCGTATTTGAGCGCCACTGCGAAGTGGGTCGGGTTGGTGATGACCACGGTGGCTTCGGGGACGGCCTGCATCATGCGCTTGCGGCCGCGCTCCTGGCGGATTTGACGGATGCGGCCCTTGACCTTGGGGTCGCCTTCCATCTGCTTGTATTCGTCGCGGGTCTCCTGGACCGTCATCTTCTGCCGGTTCCACCAGCGGTTGCGCTGGTAGACGTAGTCGCCGATCGCCATGATGGTGACCACGGCGATCACCGCGGCGAAGATCTTGATGCCGAGGTCGACGAAATCCTGGAGGATCATGGCCACGTCGGCGGTGATCATGACCTCGGCCTGGTTCACTTCCGGCGCGAGCACGAACCAGAGCACGCCGCTCACCACCGAAAGCTTCACCAGCCCCTTGGCGAAGTTGACGAGCGCCTCCTTGGAAAAGAGGCGCTTGGCGCCGGCGAGCGGCGAAACCTTCGAGAATTTCGGCTTGATCGGATCGACCGAGACCAGCGGGCGGTGCTGCACCAGGTTGCCGGCGGTGGCGAAGACGGCGACGACGATCATCGGGATGACGGCGACGAGCAGGATCGCGCCCATCACCTGCCAGAAAATCGAGCCGAAGGCGGCGCCGCCGACCTCGTACATGTCTGCATTGGCGATCAGGCCCTTGAGGCTGTCGCTGAGCGAAGCCGCTGTGCCGGGCGCCAGCATCATGAACATCAGCGCCGAGCCGGAGAGCGTGAACCAGGTGGTGACCTCCTGGCTTTTGACCACGTCGCCCTTCTTGTGGGCGTCCTCGAGTTTCTTATGCGAGGGGTCTTCTGGTTTGGATTCCTGTTCCGGGGCTTCGTCGCTGACCGACCAAGCCCCCGGAGCATCGCCAGCGCACTCTCGAAATGGGTGAGGTACCAACCCATCATCATGGTGAGGAGTAGCGCGAGAAGGATAAGACCCACGCCGATCGTCGCCGGCATGGCGACGAAGAACACCTGCAGCTGCGGCATCATTTTGCCCAGGATGCCCATGCCCAGGTAGAAGACGAGGCCGAAGACGATGAACGGCGCCGACATCTGCACGCCGATGACGAAGGCGCTGGCGGCGGCCTGGATCGCCATCTGCAGGGCGTCGCCGAACATCAGCGGATCGGTGGGCGAAAAGATCATGTAGCTGTCGTGTACGGCCGAGAGCGCCACGTGGTGCAGGTCCGTGGCAAAGATCAGCGCGATGCCAAGGAAGCTCAGGAAGCTGCCGATGATGGCGCCCTGGATGCCGCCATTGTTGGGGTCAGCCGCCATGGCGGCGGAGAGGCCGGCCTGAAAGGCGATGATGGCACCCGCGACCTGGGTCGCCATCATGATGAAGCGGGTGATACCGCCAAGGATCAGGCCGATGATGAGCTCATGAAAGAGCAGCGCGATGACATCGGCCATGTCCGTCGGCAGCCGCGGCAGCCCGGGCGTGATCAGCGGATAGAGCACCAGCGTAAAGGCCAGCGCGAAGGTCAGCCGCATGCGGGCCGGGATCACCTGCTCGCCGAGCGCGGGCAAGAGCATCAGCAGCGTGCCGACGCGGGCGAAGATCAGGATGTAGAGGAAGGCCGTCTCGGGCAGCCAGTTGAGGGAGATCATCGGCTAGCCTCAGCCACCCACGATGATCATGTCGGCGATGCGGTTCATGAAGCCCTGCATGGTGGCGCCCATGAAGGGCAGCGTCAGCAGCATGGTGACGAAGATGGCGATGATCTTGGGCACGAAGACCAGGGTCATTTCCTGGATCTGGGTGAGCGCCTGGAACAGGGCGATGACGACGCCGATCAGCAGGCCGACCAGCATCATCGGTGCCGAGATCATGATCAGCACCCAGATGCCGTCACGGGCGATGTCGAGAACTTCTGCTCCGGTCATCGGGACCCTACTCCATGGCCATCCACTACGGGACGGATTCGCGGACGATGTCAGCCGCGGCTAGATCGGCATCCGCATGATTTCTTCATAGGCCGAGATCACCCGGTCGCGGACGGTGACCATGGTTTCCATGGCGAGCTCAGCCTGCGACATGGCGGTGACGACGTCGACCATGTCGGCCTTGCCGTTGACCATCTGCATCGACTGCGTCTCGGCCACCTTGCCGGCATCGACGACGCCCTGCACCTGGCTGGCCAGCATCTTGGCGAAGTCGTTGCCCTGCCCGTTCGAGGCCAGCATGTCGGTCTGCGGCTTGGGCGCCTGGCCCGCAAGCTTCTGCACCTGCCCGTAGGCGGCGGTTGCAGCGTTGAAGGGAATGCCTGCCATCTAGAAAAGTCCTCAGCCGCGGAGAATGTTGATCGTCTGGCCCAGCATCTGCCGGGTGACGGTGACGACGTTGAGGTTGGCCTCGTAGGTCC
>JAEZKB010000179.1 GCA_023415605.1 Pseudomonadota bacterium
GCCCCATCTTGCACTGGACCTCCCTCCGCAGGGACCTATCAACAATGTCGCCAGCATCGGCGGCGTCAGCGTCGGCGCGATCACCGAAGACGCTTTGCCGGGCATTCACGAAACTTTCACGGGCGCCGACGAACTCGATTGGGGGGAGAATGCCTTCATCAACTGGGACGACAGAGCCGGCGATTTTCTGAGCGAATATGGCCGCGTTCCTGGCGAGCAGTCGGTCTCGAAGACCTTCGACACGCTCGATGCCGGGCGGCTTGAACTCAGCTTCGATCTCCTCAGGATCGACGCCTGGTCGGACGAAAAGTTCATCATCTTTCTCGACAATGGGGACGCGTTTGATTTCCAGCCCTCGGCCTGGCAGGCCAATGCTTCGGGCAGCTTCGTCACAGCTGGCGGTCTCACCGGCAGCTATGTCATCACGCTGGCCGCCGGCGGAGATCTGGTCGGAAATCCGACGAGCGACAGCGTCTACCATGTGGAACTCATCATCGATGGTGCGGGCGACAGCCTGACGGTCGGTTTCGGCACGACGTTGGAAGGCGACTTTACGCAGCAGGACTTCGGCATCGACAACATCCGTCTGACCTCCGCTGAATTGCGTGCCGACGGTCAGCTGACCATCGCCGATGACGACCCGGGCGAGGCCGCGTTCCGTCCCGCGTCCGTCGCTGGCGACAACGGCTATGGCGACTTCGTCCTAGACGCCTCCGGGCGCTGGACCTACCGTGCCGACAATACCGATCCTCGCATTCAGGCCATCGGCCAAGGGGAGACGGTGACCGACAGTTTCGTCGCCTGGAGTTTCGATGGGTCCGCCAGCCAGGTTGTCACCGTCACCATCCACGGCACCAATGACACGCCCCGGGTCAGCACATTCGGGTCAGTGACCTTCATTGAGGACGCCGGTGCCGTGGCTGTCGCCGCCGATGCTACGTTGGGCGACGTGGACTCCCCCACGTTGATGGGCGCCACGGTCACAGTGACTGGCTTCATGATTGGCGACAAACTAGACTATGCCACTGTCGATGGCATTGCGGCCACCTACGACCCGACGACTGGCCGACTGATCTTCACCGGCCCGGCTAGTCTCGCTACCTACCAGGCGCTCCTCCGATCGGTGACCTTCAGCAGCAGCAGCGACACGCCTTCGCCGGCTTCGCACACTGTCCAGATTTCCGTTCATGACGGCTTCGCCGCGAGCAACGTCGCCAACGTCACCGTAGCCGTGACGCCGGTCAACGACCCACCTGGTGCGAGTCTTCCGGCGGCCCAAGCAGTCGCCGAAGATGGCGCGCTGGTGTTCTCGGCTGCTAAGGGCAACCTGATCCGGGTCACTGACCCCGATCTCGATCGCCTCACCGTCACCGTCGGCGTCACCCACGGTACCCTGACGCGGGCGACCGGCGAGACAGGCACCTCGCTGGTGCTCACCGGCACAGCCGCGCAGATCAATAGCTCGCTCGCCGGCCTGAAATATCAGCCCGATCCGAACTACAGTGGCAACGATACCCTGACGCTGGTCACCAGCGACGGCAGCGCCACGACCACTCACGCCATCGGAATTTCGGTAACGGCCGTGGCCGACACGCCGGTCATGGCAGTCGAGACGCTGATTACGACGCCCGTTCCGTCGGGACATCCCTTCTCGCTCAGTAACAAGGGCGGACAGCAACTACCGGATATTGCTGCACTGCCCCACGGCGGCTTCGTCGCGGTCTGGCAGGAGGAGATGCGCCTGCGCCTCTTCGACAAGGCCGGGCAGCCCCTTGGCGACGAGGTGCAGGTCAACACCCACACGGGCAGCACGCAGCGCAACGGCCATGTCACGGTACTCGAAGACGGTCGTATCGTCGTCACCTGGGAATCCTACGACCAGGATGGCAGTGCTTTCGGCATCTATGCGCGTACTTACTCGGGCACCGGCGAGCCCCTAACGGAACCGTTCCAGGTCAACACCACGACTGCCGCTAACCAGCAGACACCCTCCATTCTCGCGCTCTCGGATGGCGGCCTTCTCATCACGTGGTCCTCGTGGAACGGCGAGGCGGTTAAATACGACATTGTCGCCCAGCGCTACGACAGCACTGGCGTTCGAGTCGGAGGCGAAACGCTGATCACAACCGAGGCCGCGGGGTGGCAGGCCGAACCGGTTGCCACGCTTCTGCCGACCGGTGCCTATGTCATCGCCTGGACCAATGGCGACGAAGGTCAGGAAGCCACCTTCGTTCAGATGCGCCTCTTTGCGTCGAATGGAGCTGGAGGCGGTCAGTTCGCCCTTGGCGCGGGCACTCATCCCGAGATGGCAACTCTTGCGCAAGGTGGGTTCGTCGTTACATGGCAACGCTTTAACGTAGGCTCTGCCTATGACGTTGTCGCGCAGGTCTTCAACAGTGACGGTACTCCCCGGTCTGGCGTCCTTGCGGTTCACGGGAACGACGACGGCTATCAGGAGCGTCCGAGCGTAGTGGGCCTGCCCGACGGCGGCTTTCTTGTTGCCTGGAACGGCGGAGCCAGGGCAGAGCAGGGCATCTACTTGCAGCGTTACGACGCCTCCGGTGTGCCGGTAGGCGATCAGCTACACCTCAGTCAGGGCGGCAACAGTCCTCAGATGGCAGCTCTGGCTTCAGGGGATGTTGTCATCACTTGGTATGACGGCCAGCAAAGCTTTGCGCAGATTCTTCATGCCAGCAACGCGACCGGGCTTGAGAATCAGCCATTCGAACTGCCGCTGAAGGTCAGCCTTACCGACACCAACGGGACGCCGGCCGAACTACTCGCTAGCCTCCACATCGCGGGACTTCCCGAAGGCTTCACCCTCGAATTTGGCGCCCGCGACAGCGAGGGCATCTGGGTCATTGATCGGTCTTCGACCGCTAGCGCCGCCTGGCTCGACACCATCGCCGCTGGCGGACCGCTGACAGTCAGTCCGGCTTACGGCTTTGAGGGCGGCGTCACCGTCTCGGTCACCGCCACCAGTATCGAGCCCTCCAACGGCAGCACTGCCAGCACCACCGCTCTGGTGTCCGTGGCCATCACGCCCGCGCCGGAGGTCGAGGGTCGCTTCGCGCTTGTTGACACCGATCCCGGCATCGACATCCCGCCGCTCACAGATAACTCCATCGTTTACACCATAGGCGATCTTTCCGGCCCCGACATCATCGCCGACTACGACTTCGCTGCCGGTGACCGCATCGATCTCAGCGACCTGCTCGATGGGGTCTCGCCCGACAACATCGCCGACTTCGTCCGCTTCGAGGATGGCGTCCTCTCGATCGACATCGACGGGGCAGGGCCGGCTGGCTTCGCCGACGCGGTCACCTTCAACCAGCCGATCGACACCGCCACACTCGTCTTCGACAACGGCTTCGAGGTGGTTGTCGGCACGACCTGACCCCGGAACTTTCCTGAGCCACCTCTCGTTATGCGCTCGAAGGCCGCACGAGTGGCTGTTTGGTGCGACCCCGCCTCTTTCGTCTCAAGAACAATACGCCGCCTACAAGCGGCGAGAGGAGCGTCCGGATGTCGTTTCTGAGCTCAGCCTGCGCTGCTGTTGCCTTCTGCGGCCTGCTGGCCGTGCCGGCCATTGCGGCCGACCTCGACCCGAGCGGCCAATGGCAAGTCACCACTGGCGAATCCCGCTATCGGGTCGTCCATTGCGGCAAGGGTGGGCAGGAACTCTGCGCCAAGCTCACTTGGCTGCGCGAGGATGCACGCACCGAGGAAAACCTCGCCCTGCTCAACAAGACCGTCGTGCGCGGCGCCCCAGCCGACGACAACAAGTGGACCGGCACCGTCCTCTATGACGGACAGACCTATGAGGCGACGGTCACCATCGTGTCGAACAATTCCATGAAAGTGCATGGCTGCTCGGGCGTTTTTTGCAAGTCGTTCGACCTGACTAGGCTCTAGAAGCACACTGGCGCCGTTCATCTGGGGTTCAGCTTTGCGGCGAAAACCCGGCGTTGCGCTGAACGGCGTCCTGCACTACCTTGGTTCCGACACGTAATGAACTGCGCCCGGGCGCCCTCGGAATACTCCCTGGAGCGACCGCGCAGACTGGAGAACCAGGTTGGCCGACACCGATCGGTCCGCCGTCGCACCTGAGCTAGTGGCCGAGGTGCGGCACCGTGACGGCGTGGGGCCATCGCCCGCGCCGGCCGCGCCTGAGGGCACCCACCGCCCGCGTCAGGCCAGCACGGACCGGCGGGCGCAAAGCACCCAAAATCCGGCCTCTCGCAGGCCTCGCGGCCCGCTTTATGCCGCTCTCGACCTCGGCACCAACAATTGCCGCCTGCTGATTGCACGCCCGCACGAGCAGAGTTTTCGCGTGCTCGACGGCTTTACCCGCATCGTCCGCCTGGGGGAGGGGCTCTCCACCACGGGCCGGCTGAGCGACGCTGCCATGGAACGCACCATGGAGGCCCTGCGTCAGTGCCGCAACAAGCTGCGCGAGCACGAACCGGCCAGGATGCGGCTGATCGCCACCGAAGCCTGTCGCTCGGCCAGCAACGGTATCGAATTCATTGAGAGAGTCGATCGCGAACTGGGCCTCAAGCTCGAGATCGTCGATCGCCAGACGGAAGCTGCGCTGGCCGTAACGGGCTGCGCGGACCTCATCGACGGCGACAGCGCCGGCGCGCTGATGTTCGATATCGGCGGCGGTTCGTCCGAACTCGCCTGGCTGGATTTCCGCGGCGGGCGTCCGCGCCGCCAGGGTCGCATGTCCTCGTCCATCCGCTCCTGGCAGTCTCTGCCGGTAGGCGTTGTTTCCATTGCCGAAAAGTTCGGTGGGGTCGATGTCACGGCCGAGACCTTCGAGGCCATGGTGCAGTTTGTTTCGAGTCACCTGCGCCAGTTCCGCGGTCGCGAGAAGCTGCGTCAGATGATCGCCGAACACCCGGTCCATCTGATCGGGACCTCCGGCACCGTAACCACGCTCGCCGGCCTGCACCTTGGCCTGGAGCGCTACGAGCGCCAGAAAGTCGATGGCCTGTGGATGAACAAGGCCGAGATCGACGCCACCATCACGGCATTGCTCGGCATGCCCTTCGATCGCCGCGTCAGCCATCCCTGCATCGGACGCGACCGCGCCGACCTGGTGCTGCCCGGCTGCGCCATCTTCGAGGCCATCCGGCGCGAGTGGCCCACCACCCGCGTCCGCGTCGCCGACCGCGGCCTCCGTGAAGGCATCCTCATCTCGCTGATCGATGCCGACCGGGGCGAGCGCGGCGGCCGTCCGGGGCGGGGAGTGCGCTGATGGTCAAGACCACCAATATGGGCGGCGGCGCCGGCCGCAAGTCCAGCCGCGACCTCAAGGTGCGGGTGAAAACCAGTAAGGGCCGCAAGATCGGCTCCACCCTCTGGCTGCAGCGCCAACTCAACGATCCCTATGTGGCGCAGGCCAAGGCCGAGGGATTCCGCTCCCGCGCCGCTTACAAGATCAAGGAACTCGACGACCGCTACAAGATCTTCAAGAAGGGCCAGCGCATCGTCGATCTCGGCGCTGCGCCTGGCGGCTGGTCGCAGATTGCCGCTCCAATCGTTGGTTCGACGCCCCAACATCCGCTGATCGTCGGCATCGATTTCCTCGAAATGGACCCGATCGACGGGGTGATCTTCCTCAAGAAGGACTTCACCGACGAGGACGCGCCCAAGGCGCTGATCGATGCGCTCGGTGGCCACAAGGTCGATGTGGTGATGTCGGACATGGCCGCTCCGACTACGGGCCACCGTGCCACCGATCACCTCCGCATCATCGGTCTGGTCGAAATGGCCGCCGAATTCGCCATCGACGTGCTGGCGCCGGGCGGCACCTTCGTCGCCAAAGTGTTCCAGGGCGGCACCGAACACGAGCTCCTCGCGCTGTTGAAGCGCCATTTCGCCACCACGCTCCATGCCAAGCCCAAGGCCAGCCGGCAGGAAAGCGCCGAGACGTACCTCATCGCCCGCGGCTTCAAGGGCAACGCCCCGGACAGGTCCGAGCGCTAGTGGTCCCCGCCGCCACCGTGGCCGTGCAGATTGGCGCCCTTTGGGATCTTCACCGCAAAGATCGCGGTCGAGATCAGCGTAATCGCGCCGATCACCCAGAAGGCGATGTGGAAATCGCCCAACGTCGGTTCCGCGCCCCGGCTGATGAAGAGCCGCGAGGCTTCCAGCACCGCCCCGCCGACCGCGACGCCGAAGGCCAGAGATAGCTGCACCGTAACCTGGCTGATCACATTGGCTTGGCCGGCGTCCTTGTCGGCCACATCGGCGAAGACGAAGGCATTGGTCGCAGTCCAGAACATGGACTGGAAGAAGCCGGCCGAGATGAGGATCGCAAGGATCAGCGGGATCGGCGTCTCCTGCGTATACATGGCCTGGGCGAAGATGCCGAGCGCCGTCACCAGCGTCGACCAGATCAATGTTGCCTTGAAGCCGGTCGCCTGGATGATCCGCTCGGCAAAGAACTTTGCCCCGAAAGCGCCGACCGCACCGGCAAACGTCACCATGCCGCTCTGGAAGGCGGTGAAGCCGAAGGCCAGTTGCAGCATCAGCGGGAAGAGGAACGGCGTGGCGCCCACCCCGAGGCGGAAGACGGCGCCGGCGATCACCGTGATCCGGAACATCGGCAGCCGGAATACCCTGAGGTCGAGCAGGGGATACTCTGTGCGGCGATAATGCCAGAGGTACATGAACCCAGTAACCACCCCGAGCGCCAACCCGGCATAGCCGTAGACGGCGGGCAGGGCAGGGAGGGTCAGCACCGAGGCGCCGAACACCCAGCCGGCAAAGGTCGCCCCAGCAAGGAAGAAACCCGGAAAGTCCATCTTTCGCGGCTCGTTCCTGTGCCACTCGGGCAGGAACCGGTTGACCAGGATCACCCCCATCAGTCCGATCGGCACGTTGATCAGGAAGATCCAGTGCCAGCTGAGATAGGTGGTGATCGCGCCGCCGACCGGTGGTCCGACGATCGGGCCGATGAGGCCCGGGATAGAGAGCCAGGCCATGGCATTGACCAGTTGGGCGCGCGGCGTCACCCGCACCAGCACCAGTCGCGCCACCGGCGTCATCATCGCCCCGCCCATGCCCTGCAGGAACCGGCTCAGGACGAATGTCAGCAGCGAGTTCGACACCGCGCAGGCGACCGAGCCGAGGATGAAGACGCCCATCGCCCAGGCGAACACCTTTCGGGCTCCGAACTTGTCCGCCATCCAGCTCGAGATCGGGATGAAGATGGCAAGCGCCACGTAATAGCTGGTGAGCGCCAGTTTGAGCGCGATCGGTTCGGTGCCGATATCCCGCGCGATCTCGGCCAGCGAGGTCGAGATCACGGTCGAATCCATGTTCTCCATGAACAGCGCCACGGCAAGGATCAGCGGCGTCAGGCGAGTAGCGGTCATAGCGGCGTATCGGCGGGCTTGGGCGTGGGCTTCATGATCCTGTGCCCGGAAACGTCGCTGCCGGCGTCGGGCGGCAGGCGGGCAAAGGCCAGCGCCGAACTGACGGCGACTGCCGCGACCACGAACCAGGCGACGTGGAAATCGGCGAGCGTCAGCTCCCCGCCGTGGAGGTTCGAGGCAATTTCCAGCGCGGCGCCCGCCACCGCCACGCCACCGGCCACACTCAGCTGCTGGCTGACCGCATTGATCGCCGTCGCCTGGCT
>JAEZKB010000348.1 GCA_023415605.1 Pseudomonadota bacterium
GCCCTGCCCCCTGTTGGTCTACCCCGGTCCGCCCGCGCCGCAAGGGAATCTACCGGCGACGGCGGGAGCGGGGGTATCGGTTACCGGCCGGCCACCGAGACCGAGGACGAGGACCAGAGGTCAAGGAAGGGGACGGTGCCGTTGGGCGGCATGGTGTAGGGCAGCTGCCCGTTCCACTTTTCCGCCTGCACCAGAGCGACGACGCCCGGATTGTCGCGCAGCGCCTGGCCGCGCTGGTCGATAGCGGTAGCCTCGGCCTCGCCGCGGAGCTTGATGGCGTAGGCTTCGGCGTCGGCGGCGAGCTTGACGGCGGCGGCCTCGGCGGTGGCCTGGGCGATCTGGGCGTCGGCCTGGGCCTGGGCCTGGGTCACGGTGATCTCGGCCTGCACCTTCTGCTGTGCCAGCTCCTGCTGCCGCTTCTGCACCTCGACGGTGGCGAGCTGCTTTTCCTCGATCGAGTTCTCGTAGGCGGCAGAGAACTTGATGTCCTCGACCTGGACGCTTTCGATGACGAGGAACTCGCTGATGCCGGCCTGCAAGGCGGCCAGCGCATCGGAATTGAGCTTGGCGCGCTGCTGGATGGCGCCAAGCGCGTCGTACTGCCCGAAGACGTTCTTGAACAGCGCGGGAACGCGCGGATAGACCAGCCGGGCGATCATGTTGTCGACCGAACCGTACTCGGCATAGATGCTGGCGCCGGTGCCCGGAATGACGTGATAGCTCACCGAGAGGCGGATCTGCGCCGGCTGCTGGTCGCGGCTGTAACTCTCCATGCTCTCGAACGTCTCGGTATGCGACTGCAGGGAGATTTCCTTGACGTCTTCGACGACGGGCAGCTTGAAATGCAGGCCCGGACCGACCGTGTTGACCACGGCGCCGGTGCGCAGCACGACACCCTCCTCGCCCTGATCGATCTGGTACCACGAGCCAAAGAAGATGATGGCGCCGACCACGATGACGACGGCGGCGACGAAGAGGCTTGGCAGTTTCATGAGACGCTTCCCCAATGCCGGTGATGGGCCGGCACCCGTGTGATGGCCGGGGGATACGGTGGAGCGGCTGAATACGGGCTGAACGACACCTTTGTCGCGCTTGGCAGTCCAGCCCGAACAATCATAGGGTCGCGCCCGAAACGGGAGGATAGACATATGGATAGCCACGCCGAGGCGCGCGACGCCGTCGAGATCGTCCGCATCTGGCCGGGCAACGGCGTACCGCCGGGCGCCGAGAGCTGGACGCAGGCGGAAAGCACCATGCAGGTGCCGTGGGCGACGCGGCCGATGCGGCTGAGCCGCAATGTGGTGATCCCGACGCTCACCGTCTTCCGTCCTGCCCCCGGCAAGGCCAATGGTACGGCCATGGTCGTGGCGCCCGGCGGCGCCTTCCATTTCCTGATGGTCGACCACGAGGGCTATGACCTCGCCCGCTGGCTGACCGAGCGCGGCATCACGGCATTTGTCCTCAAGTACCGGCTGGGCCGCACGCCCGATGCGGATGCCGACCTCAACGATTTCCGGACCGAGCTGCAGGTAAACCTGGCGGCCAGCCGCAAGGCCGGTACCGACGGCCCGATCAGCAAGGAACTCTGGGGCTTTGCGGTTGAAGACGGTCGCCAGGCCATCCGCTGGGTGCGCGAGAACGCCGCCAAATATGGTATCGATCCGCAAAAGATCGGCATTGGCGGCTTCTCGGCCGGCGGCGCGGTCACGCTGGGCGCGACGCTGCAGTTCGACGCCGCGAGCCGGCCGGACTTCTCGGTGCCCGTCTACCCGCCCTATCGCGACCTGACGGTCCCCACGAACCCGCCGCCGATGTTCCTGATCATCTCCGACGATGATGCCTCAGTCTCGTCGGTGGCCGCAGCCAAGCTCTACATCGCCTGGCACGAGGCAGGCGCACCGATCGAGTTCCACGCCTACGGCAATGGCGGACACGGCTGGGGCATGCTCAAGGACGGCTGGCTTTCGGACGGGTGGGAAAACCAGTTCGAACGCTGGCTGAAAGTCCGGGGCCTGCTCTGAGATGCACCGCCTGCTGCTCGCCTTGGCCGGAGTACTGGGCGCCTTCGGCGTCGCCGCTTCGGCGGCCGGCAGCCACGGCGCCGAAACGAACCTCTCGACCGCGGGCACCTTCCTCATCGTGCACGCCGCGGCACTGATCGGGCTCAGCGCCTGGCGCGACAATCGGGCCGCGCCGATCGGGGGCCTGGTGCTGGCGGTCGGCGTCATCCTTTTTGCCGGGGACCTGACGATGCGGGCCCGCGCCGGCACCGCGCTCTTTCCGATGGCTGCGCCGATCAGTGGCGGCGCGATGATCCTGGGCTGGCTCGGCGTGGCGATCGCCGGTTTCTGGAAGCCGAAGCCCTGAGCCTCGTTCTTGTGCCAAGGGTTACCTAGCCCCACAAACGAACATCCCCGCCGGAGCGGGGATGTTGCTGGTTACTTCCTGAAGTCGCGGCTCAGCGCGAATAGGGCGAGACGCACTCGCGGCGCGGGCCGTTATACGGCTGGAACGTGTTGTCCGATTCCCGGTACGACCTGTACTGGTCATGGCACCAGGCGACGTGGCGATCCCAGTTGCCCATGCGGTCGCGGCCGCGCCAGCCACGGTCACGATCCCGGCCGTCGACGCTGAAGCCGAACGAGAAGGCCGAGTTCGGGAACCAGAAGCCGTTGTAGAAGCGGAAGCCGTCGCGGCGCTCGCGATAGCCGCGATGGCCATTATAGTAGTAGTAATCGCCGCGGCGGTGGAAGCCGCGATCATAGTCGCCGCGGCGGTCGCCGGTCGAAAAACCGAAGCTGAACTGAGCGTTCTGCACCTGCGCATCGCCGTACTGGATGGAGGCCGCATTGGCCGGGAGCGCCGTCAGCGACACCGCAAGGGCCGCAGCCGCTGCGATCGTGGTCATGAGTTTTGGCATGATGTTATCCTTCTTGGTGTTTGCCGCCATGAGCAGGAAACGCAGCCCCCCGTGATTCGATGCATAGCGGCAGGGTTACGGTCCGGATCGAAGCTGGCGAACAACGGCGGAGCATGGCCCGTCGATGGTTCGTATGTCCCGTTGCCGGGACCAGGAGCCCTGCTCCGCCGTCATGACCGGGATTTTGGGCGTGCACCGGGGAAGTCCGGGGCGTTTCACGGAATGCCCCACCGCCGCAGGATCGTTGTCCTGACCAGACCCTGCTCTTCGCAGTTCTCCAGTCCGATCCCGGTGGAGGCGCCGAACACGAGCCCCTCCGCGGCAGCAAATTAAGGCGACGGGTGACCTGTTTCCGTCAGACCTTCCCGGCTTGGCCTGGGATCGGCCGACGCCTCCCCCACACAGCCTCGCTGCACCAATCACTCGTCATGATCTCGCTTTCGGTGCGGCGATGGAGGGAGTCTACGCTGGCTGGAGCGAGCGGGGATAAGTTGGGTGAGATTTCTGACAAGGGTCTGAATGGAAACGCGAATTCATGAACCGCAGATGACGGCAACCTGACCGTGAAATTCGGCGCGTTGAGGGTGAAAGTTCATCACCAAGGTCATGAACTTTCATCGTTTGATCGTAAGCGAGATGTCGCAGTCGTCTTCCTCCACCGCCTGCGGGGGAGGATACCGGCCAGAGGCCGGAG
>JAEZKB010000040.1 GCA_023415605.1 Pseudomonadota bacterium
CCCGGGGCGTGCAGGGGGTAGACCGACGGACGGTCGAACTGGCGCGGCAGGTCGAACGGGTAGTGCACCAGGTGCGGGTCGAAGGCGGCCAGGGCGCCCTGCAACATGTGGTGGTGCTTGGAGGGCACGGTCAGCACCCGCAGCCCCGGATAGGCGGACGCCGGGAACGCCGCCTGCTCGGCCTGGCGGATGACGATGGCCGCGTCGACGTCGGCGGTCACCGTCTGCAGCGCCTCCAGTAGCAACAGAATGTAGCGCTCCACGCCGGTCTGGATGGAGGAGCGCCAGTACCGGGCGTCGATCGCGATGCGCAGCCGGTCAGCCACGGGCACCTGACTTCACGTTCACGCTCATGCCGAGCATGGCCACCCACGTCTCGGTGTCGGTGGTCAGGTAGTCGAGCACGGCCTCGCCGAGCGTGCCCCACCGCTCGTCGACGAACGTGGCCACCTGCTCGGGTGTGGCCGTCGAGTCACGCAGGTACAGCTCTCGGATCACGTCGACGACGTAGGTGTCGACGTGGGCGCTGCCGCCCTTGCCGTAGACCAGGTTGACCGCCATGTTCGCGGTGTACGGGCCGACACCCTTGATACCGAGCAGGTCGGGGACCAGCTCGGCCGGGGACCTCTCGCGCCACTCGTCCCAGGAGTAGCCGATCTCGGCGAGATAGGTAGCCACGTTGCGCAGGCCCTTGGCACGGAAGCCGACTTTGCACTCGCGCAGGTCCTCCTCGGACACCGCCGCGAGCGCCGACGGCGTCGGGAACGCGTAGACCGGCTGCCCGTCCACCATCTCGGGCGTCTGCTCGCCAAAGGTCACCGCGATGTTGCTCATCATGGTGTAGATCCGCTTGAACACGGTCCGCTGGGCGCAGATGATGCCGCACAGCGCCTCGAACATGTCCGGGTACAGCTTGCCGCGGCCGAGCCCTCGGTGGGCGACGGCGGCGGCCAGGATCGGGTCGTCGTGGGTGAGCGCCTCGATCTGGTCGTACGGGTAGTCCAGTTGGAGGCACCGCACGAGGGTTTTCCGGACCTGGTCGACGCCGTCGGGGACAGCGCCGTCGACGGTCACGCGCACGCGCAGCTGGTCCGGGCCGGCCTGGCCGATGCGGGCCACCGCCAGATGTGCGTCCTTCGGCCCGATCCGCAGCGGCCGCACGAGCTCGTCGCCGTCGCGGATCCACGGGTAGATGACATAGGTGTCTACGGCGTACCGGAAGTCGACGTGCCGGTTCGTCGTCAGGACCAGGTCGTGCGTGCTCGTGCTCACAGGTACCCCACCAGGTTGTCGCAGTAGCGCAGCGACGGGACGTCCGACAGGTCGAGCTCGACCTTCCCGCCCAGCACGAACGGGATCTTGTGCGCGGTGTGGCCGAACTCCACGTTGGTGATGACAGGGACGGTGTTGCCGACGCACCGCAAGATCATGGTGTCCCAGTCGTCGTCGGGTGCGTCGCCGCGATCGCAGTCCAGAGGCACGCCGACCACCACGGCGGCTACCTGGTCGAAGACACCCGCCAGGCGCAGGTGGGTCAGGGCGGCGTCGACGTTCACCCAGGGGACGAACACCTCCTCCAGCAGCAGGACGGCGCCGTCCAGCTCCGGCATGTAGGGCGTGCCGACCAGCGCCCGGATGCTGCCCAGGTGCCCACCGACGACCCGGCCGGAGATGGTGTCCGGGCCGCCGCGCGCGACCCGCCAGTCCTCGCCCTTGACCACGTTCCCGGCCAGCGGGCCGCTCACGGCCTGCCAGAACGCCGCCGAGGTGGCCTCGTCGACGGTCGGCTGGAAGAAGTCGTAGCCGCTCGGGCCGTGCAGGGCGGTCAGGCCCGCTCGGGCGAGCAGCGCGTTGCCGAGCACGGACGGGTCCGACATGCCGGTGAACACGGTCGGGTTCTCGCCGATGGCGTCGTAGTCCAGCAGGGGCAGCAGCTGCGCCGCTCCCTTGCCGCCGGTGGCCGGTACGATCAGCCGCACGTCGGGGTCGGTGAAGGCGGCCATGAGGTCGGCGGCGCGTCGCTCGGCCGGGCCGGCTAGGTAGCCGGTGGCGATGCGGGCGCTGTCGAACACCTTCACCTCGTGGTTACGGCTGTCGAAGTAGCCGACGAGCCGGTCCAGTTCGTCCGCGGCGATGGGTGACGAGGTGGCGACGATCGCCACGGTGGCTGACGGATCGACCGCCGGGGGCCGGATCAGGGCACGCATTCGGTTACCTCTCGCTCTCGCTCGGATCGATGTCGCGCACGACACGGACGCCCACCAGGTGCCCGCAGTGCTCGGCGGGCTCCAGCGGACGGACGCTCGTGCGAAGGAAGTACGCGTTGGCCATGGTGTCCCCGCCGCGGTACTGCGGATGACCGCGATAGGTGTCACCGCACCACTGCCAGACGTGTCCGACCAGGTCGTCTACACCGAACGGCGAACTGCCGTTCGTGTTGTGATCAATGCTATGAAGGCTGCTTCCCCGGGCCAAGCAGCGACGCGGGCCAGGAGGGTCGGCACCCCAGGGGAACCAGCGCTGATCGTGGCCGCGCGCGGCGTACTCCCACTCGGCCTCGGTCGGCAGCCGGCCCCCGGCCCAGCTCGCGTACCGGGCGGCCCACCGCCACGGCAGCACCGCCGGCAGCGAACCGGTTTCGTACGCCGGCTGCACGCTGTCCATCGGCCCGGCGACGTAGTGGCCCGCCGTCTCCTTGAGCGCCGCCGCCCGCTCAGCCGGATCAAGCGTGGCCAGGAACCCGGCGAACTGGTCACGGCTGGTCAGGTTCCGGTCCATCCAGAACGACTCCAGCGTGAGCCGACGCTGTTCCTCGCCGATCGGGTTGAGCCCGAACACGGCCCGGACCACGGCGGTGTCCTCCTCGGACAGGCCGATCACCGCCTGCCCGCCAGGGATCAGGACCTCGGTCGCACCGTCGACGGCGCGCACCCGGGTATGCACCTTCCCCACCGCGGCGGCGGGACGGCCCGCCAGGTATCGCGCCATGATCTCTAGCAGGTCGTCGGCGGTCTCGCCGTCCTTGGTGACCGTCGAGCCGGTGAAGCGCCAGCCCTCGCCGGTCGCAACGGGTTCGGCCCAGCCATCATGGGCGAACCAGAGGGCGTACGCGTCGTTGCGGCCGTTGGGCTGCCACGAGGCTGTCAGCCTCTCCATGCCCTGCTGTCTGACGGTGGCCTTGATCTGGTCGAACATGCGCCGGTGGGCGCCAGCCCACGCCAAGCGGCAGCTGGACAGGAACGAGTCCAGCTCGGCCTGCGCGCCGTCGTGACGGATCTCCGCGCCGCCGACGATCTCACTGGCCAGGTCAGAGCCGTGGTAGACCGCCTCGAAGGCCAGGACGGTCCAGCCGGGGTCGGCCGCCAGCTCGGCCAGCTCGACCACACCGCGCCGGGGCGAGGTCATGTTGAACTGGTTCGTACGGCTGTGCAGCTGCGCCAGCCGCTCCAGAACCGCCGCGTCGTCCGGGTCCACCCGGCAGACGATTTCCGGTACCAGCTCGCCGCGATCCCGGGCGGCGTAGAACTGCGTCCGCTGACGGTCACTGGTGGTAACCGGCCCGGTCGGCGCCGGCGGCATCTGGCGCAGCACATCCTGCACCAGCAACGGCGTCGCGGCCACCGCCGGCACCCACATGTTCGGGTGCGCCCCCCGCAGGTGCTCCTGCTGCATCGGGGTGTCGTCGACGGCGGCCACGTGCCCAGCCGCGATCCCGTCGAAGAACGCCAGCGCCACCGTCGCGGCTGCGGCCTTGTCGATATCGGGTGACGCAAACAGCCCAGCGACGTGCAGCGGCGGCTGGATCCGCTCCAGCGCAGTCCGCGCCGCTGCGGCCTCGTTCTTCGTCACGGCGGCTACCAGCACCCCGCGCTCCTGCAGCGCGCGAAGATGCGCCCGCCACAGTCCGTGCGCCAACTGGCCCAGCGGACCCCCGGCGGCCAGCGCGCCGTCGACGCCGTCCTCCGCGCCCGTTCCCGCCCAGAGCACGCCGTCGAGGTCCGTCAGCACCGCCTTCGGGGAGTCGACGACTCCCTTCGCCAACACGTGCCAGTGCGCCCAGGCCAGGTCGACGATCAGATTCCACAGGTACGCGACCCGATGGTGTCTGCCCATCGCCCACAGAGCATCGGAGACGGCGGCGAAGTCCTCGGCCGCGACCAGGACGTCCAGCGGCATCACCCGGTGCGCGTCGACCAGCTCGACGGGCGGGGAGACCACGTCGGCAAGGAGCCGGTTCGTGAGCTCCACTGCCTCTGCACCCGCCGGCGTCCCGTACGGCAGCGTCTGCACCAGCACCACGCCGCCCACCTCGGCGGCCTTCTTCGCCAGGTCGGTGACCTCCGTGACCAACGCCTGCGCCGCATCGCCTTCGCCGGCGTACACGCGGGCCGCCGACCCGCACGCCGCGGCCACGACGATGCTGGCCCGCCGCGGCGGCGTACCGGCCGGGGTCAGGCGCGCGGCGATCCGCCCGATCACCTCAGTCAGCACTTGGACCCGCGCCCCGGCCGGAAACACCTCGAACTCCCACCTCGGCGAAGGGTCCACC
>JAEZKB010000060.1 GCA_023415605.1 Pseudomonadota bacterium
ACGTGCACGGCATGACCGTGACCGAAGTGAAAGGATATGGCCGCCAGAAGGGTCACTCCGAAATCTATCGCGGCACCGAATATGCGGTGCACTTCCTGCCCAAGCTCAAGATCGAGATCGCCGTCGACGACGCGCAGTCCGACGCCATCGTCTCGGCCATCCGCGAAAGCGCGCAGACCGGCCGTATCGGCGACGGCAAGATCTTCGTCCTCGATCTCCTGGCTGTGACCCGCATCCGTACCGGCGAGACCGGCGCGGCCGCGCTCTGATGCCGCTTTCTTTTGGGGAAACCACAATGACAGCACTTAAGACGTCAAAAATCCTTGGAGCGGTGGCGCTGGCCTCGCTCGCATTGGCATTGCCCGCCTTCGCGCAGGACGCTGCGGCCCCTGCCGCCGACGCTGCCGCTGCCGCGACCGAGGCTGCCGCCGAAGTCGTCGCCACCGTCGACAAGGGCGACACCACCTGGATGCTCATTTCGACCATCCTGGTGATTGCCATGACCATTCCGGGCCTGGCGCTGTTCTATGGCGGCCTCGTGCGCGCCAAGAACATGCTCTCGGTCCTGATGCAGGTTCTGGCCGGCTTCTCGATGATGGCCATCCTCTGGGTCATCTACGGCTACTCGCTGGCCTTCAACGGCCCGACCGAAGGCGGCCTCTCGGCCTTCATCGGCGATTTCTCCAAGCTGTTCCTGTCGGGCGTCACCCCCTCGACCACCGCGGCCACCTTCTCGGCCGGCGTCGAGATCCCCGAACTCACCTTCGTGGTGTTCCAGCTCACCTTCGCTGCCATTACCCCGGCCCTCATCGTCGGCGCCATCGCCGAACGCATGAAGTTCGGCGCCGTGATGCTGTTCCTGGCCATCTGGTTCACCTTCTCGTATCTGCCGATCGCCCACATGGTCTGGTTCTCGGGCGGCTACCTCTTCGGTCTGGGCGCCTATGACTTTGCCGGCGGTACCGTGGTCCACATCAATGCCGGTGTTGCCGGTCTGGTGGCTGCCATGATGCTTGGCCCACGCAAGGAATTCCTCAAGGAACCGATCCCGCCCCACAACCTCACCTTCACCTTCATCGGCGCCTGCCTGCTGTGGGTCGGCTGGTTCGGCTTCAATGCCGGCTCCAACCTCGAGGCCACTGGCCTTGCCGCTCAGGCCGTGCTCAACACGATCACCGCTCCGGCCGCCGCTGCCCTTGCCTGGGCCCTCGCCGAAAAGTTCACCCGCGGCCATGCTTCGCTGCTGGGTGCTGCCTCGGGCGCCGTCGCCGGTCTGGTCGCCATCACTCCGGCCGCCGGCTTTGCCGGGTCGGTGGGTGCGATTGTGCTCGGTGGCGTTGCCGGCGTGGTCTGCCTCTGGGCCGTCGTGACGCTCAAGCCGATGCTCAAGTATGACGACGCTCTCGATGTGTTCGGCGTCCATGGCGTCGGCGGTATTGTCGGTGCCCTGGGCACCGCCATCGTTGCTGCGCCGGGCCTGGGCGGCTTCGCCCTCGGCGATCCGGCCGCCTACAACATCGGCAGCCAGTTCGTGACCCAGCTCATCGCGGTGGTCATCGCCGTGGTCTGGTCGGCCGTGGTGACTGCTGTCGCCATGCTGATCGTCAAGGCTGTGTTCGGTGGCGCTCGCGTCTCCGAGTCGGCCGAAAGCGATGGTCTCGATCTCTCGAGCCACGGCGAGCGCGCCTACAACTAGTCTCAACGGCGCGACAGCGGACCTCCTCCCCCGCTGCCGCGACGTCGAACCGGAGGGCCGGGTTACGGCCCGGCCCCTCCACCGCCGAACCATCCCGTTGGTCGCGGCGTGCAGCTCAAGTACCTCTTGGCCCGCCACAGAGGCTTCCCACTCGCAAACCGCTTGGGCTGCACACCCCGATCAACCGCCGGTTCCTTCCGGCACTGCCGCTGCCTGAAATGCGGGCAGGGACACGCGGTTGGTCGCCCATTTTCTGTGCAGGCCGATTGCTCTTCGGCTGCCTCGACGAGCTCTCCCTTGAATCTGTTGGCAGAATTCTGCCGCTTCGGCTGGCACGGGCTTTGCTGACCATGCCTCCCGATTGACCCGGTGCGAGCGGGTCGCAGAAAAATGGCGGCAAAGCCGCTGGTGGGAGGCTTCTGATGGACGGCACTAACGTCGGGCTCGACGTCTTTTTCGTGTTGCTTGGCGCAATCCTGGTGTTCTCGATGCATGGCGGCTTCGCCTTCCTCGAGGTTGGCACCGTGCGGGGCAAGAACCAGGTCAACGCGCTGGTGAAAATCATCGTCGACTTTGCGTTCTCGACGCTGGCCTATTTCCTCATCGGCTATTGGGTCGCCTACGGCGTCACCTTCTTTGTTTCGGCCGCCAGCCTGTCGGGCGCCGATGGCGGCATGTTTGCGCCGCAGGGGCTTTCCCTTGTGAAGTTCTTCTTCCTCGCCACCTTTGCGGCGGCGGTGCCGGCGATCATTTCGGGCGGCATCGCCGAGCGGGCGCGGTTCTGGCCGCAGGTGATCGCCGCCTCGGCGATCGTGGGGCTCATCTATCCCCTTACGGAAGGCATTGTCTGGAACGGCAATTTCGGACTGCAGGACTGGCTCGAGGCAACGTTCGGGGCGCGGCTGCATGACTTTGCCGGGTCCATCGTGGTCCATGCCGTCGGCGGCTGGCTGGCACTGGCGGCCGTGCTGCGGCTCGGCGCCCGCAACGGCCGCTACGGCCCCAATGGCCGGCCGTTCCCGCCGTCGTCGATCCCATGGCTGGCGCTCGGCACGTGGTTGCTCTGCATCGGCTGGTTCGGGTTCAACGTCATGTCGGCGCAATCGGTCGCCGCGGTCTCCGGCCTCGTGGCGCTCAACTCGCTGATGGCCATGGTGGGCGGCATCATCGTCGCGGCTCTGGTGTCGAAGGCCGATCCGGGCTTCGTCCACAATGGTGCATTGGCCGGGCTCGTTGCCGTCTGTGCCGGTTCCGACCTGTTCCACCCGGTCGGCGCGCTCTTGGTTGGCGGCATTGCCGGGTTCATCTTCGTCAAAGGCTTCACCTGGACGCAGGAGAGGTTGAAGGTCGACGACGTGCTCGGCGTTTGGCCGCTGCACGGCCTTTGCGGACTCTGGGGCGGCATCGCGGCCGGCATCTTCGGGCTCGAAGCCCTCGGCGGCATGGGTGGGGTATCCTTCTTCACCCAGCTCATCGGCGCCGTGGTGATCTCGGCCTACGCGCTCGGCGCCGGCTTCGCACTGTACTTCGTGACCTCCAGGTCCATGGGCATCCGGTTGACCGACGAGCAACAACGCCGCGGCGCGGATTTGTCGATCCACTCCATTGGTTCGGAGCCGGAGCGGGAGTTTTAGGGTCTCACCTCCCTTTCAGTCGGTTTCCCTCCCCCACAAGGGGACGGAGACGCCGACTGCTGGCTCGGCGATCATCTTCTCCACACCCCGCCCATGGTTAGCTCGCAATTAACCATGGGGCCCTAGCATGCAGGCTCGGCTGGAAGTCTCCCGGCCAGAGTGAGTCCCGCTAGTAAAGTGTAAGAAGACGATGCCGGCACAGCCCCTGCTCGAAGACGCCCGTTCCCACCGAGACCCCGCCCCGGCCATTGCGATTCGCATTCCCGTGCGTCTCGTCGGTCTCATCGTGCTAGGCCTCGTCGCCATCGTGATGGTGTCGCTGGCCACCTGGTCGGTCGATGATCCGAGCTTTTCCTATGCCACCAGCAAGGCGCCGCAGAACTGGCTGGGCTTTCCCGGTGCCGCAATCGCCGACATGAGCTTCCAGGTGTTCGGCATTGGCATGCTGGCCGTGCTGGTGCCGCCGGCGCTCTGGGCCTGGAGCTTCGTGCGTCTGCGCGTTCCCTCGAAGATGGGCCTGCGGTTGGTCGCCTGGCTCGCCGCCTCGGTCCTCTCCTGTGGCGTCTTCGCCTTCATCGCGGCTCCTGAAAGCTGGCCGCTGCCGCTCGGGCTCGGCGGCATCGTCGGGACCATGTTCACCAATCTGGCCGTCCTCGCGACGGGTGAAAACCCGCAGCCGGTCACCGCCATTCTGTTTGCCATCATCATCGCAGCGCCGACTCTGGCGCTGTTCTGGATCGCCATGGGCCTGGGCAAGGTGTCGCTGCCCCGCATTCCGGCCGCCGCGCCCAAGGCCAAAGCTGCCCCCAAGGGCGCCCGTGTCACCGATGACGAGGACGATATCGAGCCTGATCGCAATTCGATCTTCGACGTCGCCTTCGGCGCCATGATGCACCTCTGGTATTCCGGCCAGACCGCCTTCCGCCGCGCCCGCCAGAACCTCAAGGACAAGCGCGCCGCCGAGCACGAGCACCAGCAGTGGCGCGAGTCTGGCACGGTCGAGCCCAGTCTCCACGGCACTCCGCGCGGCGCGCCGGCCGTCGCCTCGCCGGTCGCCCAGTCGCGGCAGGAGCCGCCGATGGTGGCCGAGCGTCGCGCCATCAACATCGGCGGCCGCGAGCCGGCCTTCGAGGACGAGGCCCAAGACGAGCAAGACTATATCGATGAGCCGCCCTTTGCCGCCGATGAAGACGATGGCGACATGTACGAGGCGCCGACGCCGCCGCGCCCGATGCGTGGCCCGGCCGCCCGCATCGGCCAGCCGCCGGTCGCGCCGCAGCCCGTGGCGCCGCGCGTCACCGCTCCGGCACCCCGTCCGCAGATGGGCAGCCGCGCGCAGCGCGAGGCGCAGGGCAACCTGCTCGAAGACGACAACGGCTTTGAGCTGCCGCAGCTCGATCTCCTCGCCGAACCCAAGCACAAGGGCCCGAGCCCCGAGCACGCGCCCGAGCGGCTCGAAGCCATGGCCCGCCGCCTCGAAGGCGTGCTGCAGGACTTTGGCGTCAAGGGCGACATCATCAATGTCCGTCCCGGCCCGGTCGTCACCCTCTACGAACTCGAGCCGGCTCCGGGCATCAAGTCGAGCCGCGTCATTTCGCTGGCCGACGACATTGTCCGCTCGATGAGCGCCATTTCGGTGCGCGTCGCCGTTGTGCCGGGTCGCAACGCGATCGGCATCGAGCTGCCCAACGAAACGCGCGAAACCGTCTATCTCCGCGAAATGCTGGCCTCGTCCGACTTCGAAAAGATGAAGGGCAAGCTGCCGATCTGCCTTGGCAAGACGATTGGTGGCGAACCCATCATCGCCGATCTCGCTCGCATGCCCCATCTGCTCATCGCCGGCACCACCGGCTCGGGCAAGTCGGTAGGCATCAATACCTTCATTCTGTCGCTGCTCTACCAAATGACTCCCGAGCAGTGCCGCCTGATCATGATCGATCCCAAGATGCTGGAGCTCTCGATCTATGACGGTATCCCGCACCTGCTGACGCCCGTCGTCACCGATCCCTCCAAGGCCGTGGTTGCCCTCAAGTGGGCCGTCCGCGAGATGGAGGACCGCTATCGCAAGATGTCCAAGATCGGCGTGCGCAATATCGACGGCTTCAATCAGCGCGTCACCGAGGCGCAGAAGAAGGGCGAGGTCATCACCCGTACCGTCCAGACCGGCTTTGACAAGGAAACCGGCGAGGCGATCTTCGAGAGCGAACAGTTCGACCTGAAGCCGCTGCCGTTCATCGTCATCATCATCGACGAGATGGCCGACCTGATGATGGTCGCCGGCAAGGAAATCGAAGGCTCGGTGCAGCGCCTGGCGCAGATGGCCCGCGCCGCCGGCATTCACGTCATCACCGCGACGCAGCGTCCGTCGGTCGACGTCATCACCGGCACGATCAAGGCCAACTTCCCGACCCGCATCTCCTTCATGGTGACCTCAAAGATCGACTCGCGCACCATTCTGGGCGAGCAGGGCGCCGAGCAGCTGCTTGGCAATGGCGACATGCTCTACATGGCCGGCGGTGGCCGCATCCGTCGTCTCCACGGCCCGTTCGTGGCGGACGGCGAAGTCGAAGCCATCGTCAATCACCTCAAATCGCAGGGCGCGCCGGATTACCTCGACTCGATCACCGCCGAGGAAGAAGAGTTCGACCCCGCCACCGCCATGGTTGGCGAAGAGGGCGGCGGCTCGGGCGACGACCTCTACGACAAGGCCGTGCACGTGGTGCTCACCGACAAGAAGGTTTCCACCTCCTACATCCAGCGCCGCCTCGCGATCGGCTACAACAAAGCCGCGACCCTCATCGAGCGCATGGAACAGGAAGGCGTCATCTCGGCCCCCAACCACTCCGGCAAGCGCGAGATCCTCGTGGGCAATAACGCCGACGGCTATTGAGACTACTCAGTCGCCCCCCTCTCCCGCTTGCGGGGGAGGGGGATCGGCCGTTGTCGGGTGGACGGTGTGCCCCTTGCGCTGGACCCTCACCCTGCTGGCCTGCCAGTCAGCACATTCTCCCCACCACAGCCGTCATCCCGGGCTCCGACCCGGGACCCATCTCTCCTCCGTTCGGGCCAATGTGGGGTCCCTGCCTTCGCAGAATGACATCCAGCGCGGTTGTCACGTCGCTCTTGTCATCATATAATCCATCACTTATATAAGTTCCCACTTATCCAGTGGAGGATGCCCCATGAGCTTTGATATTGCCAGCCACCTCGGCGCCGTGAGCCGCACCGTGAAGAACCTTGAGCGGGATGGACAGCCGGTCAAAGCCGTGATCGCCGCGCGCGTCTACGACACCGACGCGGCCGACCTCTGGAATGCACTGACCGATCAGCAGCGGCTGCCGCGCTGGTTCGCGCCGGTGACCGGCGAGTTCAAGCTCGGCGGGCGGTTCCACGTGCAGAATAATGCCTCGGGTACCATCACCGCCTGCGAACCGCCCCGGCACTTTGCCGGTACCTGGGAATTCATGGGCGGGGTCAGCTGGATCGAGCTGACGTTGACACCAGAGGGCGACGGCACCCGCCTCGAACTGACCCATACCGCGCCGCTATCGCCGCACTGGGACCAGTATGGGCCAGGTGCGGTCGGGGTCGGCTGGGAGCTCGGCCTGCTCGGGCTTGCGGCGCATCTCGCGCGGCCCGATGATGACGTGCGCGCCGAGGGCACCGGCTGGGAAACGTCGGACGAAGCCAAAGGGCTGATCCGCGCCTCGGCCGCCGGCTGGGGTGAAGCCGCGGTTGCGGCCGGCGAGGATCGCGCGCATGCGCTGGAAGCCGCCGAGGCGACGCGGGCGTTCTTTTCGGGGGAAGTCCCCATGGGTGGGTGATGCACGCCTTCGACGTTCTCGGCGACCCAGTCCGCCGCCGCATCCTCGAACTGCTCGCCGAGCGCGAGCATGCTTCGGGCGAGGTGGTGGAGGTGATTGCCGCCGAGTTCGGCATTACCCAGGCGGCGGTCAGCCAGCATCTCAAGGTGCTGAGGGAGTCGGGTTTCGCCGTCGTGCGCCCCGAGGGCACGCGCCGGGTCTACCAGCTCGACACCACGCCGCTGCGTGATGTCGACGACTGGCTGGACCGCTTCCGGGTGTTCTGGACCCATAAGCTCGATGCCCTCGCCACCGAAATCGCCCGCGGCAAGAAGCAGCGGGCGCCCGGTGGTGAAGGTGACGACAAGACGGAGTGAACCCTTCCACCTCTTGCCGCATTTGCTGCCTAGGCTAGGGTCAAGCAAAGATCCTGCCCAAGCTTCAAAGGACGCGTCGCCTCATGATTCGCCGGACCCTTCTCGCTCTCGCCGTGGCATTTTCAGCGGCCCTCGCGCTGCCCGCCGCCGCGCAGGAGCCGCGCCAGCTCACCGAGGAGGAGAAGGCGCTGATCACCGCGATCAGCCAGCACAACTCGGCGATCAAGACCATGGTGGGCCGCTTCCTGCAGATCGACACGCAGGGCCAGAAGATCGAGGGCACCTTCTTCCTCGAACGGCCGGGCAAGGTGCTGTTCCGCTATAATCCGCCCTCCTACGAGCAGATCGTCTCCATCGGCCGCGGCTTCTACGTCGTCGATCGCAAGGAGAAGACGCAATATGCCTATCCGCAGGACAAGGTGCCGCTGCGCGAATTCCTCGAAAGCGACATCAATCTGCTCCGCTCCAACATCGTCGCCATCGACCAGTCGGCTGACTACCTGTCGCTGACGCTGCAGGACGATACGCCGGCTGGCGTCGTCATGGTCGACCTGGTGTTCGACAAGGAAACTATGGACCTCCGCCAGTGGGTGCTGACCGAGCCCTCGGGTTCCCAGCTCACCTTCTCGCTCTTTGACGTCGAGAAGGACGTCGAGATCCCGCGCACCTTCTTTTCCATCGACGCGACCTATCGCAACGTCGATCCGATCACCGGCCAATAGCCCACAAAATCGGCTTTACGTGGTAGGGAAGGGGCCGCATAAGCAGCGGCCTCCGTCCTTATCCGGGAATCGCCGATGCCCGTCTCGCTAGCCACCTGGAACATCAACTCGGTCCGCCTGCGGCTCCCGCTGGTGCTGGATTTCCTGTCGAAATACCAGCCCGATGTCCTTTGCCTGCAAGAGATCAAGTGTCTCAACGAGCAGTTTCCGCGCAAGGAATTCGCCGCCGCCGGCTATCCGCACACGGCCGTACACGGGCAGAAGGGCTATCACGGCGTCGCCATCGTCTCGAAAGTGCCGCTCACCGACATCTCCAGCCGCGTCTTCGTCGAAATCGAGGAGAGCCGGCACATCTCGGCAACGCTCGACCTGGGGCGCGGCCCGATGACCGTGCACAGCTTCTATATCCCGGCCGGCGGCGACGAGCCCGATCCGGAGATCAACCCCAAGTTCAAGCACAAGCTCGGCTTCCTCTCCGAACTCAAGAATTGGTTCGGCGAAGACCACTTCAAGGAGCGGCAGCTGATCTGCGGCGATTTCAACATCGCGCCCTTTGAGCACGACGTCTGGAGCCACAAGCAGCTGCTCAAGGTCGTCAGCCACACGCCGGTAGAAACCGAAGCGCTGCAGGAACTGCTCACCGGCAATCACGGCTGGGTCGACCTCATCCGCAAGCATGTGCCGATGGACCAGAAGCTCTATTCCTGGTGGAGCTACCGCTCGGCCAACTGGGAGCTCGCCGACAAGGGCCGCCGCCTCGACCATATCTGGGCCACCGCCGACATCGCCGCGCACGCCACCGGCTACGACATCATCCGCGCCGCCCGCGGCTGGACGGACAAACCGTCGGACCACGTGCCGGTGATCGCGAAGTTCGATTGAGGCGCTTAGTCGGGCTTTCACCCACCGCTTCCGCGGAAGGAACCGTCCAGAGGCCGAGCCTCAGCCCTTTGCAATCTTCGGTTTCAGCGACTCGATCGCGCCGAGATAGCCCGAGAGTTCGCGCCGGATACGGTCAGCAGCTCGGGCCGCCAGATCCGGATATTGCTGCGCCAGCTTCATGAAGGCGGAGCGAGGGACGAAGAGGGTTTCCACGGCGTCCACGGCCTTGACCGTCACCGGCCGCGGCTTGGCCACCACCAGCGCCATGGCGCCGAGCACGGCGCCGCTGTCGTGGATGAGGAACGGGTTGTTCTCGGCGCCGTCATGCGTGGTGGCGACTGTGCCGGTGATCAGCACATGGGCGCCTTCGGGCGTGTCGCCGCTCTGGTAGATGGCGGCGCCCGGCCGGAACCGCTTACGCTCGCTGGCGAAAGCCAGCAGGCGGCGCTGCTCGGCGTCGCAGCCTTCGAAGAAGTCCGCGCGCCCAAGTATCGTCGCCGCGTCGTCTAGCTGCATGCCCTGGTCGGTCCCCGCGCGTGGGCAACTTGCCAGCCGG
>JAEZKB010000091.1 GCA_023415605.1 Pseudomonadota bacterium
GCCGACCCCGCGGGGTGAGCAGTATCTCGGCCGATTGCTCGGGGAAACGCCGCTGCGCCAGCGCTGAAATCGTCGCCGGAGGTGGTTCGCTTAGGCGTGTCACGCCGCAGCAGCCGGAGGAAACCGATGGACCCGCATCACCGCTCATCGTCGTCGAGATTGTTGCCGTGGCTGGCCTCCGGCGGGGTGCTGGCCGCGGTCGGGTTGGTGGTCGGGGTGACGGTGGCATCGGGCTCGTCGGACACGCTGCCCGTCGCGCAGGCTGCCCCGTCCACGTCGGCGACAGCGACGACCTCGTCGGCGCCGTCCACCTCGGCGACGTCATCGACCAGCGCGACGACCACGACCTCGGGTGCGCCGGTGTCCTACCAGGCCGACTTGCGCGGGTATGTGGACACCGGAGCGCGCTGTGACGAGAACCAGACGTTGATGGCCTATGGCCGCACCACCAAGTCGTTGGTGGTGATCTGTGTGAACGCCGACGGCGGCCTGGAGTACCGGGGCGTGCGGCTGTCCGACAACGCTCCGCTGCACCTGCCGATCACCCGCAGCTCGGACGGCACGCTGGTGGCCTCCAACGATGGTGTGACGTACGCGGTTTCGCCCACCCAGATCCTGGTCTCCTCGGGCGACGACGTGATCTACAAGGACTCGTGGATCGAGTTCCGTGAACCCGGCTTCTCGCAGGCGACCACGTCGTCGACGGCGACCACGTCGGGCACCGCGACCACCACGGTGAGCACCACCACGGTGACGGTGACGACGTCGGTCACCCCGACCACGACCAAGCCGGCGGGCTAGCCGAGGCGGTCAGGTGTTGCGGCCGCCGTTGACGCCGAGGATCTGGCCGGTGATGTAGCCGGCCTCCTCGGAGATGAAGAAGGCGCACGCCGCGGCGATGTCCTGCGGCTTGCCGATCCGGCGCACCGGGGTGCGTTCGATGTTGGCCGCGACGTCGCCCAGGTTGCCGCGGGCTTCGGCTTGGCGCAGCATCGGGGTGTCGATGAAGCCCGGCGGCACCGCGTTGACGGTGATGCCGGCCGGACCATATTCCAGGGCAAGGCTTTTCGTCAGACCGTTGACGCCGGACTTGGCGGCGACATAGGCCGACATGTACGGGACGCCGGAGTGGGTGCTCGACGAGGAGATGTTGACGATGCGGCCCCAGCCTGCCTCGATCATGTCGGGCAGCACGGCCTGGATGGTGTGGAAGACACCGTGCAGGTTGATGTCGATGATGGTCTTCCACTGGTCGAACGTCAGGTCGGTGAAGCGGCGGAAGCTGTCTTTGCCTGCGGCGTTGACCAGGATGGTGACCGGCCCGAGGGCGGCGTGGATGTCGGCGAGCGCGGCGTCGATCTGGGCGCGGTCGGTGACGTCGGCGAGGTAGCTGAATTCGGCGTCGCAGGGATTGAGGTCGATGATGGCCACCTGGTAGCCGTCGGCGCGGAGCCGATCCGCCACCGCCGCACCGATTCCCGAACCGCCTCCGGTCACCACCGCGGTCTTCGTGATGGGCACAGGCTTCCCCTTTCCGGCGGCTTGGGCCGCCTGGTGGATCAAATGTGGTGCAGAGCTAGGACGTTCGTCGCGGGGTGCGCAAGCCCAGCGCACGGCGGCCGGTCTCGACGAGGCGGGCGTGTAGCCATTCGTCGTCGGCCTCGCGCTTGGGGTTGGCCGACCCGGCGATTCCGGCGAAGACGAACTGGGCCCGGATGAACCCTTCCGGGCCGGGGTGAACGTCGGCGAGCAACGCCATCTGCCGGGCGATCATGTGCGTCCACTCGCGATTGCTCTTCAGCACGGTGTGCACGCTGGGGTCGGATGCCAGCACCGCCACCAGCATCGGATTCTCCACGGCCAGGCGCGCGTAGCCGCTGAGCATCCGTTCGGCGCGGGCGTGCACGCCACGTTGGCGTTCCGCATCGTCGACCACGGCGGCCAGCTTGTCGATGATCGGCTCGAGGACCGCGGTCAGCAGTTGCTCGCGGGTTCGAAAGTGGTGGTAGATAGCGGCTTTGGTGAAGCCGAGTTCGTCGGCGATCATCTGTAGCGAGGTGCCGGCGTAGCTGTGCCGGATGAACAGGGCGATCGCCGCATCGATGAGCCGCCGGCGGGTGTCGGGGCCCGGGCCGGTACTGACCACCGCGACTGCGCTCACCGGCGACTCCTTCCATCCAGCTTTACGATCGGCTAGTAATCTACCATACGATCGGCTAGCATCGCCCTTGCCGATTGTATAGCAGAGTGCTCACCGTGAAGGGACTCCTCAGTGACCGATAGCCCGGACTTCTTCATGGACCGCGGCCTTGTTGCCGATCCGTACCCCTATCTGGAAACCCTGCAGGCGCGCTGCCCCGTATCGCGGGAGCCGCACCACGGCGTGTGGATGGTCACCGGCTGGGAGGAAGCCACCGAGGTGGCCGGCGATGCCGAGCGGTTCTCCTCGTGCATCGCGGTGACCGGTCCGTTCCCCGGCTTCCCGGTCCCCGTCGAGGGCCGCGACGACGTCGCCGAACTCATTGCCGCACACCGGGATGAGCTGCCGTTCAACGACCAGCTGCCCGCGCTCGATCCGCCGGTGCACACCGATCATCGCGCTCTGCTGATGCGGCTGATCACCCCCAAGCGGCTCAAGGAGAACGAGGACGCGATGTGGGCGATGGTCGACCGCGCCCTCGACGACTACCTCGTCGGCTCGGGTGGCGAGCTGATTTCCGGTTTCGCCCAACCCTTTACGTTGATGGTCATCGCCGACCTGCTCGGCGTCCCCGACGCCGACCGCGACGAGTTCCTGGCCGAGATGCGCAGCGGAGCGCACCACGGCGGCGGCATCGGCAGTGTCAAGGGCGAGAGCCTGGCCAAGTCGCCGCTGGAATACCTCTACGACAAGTTCATCGCCTACATCGACGACCGGCGCGCCGCTCCGCGCGGTGACGTCCTGTCCGAGATGGCCGCGGCGACCTTCCCCGACGGGTCGGTGCCCGATCCCGGCGACGTGGCCCGGGTGGCCGCCAACCTCTACTCCGCCGGTCAGGAGACCACCGTCCGGCTGCTCAGCGCCGCGCTGCAGATCCTGGGCGACCGCCCCGACATCCAGCGGCAGTTGCGCGCCGACCGCGCCGCGGTCGGC
>JAEZKB010000167.1 GCA_023415605.1 Pseudomonadota bacterium
GAGGTGGACGACGTAGGTCCTCCCGTCCGGCGTCTCGACGATCGAGCCGTGGCCGGCACGCTGCACCGGGTTCTGAGGCGCATCCTTGGCGGTGATGATGTGCTTTGCCGGGTGTGTTTCGTACTGCCCGTCGATGGTGCGCGACCGGGCGAAGGTGCAGGCGTGCTGGTAGGCGGTGCCGCCTTCGGCGGTCAGCAGGTAGTACCAGCCCTTGCGCTTATAGAGATGCGGGCCCTCGACGAGCTTGAGGTCGGTGCCCTGATAGATATTGGTGCGTGGGCCGACGAGCTTTCCAGCCTTGGGATCGAACTCCTGCAGCGCGATGCCGGCGAATTTCAGCGGCCGCGTGCGGTGGTCCCACATCATGTTGACGAAGTACTTCCTGCCGTCGTCGTCGTGGAACAGTGAGGGGTCGAAGCCCGAGGAGTTGATGTAGATCGGGTCCGACCACGGGCCTTCGATCTTCTCGGCCGTCACGATGTAATTATGCGCGTCCTTGAACGAGCCGTCCTTGCGCTTGACGTCGGTATAGACCAGCCAGAACTTTTCGCCGTCATGGCTCAGACACGGCGCCCACACGCCGCAGCTGTCCGGATCGCCGCGCATGTCGAGCTGCGCCTTCCGGTTGAGCGGGCGGGTCACCAGATCCCAGTTCGCCAAGTCCTTGCTGTGATGGATCTGCACGCCCGGGAACCACTCGAAGGTGGAGGTGGCGATGTAGTAATCCTCGCCGACCCGCAGGATGGACGGATCCGGATTGAAGCCGGGAAGGATCGGATTGGTGATCTGGGGCATGCGTCTTCTCTTGGTCGGCTTTCGCTGGGTGATCCGCACCCTCCGGCTGTCATCCCTGCGAAAGCAGGGACCCACTGATCAGCTCGAGTGGAGTTGAGATGGGTCCCGGGTCAAGCCCGGGATGACAATCGAGTGTGGGGCGAGAGCAGTGCCCTCGCCGCGATATCAGCGGTTACACGAACCGGTTGACCAGGTTTTCGAGATATTCCTGCTGGCCGGATCTCGGCTGCGGGTTGATGTTCTCGGCGTGGACCCAGTCGGCGATGTCGGCGAGCGAGCGGTCACCCTTGAGCATGGCGGCCGCACCCTTTTCCTTCCAGCCGGCATAGCGGTCGTCCTGCGCCTTGTCGAAGGTGCCGTCCTCGATCATCGCCGCCGCCGCCTTGAGGCCGCGGGCCAGCACGTCCAGGCCGCCGATGTGGCCGTACAGCAGGTCGGCCGGATCGAGCGACTGGCGGCGGACCTTGGCGTCGAAGTTGAAGCCGCCCTTGCCTAGGCCGCCGGCCTTGAGGATCTGGTAGAAGGCCAGCGCCATTTCGCCCGGATTGTTGGGGAACTGGTCGGTGTCCCAGCCCGACTGCAGGTCGTTGCGGTTGGCGTCGACCGAGCCCAGGATGCCTAGCGCACCGGCGACCGCCAGCTCGTGCTCGAAAGAGTGGCCGGCGAGGAAGGCATGGCCCACCTCGATATTGACCTTCACCTCTTTCTCGAGGCCGTAGGTCTTCAAGAACCCGTACACGGTAGCGACGTCGTAGTCGTACTGGTGCTTGGTCGGCTCCTGCGGCTTGGGCTCGATGAGGAGCTGGCCCTTGAAGCCGATCTTCTTGGCGTGGTCGATCACCAGCGACAGGAAGCGGGCTGCCTGGTCCTGCTCCTGCTTGATCTTGGTGTTGAGCAGCGTCTCGTAGCCCTCGCGGCCGCCCCAGAGCACGTAGTTGGCGCCACCCAGTTCGTGGGTGATTTCGAGCATTTCCTTCACCTGCCCTGCCGCATAGGCAAAGACGTAAGGGTCGGGATTGGTGGCGGCGCCGGCCATATAGCGGCGGTTGGAGAAGAGGTTGGCCGTGCCCCAGAGCAGCTTGGTGCGGCTCGACTGCATCTTCTTGGCGAAGATGTCGGTGATGGTGCGGAGGTTCTTGTTGCTCTCCTTGAGGCTGTCACCCTCGGGAGCGACGTCGGCATCGTGGAAGCAGAAGAAGGGCGCGTCGAGCAGGTCGAACAGTTCGAAGGCGACGTCCGCCTTGAGCTTGGCGCCTTCCATCGGGGTGCCCTTGTACCAGGGGCGATCGAAGGTGCGGCCGCCGAACGGGTCGCCGCCTTCCCACGCGAAGGTGTGCCAGTAGGCGATGGCGGGCCTGATGTGGTCCTCCATGCGCTTGCCCAGCACCTTCTCGTCCTTGTCGTAGAACCGATAGGCGAGCGGGTTCTTGGAATTCGGTCCTTCGAACTTGATCGGCGAAATACCCTTGAAGAAATCAGTCACCTGCGAGCCTCCTCGATGGCAGGATAGAGCGCGCGGTAGCGCGCATATTGGTCGGCATAGGCGGAGCGGAGCGATGCGTCCGGTCCGATGACTTTGCGTATGCCGGGCATGGTCATGACCTCGGCCGGATCGGCGCCTTCGGCGGCGCAGAGCCCGAGCCGGGCAGCGCCGAGCGCGCCACCGAAATCGCCGTCCTCGGGCAGCGAAATCTCGGCGTCGAGATTGGGGGCAATCATCCTGAGCCAGGTCTCCGAGCGCGAGCCGCCGCCGACGGCGAGCAGGCGGCCGATGGTCGTGCCGGCGTCGTGGAGGACGCGCTGGCAATCGCGGAAGGCGAAGGTGACACCCTCCATCACCGCCTGCGCGAGTTTGGTCGGGTCGGACGAGTGGCTCAATCCGACGAACGAGCCGCGCGCCGCGGCATTGTTGTGCGGCGTGCGCTCGCCGGAAAGATAGGGGAGGAAGATTTCCTCGCCGGGACCGGTGAACGACGCCTCGACCTGGCCGGAGAGCTTGGCCGCGTCCTGGCCGGTGATCTTGGCCAGCCAGTTGAGGCTGTCGGTGGCCGAGAGGATGACGCCCATCTGGTGCCAGGTATCGGGGATGGCGTGGCAGAAGGCGTGCACGGCGCCTTCGGTATTGGGACGGAAGCGCTCGTTGGAAACGAAGAGCACGCCCGAGGTGCCCAGCGACACGAAGCCTTCGCCCGGGCGGATGGCACCGATGCCGCAGCCCGATGCCGCGTTATCGCCGGCGCCACCGGCGACCACGACCGTGCCGGTCATGCCCCAGCGGGCGGCGAGTTCGGGCTTCAGGTTTCCCGACGGCGCCGAGCCTTCGACGAGGCGCGGCATGTGCGAGCGGTTGAGACCGGTCACGGCCAGGAGCTCGTCGGACCAATCGCGTTTGGCGACATCGAGCCAGAGCGTGCCGGCAGCATCCGACATGTCCTCGACATGCTCACCGGTGAGCAGCAGGCGCACATAGGCCTTGGGCAGCACCACCTTGGCGATCTTGCCGAAAATCTCAGGCTCGTGCTTGCGCACCCAGGCGATCTTGGGGGCGGTGAAGCCCGGCATGGCGATATTGCCGGCGAGCTGGCGCAGGGTCGGCAGCGCCGCTTCCATCTCCCGGCACTCCTCAGCCGAGCGGCCGTCGTTCCAGAGAATGGCGGGACGCAGCACCGCGTCGTCCTTGTCGAGCAGCACAGCGCCATGCATGTGGCCGGACAGGCCGATGCCGCGCACCTTTGCCATCTCTTCGGGATGGGCTTTACTCAGCTTGTCGACGGCTTCGAGCGTCGCCGTCCACCAATCGGAGGGCTGCTGCTCGGACCAGCCGGGATGCGGCCGCACCGGCTCTACGGACTTGGCATTGGCCTCGCCCAGCGCCTTGCCCTGCCGGTCGATGAGGAAGGCTTTCACGCCGGACGTGCCGACATCTATGCCGAGATAGCTCATGAGGCACGTACCTCAGAGCCGGTCATCACGATCTGCAATTTGGCCTCCCGGGAACGGCTTGGCGCCGCTGTTATCTGGATTTCCCTCTAGCGCAGATTATCGCGGAGAAAGATGCCGATTTCAATGGGCTCGGCGTGAGGGTCGGCGCCCTGGCCCAGAGCCAGTGCCCGGGCGCTCGCCACGGCGGCGCGGATTTCGCCGTCCGGGTTCTGGTCCAGCACCACGTCGATGGCGCCGGATTTAAGCCCGGCGTGAGTCGGCTCGGAGAGTTCGTGGGCGATGACCCGCACCTTGCTCGCCCGGCCCGAGGTCTCCAGTGCGGTGATCAGGCCGGCATTGCCGGCGCCCAGATTGTAGATTCCCTTCAAGTCCGGATGGTCGCGCAGCAGTCCGGCCGCGAAGGTCTCGGTCTCGCCGCGATCGTCATGCGCCTCGAACGGGCCGATCAGTTCGAGCTGGGGAAATTCCCGCGCCGCCACTTCACGAAAACCCACAAGCCGGTCCTGGTGGTCGCGGAGGCCGAGCGAGCCGGCGATCAGCGCCACCTTGCCGGCCCCGGTAAAGCGACCCATGAGCGACGCGGCGGTGCGCCCCGCCGCGACATTATCGATGCCGATGAACATCTTGCGGGCCGAGTTCGGCAGGTCCGATACCAGCGTCATCACCGCAATACCTTTGCGGGTCACCGCATCGACCGCCTTGCGCACTGCCTCGTCCTCGGTGGCGACGATCACGGCGCAGTCGCAGGTCTTGCGGTCGAGCTGGGCCAGCCGGCTGGCCAGCGCACCCGGATCCATCGCCTTGACCCGCGCGACTTCGAGATGCAGCCGCTCGGCCCGGCCGGGGCGGCCGCGGCGGGTGATGGCGTCGGCGAGGTTGGCCATGAACTCGTTGCGGCCGTCGGGCAGGATGAACAGCACATGGAGGTCGCGCGCCCGCGCCAGGAGCGACGCCGAGAGATCGCGGCGGAAGTCGAGCGCGGCAATCGCCGACTCCACTTTCTCGGCCGTGGCCGGCCGCACGCCGGGGCGGCCGTTGAGGACGCGGTCGACGGTTGCCAGCGACACTCCGGCTTGCCGCGCCACATCGTGCACGGTGGCGCGCCGCGCCGGCTCTTTCTCGGTCAAGGTCAGGCTCCCCAAGCTCCTCGGCCGAAAGTCGTAGACTCCAGCCCCCACGTCAAGCGGTTCCGGGCGCTTGGAACGCCGCTCGAACCGGGCTATCAACCGTCAGGGATGAGGGAGACTAATATTATGACGATCGCGGTCAGCACGTTCGGTGAGATCAACGGCAAGCCGGTCCAGCAGTTCAAGCTCAAGTCGGAGACCGGCGTCGAAGTCGACATCATCGAGTTCGGCGTCGCCGTGCGCGATTGGCGCGTACCGGTGGACGGAGAACTGCGCAGCGTCGTGCTCGGCTTCGACACGCTCGACGACTATCTCAATCACTCGCCGTTCTTCGGCGCCATTGCCGGCCGCGTCGCCAACCGTATCGCCGGGGCGACGTTCGAGATCGACGGCAAGACGTACAAGACCGACGCCAACTGGCTCGGCCACACGCTGCATGGCGGCGCGCATGGACTGGGCCGCGTGGTGTGGACCGGCACGGCGGACGAAGCGAACAATGCCGTGACCTTCACCTATCACAGCCCCGATGGAGACATGGGCTTTCCGGGCAATGTCGACGTCACCGCCACCTACAGCCTCAAGGGCAACACGCTGCGGCTCGAATTTGCGGCGACCAGCGACAAGACAACGCCGATCAGCCTGGTGCAGCACCAGTATTTCAATCTCGGCACCGGCCCCGACGTGCTCGACCACGTCTACCAGATCAACTCGAGTGCCTATACGGAGCCGGGCGAACAGTTGATCCCCACCGGCGCCATCCTGCCGTCGAAAGGCACGATCTACGACATGCGCGCCGGCCGCACCATGCGCGAGAACGGCGAGCCGCTCGACTACGACCTCAACCTGGTGCTCGATGCCGGCCGCGACACGGCCAAGCCCGTGGCGACCGTCACGGCGCCGGATGGCAAGCTGACGCTGAAACTTTGGACCGACCGCCCCGGCGTCCAGGTCTACAACTCGGTCACCACCAACGTCCCGGTACCGGGCCTCAACGGCAAGACCTATGGCCGCCACTGCGGTTTCTGCCTCGAAGACCAGTCCTTCCCCGACGCGGTGCACAACCCGCACTTCCCCACGGTCTGGTACGGCCCGGGCAAGCCCTACGCCCATTGGTGCGCATTCGAGATCGCCTGATGGCGGTTTATGTGGCGCTGATCCGGGCCATCGGTCCGGTGACGCATGCCAAGATGAAGATGGCCGCCTTGCGCGACGCCTGCGAGGCCGCGGGCCTCGCCGATGTGTCCACGGTCGGCAATACCGGCAATGTGCTGTTTCGTTCGGACCTCTCCGAAGCCGCCGTGCGAAACGTGGTGCAGAAGGTCGTCGCCGGCTTCGGCCTCGACATGACGCAGGAAATCTTCATCGATACGCCGCGGAAGATGGCCGCCGTGGTCAATGCCAACCCGTTCCCCAAAGCCTCAGTCACGCGCCCGCAGGAAGTGGGCGTCTGCACCTTCCACAAAACCCCCGACTGGTCCCGCATCCTCGACTGGCCCGGGCCGGAGCGGCTGGCCGTGGTGGGCGCGCATCTGGTGGTCGAATACCAGGTGATCTCGGGGTCCAAGCTCAAGATCGAAAAGACGCTCGGGGTCACGATGACCCAGCGCAACTGGCGGGTGTTCGCGGGGCTGACGGAGAAGGCGAGGGAGCTCGGGCGGGCCTAGGCGCCCGATCGTTCAGTCGGCGAACCTCTCCCGTTTACGGGGGAGGGGACCACGCATAGCGTGGTGGAGGGGGGTGCACCTTCCGCTGCCGTAAGCCGCCGGATCACCCCTCACTCCTGCCACACCCTGTCAGCAGCCTTGGTGCACACCTCTCGTCGTCACAACGAAAGGACCGCTCCATGACCCCGTTCACCATCGCCATCTCCGACTCCGACCTCGCCGATCTCGAGACCCGGCTGGGCGAGACGCGCTTCCCCGATACCGTCGAAGGCGCTGCATGGGACTACGGTACGGACGACGCCTTCCTGCGCAAGTTCGTCGCCCATTGGCGCAACAGGTTCGATTGGCGGGCGGCGGAGGCGCGGCTCAACGGCTTCCCGCAGTTCGTCGAGGAGATCGACGGCGAGCGGGTGCACTTCATTCATGTGAAGGGGCAGGGTGGCAAGCGCGTGCCGCTGATCCTGGCCAATGGCTGGCCGTCGAACTTCGTCGAACTTCTGCCGCTGGTGCCGCCGCTCACCACCGAGGCAAATGGGGTCTCCTATGACGTCATAATTCCGTCGCTGCAGGGCTTCGGCTTTTCCGGGCACCCGACGCAGAAGGGCATGCACCTCACCCGCATGGCGCATCTCTGGGCGGAGCTTATGACCCGGCTGGGCTACGACAAATTCCTCGCGCATGGGTCGGATATGGGTGGCGGTGTCGTGTTCGGCCTGATCCGCCACTATCCCGATCGAGTCATCGGGGCGCACTACGCCAATGTGTTTTCGGGCTATCCGCGCCCTGCGGATCCGACACCCGAGGAAGCCGCCTTCTTTCAGCACACCGACTATCTGAACTTCGCTGAAGGCGCCTATGCCATGGTGCAGGGCACCAAGCCGCAGAGCCTTGCCGTCGGCCTCAACGACAGCCCCGCCGGCCTCGCCGCCTGGGTCCTCGAAAAGTTCCAGCGCTGGAGCAAGCTCGAGAACGGCGAGATCGAATCCGTCTATCGCCTCGATGACCTCTGCACACTGCTCGCGGTCTACTGGTTCACCCAGACCATCGGCTCGTCGGTCAGGCTCTACAAGGAGGCCTTCGCCGATCCCGAGATCACCGCGCCAATGCCGCAGCACGGCGTGCCGCAGGGCGTGCTGGTGCCGGCCGCAGTCGACAACCCGGCGCCTCGCGCCTGGGGCGAGCGGCACCTCCAGAACCTCGTGCACTGGAACAAGGTCGATGTCGGCCACTTCCCGGCGCTGGAGAACCCCGAGGCGCTGGCTCAGGATATCCGGGCTTTCTATGACGGCATAGCATAGCGGCGCGGGCTCACCCCCTCCCGACTTCCCCCATCAAGGGGGAGGTGCTCATCGCGTTTGTGGCTCGACGGTGCTCCGCGCACCGGCAGGCACCCTCCCCCTCCGGGGGGTGGGTTGGGGAGGGGGTCATCGAGAACCCGTGACCCAGCATCCCCCATTTTCCCCCCACCCAAACTTCGCTACCAACGAGGTATAGGAGATGCCGACTTGGACAAGACCGAACGCCTGTTTTCGATCATGGACGCGCTCAGGCGCCACCGCCGGCCCGTCACCGCCGCGGCACTGGCCGAGGAGCAGGGGGTCTCGGTGCGCACGCTCTATCGCGACGTGCAGACGCTCATCGGGCTGGGCGCACCGATCGATGGCGAAGCGGGGATCGGCTACATGCTGAGGCCCGGCTTCTTCCTGCCGCCGCTGATGTTCACGGCCGAGGAGCTCGAGGCGCTGGTGCTGGGCGGCCGCTGGGTCGAGGCGCAGCCCGATGCGGGGCTCGCGGGCGCCGCCCGCAATGCACTGGCCAAGATCGCCACCGCCTCGCCGGACGACCTGCGCGATCGCATCAAGGATACCGGGATCTGGCCGGTGCTGATGCGCGGACCGGCCGAGGCGGTGCCGGTTCTCGGCCTCATCCGCGAGGCGATGCGCGACGAGCTGGCGCTCCACATCACCTATGCGGACGAGCAGGGTCAGCAGTCGGAGCGGGCCATCTGGCCGGTCCAGCTCGGCTATTACGAGGGCAAGCAGATCGTCGTCGGCTGGTGCACCCTACGCGAGGGGTTTCGCAACTTTCGCACCGACCGCATTGTGGCAGCGCATGTCACCGACGCCCGCTACGGCCGTCGCCGGTTGGTGCTGGCGAAGGAGTGGCGCGAAGAATGGGAACGCCGGCATCCCGACTGGGCCGCGGAGTTGCGGTAGGGGTGAGGAACTGGCCGGTGTTCTTCTCTCATGGCGCCGGAGTGAGACCCGACTGCATCCATCTGACGATCAAACGCTAGAAGTTCATAAGCCGCGGCCACAGTCACGTGACGCACTTTGTTGAACTTGTTCGGACATATTGGGCCCAGATGCTGTCACCGGCCGCAGGGTACGGGCGACACTTTCGTCAGCGTCGCCAATGACTTACCCCTCCTTGTCCCCGCGCCACCGGGAGGCGCTAGAATCCCTTCCATCGACACCGATGGTCGATCGTTCTTTGACATGGCGACGCGGCACAAAAGAAAAGGGACCCCGGAGGGCCCCTGAACTTCGGCAAGAAGGCGCGCCGGATCAGGCCGCCTTGAGTTCCACGTCGTGCTGCTTCCGGATCAGGTCCGAATAGGGGCAGATGTCGTGGGCTGATTTCATCAGCGTTTCGGTATCTTCCTTGCTCCAGCCCGGGACCTTGGCGGTCAGGGCGGCGACGATGGTGAAACCGACATTGTCCTCGCGGTCGGCGAAGCTCACCGAGGCCTGGACGGTGGTGTCCTCGGGCAACTGCTTCTTGGCGCGGCCGGCTGCGGCCTTCATGGCGCCGAGGAAGCAGGCGGAGTAGCCCATGGCGAAGAGCTGTTCGGGATTGGTGCCCGGGCCGTCATCGCCGCCCATGGCCTTGGGAACGGAGAGTTTCACCGCCACCTTGCCGTCATCGGTGGCCGTGGTGCCGCCGCCCCGTCCGCCATGTTCCGCCGTGGCCGTGGTCGTGTACGCGATCTTCGTCATTCTGGGTCTCCTTCGGGGTGACGCTGGTTGGATGGCGGGGTTCATAGCGTGGATTTCGATTGTGCGCAATCCAATTGTGCGCTATTTATTAATCATGATATCCGGAGACGAACCATGACCGACCCCATCAAGGACTTGCGGCTCGACCAGCAGCTTTGCTTTGCGGTCTATTCAGCGGCCCACGCCTTCAACCGCTTCTACAAGCCCTTGCTGGCGCGGCTCGGGGTGACCTATCCGCAGTATCTCGTGCTCCTGACGCTCTGGGAAACCGACGGGATCAGCGTATCCGCCATCGGCGACCGGCTCTTGCTCGATTCGGGCACGTTGACGCCGGTGCTCAAGCGGCTCGAGGCATCGGGCCTGGTGTCCCGCACCCGGGCCAAGGCCGACGAACGGCAGGTGCTTGTTTCTCTCACCGAGAAAGGCCAAGAGCTCAAAAAGGTTGCGGAGGGTTTTCCGGCACAGATCCTCGATGCGTCCGCGTGCTCGGCCGGCGAGCTGGGGGCACTGACCAAGATGCTGTTCGGCTTGCGCAAAAGCCTCGACGAGGCCGCGGCGGCCTAGACGCCCGGATAGTCCACGACGCCGAGGATCAAGAGCGCCAGCCCGGCGATGTGCAGGGCCGCGATGGCGCCGGAGATGGTGGCGAATTGCGGCTTGGCGGTCTTGTGCAGCAGCACCGCCTGCGCCAGCAACCCGCCGGCAATGCCGAAGACGAGATCACTGAGATGCATCGTGGTCTCGCGCACCCGCAGCGTGCCGGCCTCGGCCGCCCGCTTGTCGCGCCAGTAGTTGAAAAAGCTGATGGCGCCGATGATCAGGTAGATCAGGAGCAGGTTGAACGGCGCTCGCCCAAGGCTGACGGCGAAGGCGCAGAAACCCAAAATCAGCGCCGCACCGATGATGCGGATCAGCCTGGCCATCATCGCATCAAGTCCTTTTCGGTCCAGCCCAGGGCGGCAAGATCGTCGCCGCGGAAGCGGCTGTCGCCGGTCAGAACGAACTCGTCGAGCTGTGGCGGGGCGACAGATGTGCCGGAGAACATAGCATGGACTTGGCCGCGATGGTGCGTCTGATGCAGGAAAAGATGCAGCAGCACGTCGTCAGTCCGGTCGGTGGCAACGTGGCCGGCGCGGTGCATGTAGGTAGTGGCGGCAAGTCTCGCGTCGTCTAGGCGGGCCACGAAGGCGAGCAGGCGCTCATCCACGGCGCGTTGGGCTTCGGCCAGGGATGCTATGGTGGCATAGGGCTCTTCGTTCTCCCAGGCTTTTGGCCCCAGCGTGCCGCCTTCCAGCGCGTCTACATAGAACCAGTCGACCGTGAGGATGTGGTTGAGCGTCATCTTGATGGTGGGGAAGAAGCTCACCCGCGGCGCCTCGAACTCGCCGGGCGCGAGCCGGAGGCAGGCTTCGTAGAGGCGGTGATTGGCCAGCCGGTTGTTCTGCGCCAGCTTGCGGAAGGTGCGGATGGTCATCGGGCCTCCTCGAAGCTCCGACGATAGGCGCGTGGAGTGAGGCCTTTCAAGGCTTTGAACTGACGGTTGAAATTGGCGAGCGAGTCGTAGCCGACATCGCCGGCAATATGGGCGATAGGCTTTGCCGTAGCGGAGAGCAGGGCGCAGGCCTCGCCGATGCGGAGCCGCATCACGTAATCGCTGACGGTCTGCTGGGTGTGGCGGCGGAACAGGCGGTGCAGACCCGAGGGCGACAGAGCCGCGATCTCCGCCAGTTCAGGCAGGGTGATACCCTCGGCGTAGTGGAGGTGGATGTGGTCGAGCACGCGATCGATGCGCGTGCGGCTGCCGGCATCCACTGGCGCGAGCCGGGGGCTGGCGAGCGGCGTCGCCGGGTCACGCGCGAGGTGACGGAGGATGTCGATGAGCCCCGTGAGCCGCGCGTCTGGAGGCCGCTGGAACATGGCTTCGATGGCCGGCCGGGCGGTCGTTGCAGCATCGGGCGAGAACTGCAGGCCGCGCTGGGCGCGGATCAGCATGTCGCCAACGCTTCGCAATTCGGTGAGCGCCGCGATCAGCGAAGTGGCCCAGTCCGGGTGGAACCACATCACCAGCGCGCGGTGCGGTGCTGCCGGATCGATGCGCTCGCGACTGGCCCAGGTGTGCGGCAGGTTGGGACCGACCAGCACGAGATCGGCATCGTCGTAGTCTCCGATGGCATCGCCGACGAAGCGCTGACCGCGCGAGTTGAGCGTGAGCGTCAGCTCGTATTCGGGGTGGTGGTGCCACTGGAACGGAATACTGTCATCGAGCCGGCGATCGAGCCAGGCCCAGGAGGCTCCCTCCGGCGGACGAACCTTTTCCAGAAGTGGCTTCATCCTGCCTTCCTGCGACTTGAGATGCCAGAATAGTATCAGAAATTGCCGTTCGGCAGCAACATGGGCGCTGGCAGCGGCGCTAGCCTCCTCCATCGAAACAATCCCCAGAGGGGAAACAAATGGAGGAACACTATGTCGATGGCACAGGGTATGGCCCCGCAGGGCATGGCGCAGGGTATGGCGGCTGGGGCGATGCGCGACTCGCATCCGACCACCCAGCGGGTGACGACGCAGCTCAAGGACATCAAGAAGACGCTGCCGCTCCGGGTGTTGTCGCCGGAGGATTTTCACCACTGGCAGACGCGCGGCTATGTGATTGTTCGAAATGCGGTGCCGCAGGACAATGTCGAGCGGCTCAAGGCTTTACTCTGGGAATTTGACGAGAAGGATCCGGGCGACCAGACCACCTGGTACGCCCCGCAGCGCCGCGACCACCTCATGAAGGAGCTCAACGGCACCGGCATGGTGGAGATCTACAACCACCAGTATCTCTGGGACAACCGCATGGAACAGCGGGTCTACGATGCCTTCGTGGACATCTGGGACATCGAAGACCTGTGGGTCTCGATCGACCGCGCCAACCTCAATCCGCCCAAGAAGGTGAAGGGCCCGAACCAGAACGGCTTCATCCATTGGGATTCAGACACTTCGCTGCGGCCGCTGCCGATCGGCGTGCAGGGCGTGCTCAGCCTGGTCAAGCAGGACGGCGACATTGGCGGCTTCCAGTGTATTCCGGAGCTGTTCTACGACTTCGAAAACTGGGTGAAGACGCAGCCGGAAGACCGCGATCCGATGCACCCGGACTGGTCTGGCTACACCATCACCAACATTGAAATGGAGCCGGGCGATCTGATGATCTTCAACACGCTGCTGGCCCATGGCGTGCGCCCCAACCACTCGGACAATCGCGTCCGCATGGCGCAGTACATTTCGATGTATCCGGCCAACTACGAGGACGAGGAGGAGCGCGACGAGCGCATCCGGCTCTGGCGCGAACTCGACCACCCCAAGCGCGATGCCTTCCCGGGCGACCCGCGCGAGTGGGAGAAGAAGCACGCCACCACCGCCGAACTGACGCCGCTTGGCAAGAAGCTGCTCGGCCTGCAAAGCTGGTGAAATCTCAACAGGGTGGCGGGCAACCGCCGCCCTCGGGTCCCCGGATTGTTGTTTGTCGCCCTTGCTGTGCTAACCGTTAGCCACACGAGGGGGAAACGATGAAGCAGCTGTGGACGACGCTGGGGCCGCTGACGGCAGACCAGCTGGGTATGATCCTGCCGCATGAGCATGTGTTCGTGGATCTGCGGACACCCGACCAGCCCGGCTCTGCCCAGGCCGAGGCCGCGGACGTGGTGGCGCTGATGGCGCCCGAGATTGAAAAGATCAAGGCGCTGGGGATCACTGCAATAGTTGAATGCTCGACCGGCGGCGTCGGCCGCCGCGCCGATCTCGACCT
>JAEZKB010000198.1 GCA_023415605.1 Pseudomonadota bacterium
CCCTATTTTCGGCCGGACCTCTTTGGCGAGGGGCTGGCGGTGGCCGTGCCAGCCGGCCACGACGCCGTACGCCAGGCGATCGACTATGGGCTGGTCAGGCTCAAGGAGTCGGGGATGCTCGACGAGATCTATCTACGCTGGTTCCCGGTCAGCTTCTACTGAGCCTTCCGGTAGCGCGCCCGGGCGCCGACTTCGATGGCGGCGGTGGTGAGGCGATCGAGGGTGAGGCGGTCGCGGATCATTTCGAGGAGGCGGAGTTCTTCCTGCTCGAGCAGCAGGTCCACGGCGGCGACTTCGACGCAGAACGCATAGGCCGTGTCCTCAAGCCGCTTGGGCAGGGCGGCGACGGCAGTGTCGAGCAGGCCATCGATGCCGGCGGGTCCGTTGATATTGTCGATCGCCTGGTTGGCGATGGCCGAGAGGCGCGAGCCGTCGTAACCGACGAAAACCGGCGCTTCGCCGACGATGGTGGCGATCCGCTCGAGTTCCTGATCGGTCATGGTCGCGTCGGACGACGCCGCCACAATCATCAGATGGATGAGCGCATCCTGTGCCGACAAAGCCATTGGTCGTCCCCGTTGCAAAAGCCCCGCATACCTAGGAGCGGGTGCCCGGCTTGGCAAGAGCGCCGGGATGGGGCCCATTGACGGGGCATTCTGGGGGTGCAACAGAGCCTACTCCCGAAAATTCCGTCTCCGGAAGGCCTGTTGCCGTGACTGCCGCCCCGCTTCCGCCGCTTGACCCTGCATTCTTCGATGCCGCTCAGACCGCCAAGGCCTGGCCCTTCGAGGAAGCGCGCAAAATCGTGCGCCGGCTGCAGAAGACCGGCAAAAAGGAGGCGCTGTTCGAGACCGGTTACGGTCCCTCGGGGCTGCCGCATATCGGCACCTTCGGCGAAGTGGCGCGCACCACCATGGTGCGGACCGCCTTCCGTCTGCTGACGCGCGACGAGATCCCGACCCGGCTCCTCTGCTTTTCGGACGATATGGACGGCATGCGCAAGATTCCGGACAATGTGCCGGATCGCTCGTTTCTCGAGCCGCATCTGCATAAGCCGCTGACCTCGGTGCCGAACCCGTTCGGCGGCGACTACGAGAGCTTTGGGCATCACAACAATGCAATGCTCCGGCGCTTCCTCGACACCTTCGGGTTCAATTACGAATTCGCCAGCGCAACCGACTACTACAAGTCGGGCAAGTTCGACGCCGCGCTGATCCGCGCTGCCGAAAAATACGACGAGATCATGGGCGTGATGCTGCCCACCCTCGGGCCGGAGCGGCAGGCGACCTATTCGCCATTCCTGCCGATTTCGCCATCGACCGGCCGCGTGCTTTACGTGCCGATGAAGGCGGTCGACGCCAAGGCCGGGACCATCACCTTCGACGACGAGGACGGCACCGAGGTGACGCTGCCGGTCACCGGCGGACACTGCAAGCTGCAGTGGAAGCCGGATTTCGGCATGCGCTGGTACGCACTGGGCGTCGATTTCGAGATGTTCGGCAAGGACCACCAGACCAACCAGCACGTCTATGACGCCATCTGCGAGATCCTCGGCGGCCATGCGCCGGAGCATTATGTCTACGAGCTCTTCCTCGACGAAGTCGGCCAGAAGATCTCGAAGTCCAAGGGCAATGGCCTCACCATCGACGAGTGGCTGACCTACGCGTCGCCGGAGAGCCTCGCGCTCTACATGTTCCAGAAGCCGCGCGTGGCCAAGCGGCTTTATTTCGACGTCATCCCGCGCGCGGTCGACGAGTACTACCAGTATGTCGCGAGCTATAGCGGTCAGGAGTCCGCGGCGGCGTTGGAGAACCCGGCGTTCCACATCCATTCGGGCAAGGTGCCGGTCATCGACATGCCGGTGACCTTCGGCCTGCTGCTCAACCTGGCGTCGGCCTCGAACGCGCACGACGTCTCGGTGATGTGGGGCTATCTGACTCGCCGCCTGCCGGGTGTCACGGCGGCGACCAATCCGGAACTCGACAGGCTGGCGGCCTATGCGGTGCGCTATTTCATCGACGAAGTGCTGCCCACCAAGACCTTCCGCGCCCCGACCGACAAGGAACGCGCCGCCCTGCAGGACCTGCACGACCAGCTGGCCGGCAAGGACGGCCTCGAGGCCAAGGAACTTCAAGACATCGTCTATGCCGTCGGCAATGCGCACCAGTTCGATCCGCTGCGTGACTGGTTCGGGGCGATCTACCAGGTGCTGCTCGGCGCCGATCAGGGCCCGCGGTTCGGCTCATTCGTGGCGCTTTACGGCGTCGAGGAAACCCGCAAGCTGATCGCCGACGCCCTGGCAGGGAAACTGGTGAAGGGCTGAGCCTAGCCCTCACTCCAGCATATCGGGCGGGTATTTCGGGCTGTAGGAGCCCGGCTCGTTCTTGGTCGCCGTTTCCCAGGCCGGCCAGACGAAGAGGGCGCCGAACAGCACCATCTGCAGTGGCTCCCAGCTGCGCGCGATCGCCGCAAGGATCAGCGGCAGCACGATAAAGAGCCCGGCAGCGGCAACCAGCGCCACGCGCAGCACCGTCGAGCGCCCCGGACTGTTGCCGCGGCTGAAGCGGATGCGACGGGCATCGCCGGAGACGATTAGCCGATGATGCAAGTCGGTGATGAAGTCGAAAAATGCCTCGTGACGCGACGCGTCGGGCAGACCCCGGTCGCTCCACGTGCCGACGTTGAGCACCGAGCCGTTGCGGAAGGTAATGGCGCACTGCGCCAGCTTGCCCTGCCGATAGACGAGGGCGCTCGAGAGATTGATCGCGTCGATATCGGCATAGGGCCGGTAACCCCAGCGACCATCCTGCGTATAGGAGAGTTTCTCGACGCCGGGCATGATGCCCTCGTCGGTAAGCTTCCAGAAGAGGCCCCCGCGGTGGCGCAGGAACAGGTCATAGCGGCGCGGTTCCGGCTGCTCGGGCACGCTGGCCGTAGCAGCCGGGTCGCTCATTGGCTGGCCCAGGTGATCCGCGCCATCCACTCCACGTCGGTCTTGGGAATGATGCGCGGCTTGTAGGCCGGATTGATCGAATGCAGCTCGATGACGTTTGCCGTCTCGCGCGCCAGCACTTTGATCATCACCTCGCCGCCGATGGTTTTAACCACGACGCGATCGCCGCGCCGCGGATCCTGTCCAGGTGAGACGATGACGCGGTCGCCGGCGCGATAGAGCGGCTCCATCGAGTCGCCGGAGACTTCGAGCGCATAGGTACCGTCGCCCGCGACGCTGGGCAGTTGCACCTCGTCCCAGCCCTCGCCTGCCGGATGGCCGGCGCTGTCGAAAAAGCCGCCCGAACCGGCCTGCGCTAGGCCGAGCAGCGGCACATAGGTATAGGGGGAGGGGGGCGGGGGCGCGAGGTGGACATAGCTGCCGGCGGCCACGAACTGGTCGAAACTCTCGCCCACGGCCTCGAGTACCTTCGCGAGGCTTTCGGTCGACGGCCACCGATCGCGGCCGTCCTTGCTGACGCGCTTGGACTTGTTGAATGCAGTCGCATCCAGCCCGGCGAGCTTCGCCAGCCCGGAGGCCGAAAGCCCGTTCCGCTCGGCCAGTGCGTCGATCGCATCCCAGATGGCGCTATGCGTCAGCATACGTAGTTGACCAGAGGGCTGGAGGAAAGTTGTCCCAAGGCTGGAAGAAAGTCCTAGTATCATGGACAGGGCTGGATTTGTAAACCCCGAGGTTGAGACTCCTTCTGGCATTCACTAGGGTCCGCTTCGCTTCGAGGAGGCCGCGATGACGACGCCGATGCGCAACCCGGAATTCATCTACAAGATTGCCAGCGTTGACAATTTCGCCGCTGCAAAAGCCGCCGGCACCTACACGGGCATGCCGATCGACGCCCAGGACGGCTTCATTCACTTCTCGACCGCGGCGCAACTGGCCGAGACCCTGAGCCTCCACTTCAAGGGCCAGGCCGGGCTCGTGCTCTTCCAGGTGCGCAGCGTCGACATGGGGTCGAAGCTGGTGTTTGAACCGTCCCGGGGAGGCCAATTGTTCCCGCACGTCTACGGGTCTTTCCCGATGTCGCATGTGACCTGGCAGGGCACCGTCGATGTCGGTCCGGATGGCAGCGTGACGCTGCCCGCGGAGGTCGTATGATCTTTTCCCGTCTATCGCCGCTCCTCAAGATGCCGCTGGTCAAGACCCTGACCCGCGACACACTGTTGAAGATGGACCCCGAGATCGCGCATGGGGCCACCATCAATGCCTTGCGGCTCGGACTCGCGCCCGAGCAGGATTTTGCCGATCCGATGGAGCTCAAGACATCGCTTGTGGGTCTCGATCTCAAGAACCCGGTCGGCATGGCGGCGGGCTTCGACAAGAATGCCGAGGTGCCAATGCCGCTGGCACGCATGGGTTTCGGCATGGTCGAGATCGGCACGGTGACGCCGCGCCCACAGCAGGGCAACCCCAAGCCGCGGCTCTTTCGCGTGCCGGAGGCCGAAGGCGTCATCAACCGCATGGGCTTCAACAATGAAGGTCATGACGCGGTGTTTGCGCGCCTCAAGGGTGCGCATGTGCCCGGCGTGCTCGGGGTGAACATCGGGGCCAACAAGGACTCCGAAGATTTCGTCGCTGATTATGTAAAGGGCGTGCTGCGCTTTGCCGAGGTTGCGGATTATCTCACCGTCAACATCTCCTCGCCCAATACGCCGGGGCTGCGAAACCTGCAGGGCGACGAGGCACTGCGGCGCCTCTTGGGCGAGGTGCTGAAGGCGCGCAGCAAGGCCAGCGTGCGCGTCCCCGTCTTGCTGAAGCTGGCGCCGGACCTTGACGAGACGGCGCTCGATGGCATCGCCCGCGTGATCGGCGAGACCGATCTCGACGGACTGATCGTTTCCAATACCACCATCACCCGTGACGCGGTGCTGGACATGGAGAACGCCACCCAGACGGGCGGCCTGTCGGGGAAGCCGCTATTTCCCCTGGCCACGCAGAAGCTGGCGCAGGTGCGCCAGCGCGTCGGCAGTCTGCCTATTGTCGGCGTCGGCGGTATCTGGTCGCCGGAAACGGCTCTGCAGAAGTTCGAAGCCGGCGCGGATGCCATCCAGCTCTACTCGGCCCTGGTGTTCGGCGGCCTCGACCTGCTCGACCGTATCAAGCGCGGCCTGGCAGCAGCGGTGCGGGCCGAGGGCAAGACCAACATCTCTGAGCTCGTCGGACGCCGGACTGACGCGTGGGCACGGGGTGAAGCCTAGGCGAAGAGCTCCGGCTTCCGCCGGTCCAGCGCCTGCCAGTAATAGGCGCCACGGGCGAGAAAGAAGATGTGGATGGAGAGCCACAGGCCGACATTGCCCAGCGCCGGCTGGAGCAGGAGGCAGGCGACGAGGAACACTCCGAGCGAGGCGATCATGCCGTTGCGCATGGTGACATTGAGCGTCGAGCCGATCAGAATACCATCATAGACGAAGGCCGGCATGCCGGTGAGCGATGACAGCGCCGCGATCCAGAGGAAATCGCGCGCGTAGGCCCGCACCGGTTCGCTGGTGGTCATGAAGTCGATGACCCAGGTGCCGCCGACGAACCACACCAGCGCCAGCCCCACCGAGATGACCAAGCCCCAGCGCATCGCGAGGGCGTAGGCACGTTCATAGGCCGGTCGATAATTGGCCCCCACGGCCTTGCCGCAAAGGGCTTCGGCCGACTGCGCCATGCCGTCGAGGAAGTAGCCTGAGATCATCAGGGAGTTGAGGAGGATGGCGTTCGCTGAAAGCGCCACCTCGCCCATGCGCGAGCCCTGCGCGGCAAAGAACGCATAGGCGCCCATCAGTGCGATCGAGCGCAGCATCAGGTCGCGCGAGAGGCCGAACATGCGGCGCAGCCCGGTTGCATCCAGCAGTTCGGTCGGATGGATCAGCGGCAGGATCTTGCCCAACCCGCCGAAGTGGCGGATGACCAGCGCAACACCCAGTAGCGCTGCCGCGGCCTGGCCCAGCACGGTGCCGAGCGCCGCGCCAAAGATGCCCCAGCCGAAGGCATAAACGAAGGTGATCGAGAGGGCGATGTCGATGAGGTGGATGATCAGCTGCAGCATCATGCCGGTGCGAGCATTGCCGCGGCCATAATACCAGCCGAGCAGGGCGTAGTTGACCAGCGAAAACGGCGCCGACCAGATGCGGACGTGGAAATACTCGGCCAGCGCCGCGGCTACCCCTTCGGTGGGCGGCGCCAGCGCGAGATTGGTGACCGCCAGCAGTGGTCCGGCAAGGATGATCATTGCGACGCCGGCGATCAGCGCCACCGCGACGGCGCGGCTGAAATGGATCAGCCCGTCAGCCGGGTCGCGCGCGCCAACTGCCTGCGCAGTGAGGCCCGCGGTGCCGGTGCGCAGAAAATAGGCCATCGAGAAGATGAAATCGAAGGCCAGCGCGCCCAGCACCAGGCCGCCGAGCAGCGCCGCATCGCCCAGCCGGCCTATGACGGTGATGTCGTTGAGGCCGGCCAGCGGCTCGGTAATGAAGGCGATCGAGGCCGGCAGCGCGATGCGCCAGACGTCGCGCGACCGGACCTCGAAAGGGTAGCTCGGGCGGCTCAATTCTTCCGCACGACGGTGGTCCGGGCGGGGATTTGTGCGGTGCAGGTGACTTCGAGGAAGCCGATATTGATATGCGGCGGCTGGTTGGCAATGAACCAGGCGAGGTCGGCGATGTTTTCGGGGAGGATCGGCTCAATGCCCTCGTAGAACTTCTCGTTGGCCGCGTCGTCGCCATAGGTACGGACCTTGGTGAACTCGGTCTTGGCGAGGCCCGGCTCCAGCGCGGTGACGCGGATGTCGCCGCCGCCGAGGTCGGTGCGGAGGTTCTCCGAGAAGTTGTGCACGAAGGCCTTGGTGCCGCCATAGACATTGCCGCCCGGATAGGCGAGGCGGCCGGCGATCGAGCCCACATTGATGATCGAAGCGCCGCGACCAGCCGCCTGCAGCAGCGGCAGCACGGCCATGGTGGTGTAGAGCAGGCCCTTGATATTGGTATCGATCATGGTCTCCCAGTCCTCGAACCGGGTGTTCGGGATCGGCGTGGAACCGAGGGCGAGGCCGCCATTGTTGAAAAGGCACATGATCGGCCGGAACTCGGCCGGCAGGCCGGCGACGGCAGCTTCGACGCTGGCTTTCTCGGTCAAGTCCATACGCGCACCGTGGATGAGGCCGGGGAACTCGGCGGCCAGGGCATCGAGCCGCTCCTGCCGGCGACCGGTGGCGACGACCTTCCAGCCATTCCGGGCGAAGAGCCGCGCCGTGGCGGCGCCAAAGCCGGAGGTGGCGCCGGTTACGAAAATCACAGGCATTGGAGGCTCCTAGAGGTCGGTCACGAGGTCGATGGCGATATCGGCGCGCCCGCGTGAGCGCGCGACAAGGTCATAGTTGGCGAGATCAACCCGTTCAATATGTTCGCGGTTACGCTCTTCGGAGAATAGGCCATGCTCGGCGTGGCGCTTGAGCAAGCGGGCCCGGACCTTTTCGCGCGGGACATCGATTAAGACAGCGAGATCGAGCTGCGGTTTCACGCCATGCCAGGGCGGGTCGGGAAGCAGGAGGTAGTTGCCTTCGACCACCAGAATTCGCGCTTCCGCCGCAACGATGAATGCATTCTGAACGACATCTTCGATGGCGCGGGAGTAGCCGGGACCAGAAACCGGTCCGGTTGCGGCCTTGAGTTCGGAAATGAACGCCGCGAAGGCTTCGCCCTCGAAGGTGTGCGGCGCGCCCTTGTCCTTGACCGTGCCCAGAGCTTCGAGCTTGGCGTGGAGCATGTGGAACCCGTCCATCGGCACATAGGCGGCGACGGGGCCAAGGGCAGCGACGAGTTCGGTGGCGAGAGTGGACTTGCCGACGCCGGGGCCGCCGGCAATGCCGATGGCGACCCGGCGGTCGGCGGGGAGGGTCTGCGCCTGACCGACCAGGAACGTGAGCGCTGCCTGAGGTGTTAGGGAGAGCACTTGCTGGTTGTCTGCGGCCAAGACTAGTCTCCTCCTTCCGCCGGTCTTTCCGAGTTTACCGAGTTCCGCTTGCCGCTCCACCCTCAAATCACCGGCTGGTTCGATGCCAAGGGTTGGCAGGTGCGGCCGCATCAGCTGGCGGTGCTCGAGGCAACAGAGTCCGGGGCGTCGGCGCTGCTGATCGCACCGACCGGCGCCGGCAAGACGCTGGCCGGCTTCCTGCCGACGCTCAACGATCTGGCGCATCATCCGCGCCAGGGCATCCACACGCTCTATATCTCGCCGCTGAAGGCGCTGGCGGTGGACGTGCAGCGCAACCTGATGACGCCCATCGACGAGATGGGCCTCAAGATCAAGGTCGAGACGCGGACCGGCGATACACCGAGCGGCCGGCGGCAGCGGCAACGGATCGATCCGCCAAACGTGCTGCTGACCACGCCCGAACAGCTGGCGCTGCTGCTGAGCCACGCCGATGCGGAGCACATGTTCCGGCACCTGAAGCGCATCGTGCTCGACGAGCTTCATGCGATGGTCACCAACAAGCGCGGTGAACTTTTGTCGTTGGGCATTGCCAGGCTGGCGCAGTTGGCGCCGGCTTTGCGCATCACCGCGTTGTCGGCGACGGTGGCGCGGCCCGACCTGCTGCGCGACTGGATCGCCGCCCCGCAGCCTGATGCCGAGGCGCTACTGCTGCTGGGGCAGGGTGGGGCGAAGCCGGATCTCGCCATTCTGCAGGCGGAGGACGCGCATGTGCCATGGGCCGGGCACTCGGCGCTCTGGGCGATCCCGAAGCTCTACGAGACCATCAAGCAGCACCGCACCACCCTGCTCTTCGTCAATACCCGCAGCCAGGCGGAAATGCTGTTCCAGAATCTCTGGGCGGTGAACGACGACGGCATCGCCATCGCCATGCATCATGGCTCGCTGGCGGTGGAGCAAAGGCGGCGGGTGGAAGCCGCGATGGCGGCGGGCTCGCTGCAGGCGGTGGTCTGTACCTCCACGCTCGATCTCGGCATCGACTGGGGTGATGTCGACCTCGTCGTGCAGATCGGCGCGCCCAAGGGGGCGAGCCGCATGCTGCAACGCATCGGCCGGGCTAACCACCGGCTGGATGAACCATCCAAAGCCCTGTTCGTGCCGGCCAACCGCTTCGAAGTGCTCGAATGCGAGGCGGCGCTGGAGGCGGTGGAGATCGGCGCGCAGGACAGCGAGGACCCCGTCGTCGGCGGTCTCGACGTGCTGGCCCAACACGTACTCGGCATGGCCTGCGCCGCGCCGCTCGATCCGCTGAAGTTTTTCGACGAGATCCGCCGCGCCTGGCCCTATCGCGACCTCAATTGGGAGACCTTCGAGCGGGTGATCGACTTCGTCGCCACCGGCGGCTACGCGTTGCGCGCCTATGAGCGTTACGCCAAGCTGCGCAAGACCCCCGAGGGTCTTTGGCGCATCGCCAACCCGCAGGTAGCGCAGCAATACCGGCTCAATGTCGGCACCATCATCGAAGAGCCGATGGTCAAGGTGCGGCTGGTCAAGGGTCGCGGCAAACAGCAGCGCGACACCGGCACTACTGGACCGATCGGTCGCTTCGGCCGCGTGCTCGGGGAAATGGAGGAATACTTCTTCAACTCGATGGTGAAGGGCGACACCTTCCTCTTCGGCTCGGAAGTCGTGGCCTTCGAGGGCATGTTCGAGACCGAGGCTTATGTCAGCCGTGCCCAGGCCAAGGATCCGAAGATTCCGTCCTATATGGGCGGCAAGTTCCCGCTCTCGACTTATCTGGCCGATGGCGTGCGCAAGATCCTGTCGCGGCCCGACCACTGGGGCGTGCTACCCGAGCAGGTGAGCGATTGGCTGCGGCTGCAGCGCGATGCCTCGATCCTGCCGCCGGCCGACTCCATGCTGGTGGAAACCTTCCCGCGTGGGGGCCAGAACTTCCTCGTCTGCTATCCCTTCGAGGGCCGGTTGGCGCATCAGACACTGGGCATGCTGCTGACGCGTCGGCTCGAGCGCGCGCGGGCGCGTCCGCTCGGCTTCGTGGCATCCGACTATTCGCTCGCCATTTGGGGACTGGGTGATCTCTCGGCGCTCATCCGCACCGGCCGGCTGTCGCTCGATGAACTCTTTGACGAGGACATGCTGGGCGACGACCTCGAGGACTGGCTCTACGAGAGCCAGCTGATGCGCCGCACCTTCCGCAATTGCGCCATCATCGCCGGGCTGATCGAGCGCCGTCACCCGGGCAAGGAAAAGACCGGCCGACAGATCACCGTGTCATCGGACATCATCTACGACGTGCTCTACGAACACGAACCCGATCACATTTTGATCCAGGCGACCCGCCGCGACGCCGCGCGCGGCCTGCTGGACGTGGAAAGACTGGGGCAGGCGCTCAAACGCATACGGAAACATATCGTGCACAAACCGCTCGACCGAATCTCACCTTTGGCGGTACCTGTGCTCCTTGATATCGGCAAGACGCCGATCTTCGGCGAAGGCCGCGAGAGCGCCATGGCGGACGCCGCCGAAGAGCTGATCAGGGAAGCCTTGGGGCAGAATTGAGTGCACACCAGGCGGCTTATGCCGCTATCGACAGCGAGGCGACGGTGCTCCTGAACTTCGCCGGCCATGCCTTCGAGCCGCTGCCTTCGGGCGGACTCTACTGGCATGCCGAACGCACACTGCTCGTCGCCGACCTGCACCTGGAAAAGTTCTCTTCCTTCGCCAAGCGCGGTTCGCTGCTGCCACCCTACGACACCGGTCTGACGCTGAAGCGCCTCGAAGCCGATATCGCCAGGACCGGGGCCGAGAAGGTCATCGCCCTCGGCGACAGCTTCCACCGCGACGAGGGCACCTCGACTTTGCTCGACGCCGACCGCCTGCGGCTGATGGCGCTGCTCGGCAAGACCCACTGGACCTGGATTTCCGGCAATCACGACCCCAGCCCGCATGCGCTGGGCGGGCTTTGCGTCGATGCGATGGAGCATCGTGGCCTCACTCTGACGCATCACCCCAAGCGTGGCACACCGGGCCTGATCGGCGGCCACTTGCATCCGGCCGCCCATGTGCAGGTCGACGGTCGCTCCGTGCGTCGACCCTGCTTCGTCCACGATGGCTCGGTGCTGGTCCTCCCCGCCTACGGCGCCTCCGCCGGCAGCATCAACATCCTCGGTCCGGCGTTCCTGGGGCTGTTCGACTACGGCGCGCTAGAGGTGACGATGATCGGCCGCGGTCGGGTCTACCCGGTGAGCGTCAAGCGGCTGGTGACGGGCGACGTGCGGTAGGGCAGCGGCTGCTAGCGCCGGAACACCACGCCGCCGAGCCAGCCGGTGAACAGCGCCAGCGCAACGCAGACGATGCCGTAGAGGAGAGGGAACTCGGTGGCGGACTGGCCGAGGAAGCGTTCGAAGCCGATCTTCCGAACGGAGAACCCCTCGGAGCGTTCGGCGATCAGCTGGCCGTTCTTGAACAGATAGGTGTGCGCCAGATAGGGCCCCGGCGGTACGTCGCTGGGCAGGGTGACCTGGGCGGCGTAAAGCGTATCTGAGCGGAAGACGACGCCGGTGGGATTGACGCCGATATGGTTGTCTTCGGTCATCAGGCGAATGAGTTCTTGCCCCAGCCGGATACCCTGGAGGGTCGGCGCCGGCACGGTCTGCGCGACCTGGTCCTCGGGCGTGATGGCCAACTCATCGAGTTCGTCCTGACTGGTGATGTCGGTGAGTGGTGCGCTCGAAAGCACGTGGTAGTAGGACGGGAAATTGCGGAACACCGCCTGCTCGGTGTTCATCCAAAGGCCGAATACCGGCTGGCTGTGGCGCGCGACCCGCGTCTGCAATGGGCCGGTCACGGTGATGATGACGTGGTAGGGGCCGGTGATGATGGTGTTGGCCGCGCCGACATCGGGCTCGACATTGCCGAACAGCGTCAGCGTTTCGCCGGCAAAACTCGAGGTGATGGCGACCTCTTCGCGCGACACCATCGACACGAGCCGTTCGGCCTGCGCTGGTGCGGCAAGGGCCAGCAGCGCCGCGATGGCGAGGAGCCACTTCACAAGAGTCCGCCCGCGCCGATGACGGCGATGGAATAGGGGTCGGACGGGCCGGCAATGGCCGAAAAGCCGAAGCGGATGGCGACCGCGAGGACCAGCAGCGCCAATAGGGCGCGGAGTTGCTCGCCGCGCAGGTACTTGCCGGCGGAGGCGCCGAATTGCGCGCCTACGGTGCCGCCGACCATCAGGCAGAAGGCGAGGAGAATATCGACGCTCTGGCTGTTGATGGCGTGAAGGATGGTGGTCGCGGCCATCATGGCGACGACCTGCAGCAGCGACGTGCCGATCACCATGTTGCCAGGCATGCGCAGGATATAGACCAGCGCCGGCACCAGGATGAAGCCGCCACCAATGCCCAGCAGGGAGCCGACGAAGCCGATGCAGAGGCCGAGCACCAGGACCGGCAGCACTGAGATGTAGAGCCGGCTCTTTTTGAAGCGCACGCGCCAGGGCAGGCCGTGGAACCAGTTGTGCTGGTTGGGCAGCTTTTCGCGTACCACCACGCCGGCGCGGCGCCGGAGGATCGAGCGCGTGCTTTCGATCAGCATCAGCGTGCCGACAAAGCCGAGTAGGATCAGGAAGCCAAGCGAAATGACGAGATCGAGCTGACCGATCGAGCGCAGAAAGGCGAAGGTGGCCACGCCGCCAAAGGCGCCGAGGATGCCCGAGAGCACCAGGTAGAGCGCCATATGGAGGTCGATCTGCCCGCGCCGGTAGTAACTCAAGGCGCCCGAGGTCGAGGCCGCGACCACCTGGCCGGTGACCGAGGCCACGGCGACGGGGGCGGGAACGCCCGAAAAGATCAGCAGTGGCGTGAGCAGGAAGCCGCCACCGACGCCAAACAGCCCCGACAGGAACCCGACGGCACCCCCGATCCCCACCAGGAAGAACAGGTTCATCGAGAGTTCTGCGATCGGCAGGTAGATCTGCACGGGCTTAACCGGTTGGTGTGGACCTCATTTCGGCTCGCTCGCTTAGCGGGCTGCCGGTACGAAAATGCGACAATCCGAGGATTGATCGAATTGGCCTAGCAGGAAAGTGCAAAGGGGAGGTTGATGGAGGAAAGTATGAGGCCCGGTGCGTCACTCGGGTCACCCTCCCCCTTGCGGGGAGAAGACACGACCGCCGGTGCCAGAAAACAGAAAGGGCGCCCAACGGGCGCCCTTCAAAGTCCACGAGGCCGCTGCCTCACACCGGCTGGCTGCCCAGAACCGCCAGCAAGCGGGGATTGATGGCACCGATTTCGGTCATGCCGGTGGCGCGCTCGAAGGCCTTGATGGCTTCGGCAGTCTTGGGGCCGGCCACGCCGTCGGGAGTGCCGGTGTCGTAGCCGAGCTGGGTGAGCGCCGCCTGCACGTTGATCACCACTTCCTTCTTGGTAATGGTCTCGCCCGGGTCGAAGGACGGGTTCCAGGTCCCGATCGGCGCATAGTTGGCGGCCATATCGACAGGCTGCGGCTTCCAGGCGGCGATTTCGGCGTTGAGTCTGGTCATTTCGTCGGCGGGCAGCGAGCGGGCGATGTCGTCACGGGCCTTGGCGGCATCCTGGTCGCCGCGAGCGGCAGCGAGCGAGAACCACTTGTAGGACGTCTGCATGTCCTGCTTCACGCCGAGGCCGCGGGCATAGAGCATGCCGAGATTGAACTGGCTGTCCTTCATGCCGCGGGCGGCGGCCTGCTCGAACCATTCCGATGCCGAGCCAAACTCCTGCTTGCCGAGTTCGCCGCCGGCATAGAGCGCGGCGAGATTGTGCATGGACATGCGATTGCCGGCTTCGGCGGCACGCTGGTACCAAAGGCGGGCCTGCTGCAGGTCCTTGGTGACGCCGCGGCCGTTCTCGTAGAGATTGCCGAGGCGATACTGCGCCGGAGCGAAACCCTGGGCGGCGGCGCGCTCGTACCATACGGCGGCCTGGGCCAGATCTTCGGGGACGGCGCGACCCTCGGTGTAGATGGCGGCGACTTCGAACTGGGCGCGCGCATCGCCATTGGCTGCGGCCTGGCGCAGTGCCTCGGGGCCGATGCTCTCGGGAGGCATCTCCACCTTGACCGGGCTGGTCTCGGCCATCGGTTCGGTGGCGGCCGGCAGATCGAGCGGCGCCGGCATGGTGAGGCCTTCGACCGGCGCCTTTATAGCATCGGCCGCGGCATCGGCGGCCGACGACACCGAACCCGTTGGCGTCGACGTATCGGGCTTGGCGCCGAAAGCCGAGGTGAGGTCGGGCGTGGCGGTCGCGGGCACGAAGGACATCGGCTTGGGCGCCGTAGCCTTGGTGCTCATCGGGTCGATGGAGCCGGTCTTGAGCGATGAGTCGACCATCTCGATGACGCGGGCAGTGGTGGAGAGGTCGGCGGTCTGCCGCTCCATCGACTGAGCGTCGAGGAGGGCTGGCGCGACGCCGGCCTCGCCCACAGTCTGCGTTTCGGGCGCCGGGTCGGCGATCGGCGCGCTCTCGTTGAGCTTCTGCAGCACCAGGTTGGCGGCGAGAATGGTTGCGGCGACCAGCACGGCGGCAAGCAGGATCGGCCGGCGATAGCGCGTCAGGAAGCTCGCGCTCGGGGCGTCGTCTTCGTCTTCCGCCGCGATGGGTGCCGTTTCGACGCGCGGAGCGCGGACCGCGCCGGCTTCGGGCTCGGCCGCCCAGGCTTCGCCGCGCGGCTGCTTGTCGCCGGCGAGCTTCCGCTCGGGCACACCCTTGCGCTCACGTACCGGCTCGGCGGCTTTGGGTTCGGCAGCCTGTCCACCGCCCTGGAAGCGGGCAAGGGCGCGGCCGATCAGCGAGGTCGGGGCGCTGTCGGCGACCGGCTCAGCCTTCGGCTTGGTCGTGCCAGCCGCGCCCGGCAAGGTGGCCTGGCGGGCGGCGCGGCGATGCGCCTGGATAAAGGTATTGGCGCTTGGCGCGGTATCAGCCACCGGCATTTCGGCCGCAGGCTGCGTGGCAGGGGTGGCCACGGGTGGGATTGGAGTGGGCGACGCGAAGGGCTCAGGCGAACTCTCAAAGCTCGATACCGGGCGCGGCGGCTTAGCGGCAGCCGAGGGATCGTAGACGGCAGGCTCGACTGCCTCGCCGAGTCCAGGATGACGCTTGCGCGGCCCGTTCTTGGCTTCGAGCGCCGTGCGCACCGGGCTGGCATCCGGGAAGGGCTTGGCGGTCAGCGGCGCGTCGGTCGCCGGGTTCTCCGGCATCGTGTCGGGCCGCTTGGGCGGCAGCGGAGCCATGGCCGGAACGTCAAGCGAGGCCTGCTCGACGCGGTCGGCCGGCCGGGGTTCGCGCGCGGGCGGGGGCGGCGTGAAATCGGCGAGCGGAGCCGCCTCGATGCGGCGGGATTCCTCGGCCCGCTTGGTCAGCGACTCTTCGAGCCGCGCCAGGCGTTCGTTAACCTCGCTGATGCCGCTGCGCATGGTCGAGAGGTCTTCGGCAGCGGGCTGCTCAGAAGCGGCAGCGCGCATCACCTTGGCGAGGCGCTTCTCGATTTCTTCGTAGTCGGTCTCGGCGGCACCCGGCGAGGGCTGGTCGATGCGGACCAAGGCATCGGAGGTGCGGCTCGCGACCAGGTCGGCGAGCTGCTCGAAATCGAGATCGAGGGCGCTGGCCGGCTGCTGGTAGAGCTTGGCGAGGCTGGAAAGCTGCTCGCTGGTCTGGTCCATGCGGGCGACGAGCTGGCGCACCTGACCTTCGAGGAGACCGATGCTGAATTCGTGTGTATCGGCCTTGCTGGGAATGCGGTCGGCGAGGGATTCGAGCTGCAGCTCGATGGCGGCGAAGCGCGGCTCCATGCCCTCGATCACGGCCTGGCGCAGCTCCGCCACATCGACCTTGAGATCGGTCACGGCTGGCGCTGTCGGAGCGCGGTTTTCGATATCGGCGATGCGGCTGTTGAGCGCGTCGATGAGTTCGATCAGCCCCTGCGGCTGATGCGGATTGGCCACTGCTTCGGTAATGCGGGCCAGTTCCTGGGTAATCGGCTCGAGATCGGCGGCGGTCAGTGCACTCTGCCGTTCGATGGCGTCGATGCGGTCGTAGACGTTGCGCACGCCCTCTTCGATGGTGCGCATACCGTCGCCGACGCCGCGCATGGTATCGCCGACCGCACGCATGTTCTCGGTAAAGGCAGCGGACTTGTCGCCGGCTTCGACCTTTTGCGCATACTGGATCTGTAGGTCGGCGAGCTTGCCGACGGTGGCCGAGACGTCGTCGAGCCGCTTGTTGAGGCTCGAAAGATCGACCTGCGGCCCCTGCGCCACCATCTTGGCGAGCGATGCGATCTGCCCTTCGAGGCGCTTTACCTGGCCAGTCTCGCCGACGGCGCCGGCGAGCAGTTCGACCACATGGCTGAGTTGCGCCACCTGCTCGGCGATTTCCTTGACGTTGCCGGTCTGGTTGCGGGCTTGGGTCTTGAGCTCGCCCTCGAGGCGCTCGAGGCGCGAGGAGATCCCGCCGACCGCATGGGCCATTTCGGCGAACTGCGGAATGTCGAGCGTACGCGGCTGCGGTGCGGCAGCAGGCACGTGGCTCTGCTGCTGCGGCGCCATGTCGGCCTGGTGGCGGGCCCTGATCTGTTGGATGGCTGACTGCAAGGTATCGCGCGGGTTGGGCGCCTGCGGCCGCTCGGCATAGGCCGAGGCGGTCTGGTAGGCCATTTCCTCGCGGTCGCTCAGCCGGTCGATGGCGCGCTTGACGGAGCGCAGCGCTTCACGATGCCGGGTATCGGGTTCGACGTCCTCGACCTGCATGCGCAGATCGCGCATGCGTTCGCTAAGGTTCTGGTAGCCGGTATCCTGCCGCGTCTGCCGTCCGACCTGGCTTTCCACCTGATCGAGAAGGGCAACCAGTTCACCGCGAAGAGCGTGCCATTCGCCGGGCGATTGCGCAAAGTCCTGCGGTTCGGTCTGAGGATATGCGCGGGCCATAAGGACGTTCCCAGATGATGGGGGCGGGCCGAACAGGCCCTGACTAGACCGCTACTCTTGGGAAAACATGGTAAAGATGCCGTTAAGCACCCGTGCAAATTGCAAAACCCGCTGATTTACTGAGGTCGTGAACCCCCTTCCGGGCAGCCGCCTTAAGTGGGATGGTCACGAACCGGTGAGGACTGGTAAGAAAGGCCCATGAGCAGACGCCGCATCATCATTGTCGACGACCACCCGCTGTTCCGCGCTGCCCTGCGCCAGACGTTGGCCGGCGGCGACCCGTCCATCACGGTCGAGGAAGCGGGCGATCTCGCCGGGCTCAATGCGGCGCTGGAAGCCGACCGCGACTGCGACCTTGTCCTGCTCGACCTCAACATGCCCGGTGTCCGCGGCTTTTCGGGACTCCTGCTGCTGCGCGCGCAATATCCGGACGTACCCGTGGCGATCATCTCAGCGGTGGAGGACGGCTCGGTGATCCGCCGGGCCTTCGAACTCGGTGCTTCCGGCTACCTGCATAAATCGGTCGGTCCGCCGGAAATCCGCCGCGCTATCGAGACCGTCCTCTCGGGCGAGGTGTTCGTGCCGGAAGGCATTGATATCGCCAGCGATGACGACCATTCGGCCCTAATGCGGCGACTCTCGACATTGACGCCCCAGCAGGTCCGCGTCCTGATGATGCTCAGCGACGGCCTGATGAACAAGCAAATCGCCTATGAGCTCTCGATCTCCGAAGCAACGGTCAAGGCGCACGTTTCGGCAATTCTGCAAAAACTCGACGTGGACAGCCGCACACAGGCAGTCATCGCCGCCGCCCGCATCGAGGAAGGGCAGTTCGAGGCGCTGCTGTCGCCGGGGCGCGAACAGGTCTAGGACTTCTTTCCTCTGCCCTTGGGCGCCGTAGTGACGGCGGCGTCGACGATCTCCTCCAGTTCCCGGGCGCCGACCCGCATCGGACCGGCGTCACGGTGGGCGCGGGAGATGATCAACAGCCCCTCGAAACTGGCTTCGACGACGAGAGCGAGCGACGCGGCACGCCTTGCTGGCACGCCGGCTGAGGTGAGAGCGGTTTCGAAGAGGTCGACCCATCCAGTATAGGCCCCGGCCGTGAGCGTCGCGATTTCCGAACCGGCTTGCAGGCCGTCGAGCACCAGTGGGGCAGTGGGGGAGCCGAAGCGGAAATCATTCTCTTCCAGCGCGCCGGCGGCGGCCTCGATGATCTTGCGGATGGCCCGGCCGGGAGACTTTTCGGCCGCCAGGGTGGCCCTGAGGCTCTCGGTGACTGCTTCGACGCCCTCGCGGGTGACCGTGGCGACCAGTTGGTCCTTGCCTTCCGGGAAGTGAAAATAGAGCGAGCCGCGGGGCGCATCGCTGAGCGTCAACAGCTCCGCCACGGCGAGACCATGATAGCCACGATCCTGAACCAGGTCGGCGGCAGTTTCCATAAGGCGGGTGCGGGTATCTTTGAGCATGGTTGGACCATAGCACGACCCGCGGGAATATACCAATCGGTCTACATAGAATGTGAGGGGAAATCCTGGCCTATATATAAAGAGGGTCGACGGCGGTGGTTCAGGCAGCCGATTGGGGGTCCCGCGGCGGGCGCGCGCGCTGCCCGGCTAGGCCGCTGATCGCCGCGCGGAGGGCAGCGGGTTTGACTGGCTTGGTGACCACCGCGATGCCGCGTTCCTCGGCCAGCGCCCGCACCGCCGGAGAGCGATCCGCCGTGACCAAAGCGGCGGGCAGGTGACCACCCACATTGTGCCGCAGCCATTCGATGGCATCGAGCCCAGAAGTTTGGTCCAGATGGTAGTCCATCAGCACGAGGTCTGGGAGCCAGCCGAGCAGCAGACGATCCTTATCGATGTCCTTGAGCGAACGTGCCGACCGTACGTCGATCCCCCAGCCGGACAGAAGCCCCTCCATGGCGTCGAGGATGCCCCGCTCGTTGTCGACGCAGAGCACGCGGAGACCGGCAAGGTTGGATGGCGTCTCGACGCTTGGGCGTCCTGGCTCGACCGGCGGTCGAACCAGGCGCGTCGCCGGCAGGTACACCGAAAAACGCGACCCACGACCTTCGGCACTGTCGAGTTCGAGCGTCAGGCCGAGCGCAGCCACGAGGCGCTTGACGATGGAGAGCCCGAGGCCAAGTCCTTGCGCCATGCGCGCGCCATGTTCGAGACGCGAAAACTCGGCGAAGATCAGCGCATGCTGATCGCGATTGAAGCCGATGCCGGTATCGACGATATCGAGCCGCACGCGCTGGCCCCGGATCCGGCAGCCGACCAGTACGCGACCGCCCGGTCTAGTATATTTGATGGCATTGGAAACGAGGTTTTGCGCGATGCGCGCCACCAGCGCGCGATCGGCAAGTGCGGCCCGGTTGGTGCCAACGATGCGCAGATCGATATCGCGCTCGCGCGCCATCGGCAGGAACTCGACCTCGATCTTCTTGAGCAGATCGTGCATCGGGAAAGCGGTGGCGGAAGGCTTGAGGTTGCCACCATCGAGACGCGAAATATCGAGCAGCGCCGACATGATTTCCTCGACTGCGTTCAGCGAGGCTTCGATGGAGTGCGCCAGCTCGCCAAGCCCTGAATCTCCAGACCTTTCAATGAGTGTGGCGGTATAAAGCCGCGCCGCATTGAGCGGCTGCAACAGATCGTGGCTGGCTGCCGCGAGGAAGCGCGTCTTGTCTCGATTGGCGGCATCGGCCTTGGCGCGCGCGCTCTCGAGTTCGGAGTTGACGCGGGTGAGCGCCGCGGTGCGTTCCTCGACGCGTCCCTCGAGCGCATCGTTGATGCGCTCGAGCTCGTCTTCGGCTTCGACGCGCTTGGTGACATCGGCAAAGCTGATGACCAGGCCACCGCCATCGAGACGCGCCGAATGGAACTCGAGGACTTGCCCGCGCGCCCCCATGCGCTGGCTCACCGTCGAGGCACTTTGCGTCAATGATTCGACCCGCCGGACGGCCAGAAGTGTCGCATCGCCCTCGCCGAGATCGCCGCGGCGCGCCAAAAACAGTGCAATGTCGTAAAGCGCCACACCAGACTGGACCAAATGGTCTGGTAGCGCCAAGAGATCACGATACCGATGGTTGGAGGTGACCAAATGCAGGTCTGCATCGAACACAGCCAGACCCTGCGGAATGACCTCAACTGCTTGGCGCAGGCTGCTTTCTGCATCTGCGATGGGCTGAGAGGATGACATGGTCGCAGGTTCGACTTTCGGTGATGGCACAGGGTGAGTATCGGACCTTGAAGAGTGCTCTACAAGAGCGCCGAAAGTCGTGGGGGGATGCATCGCGTAGCAAGACGATTGCAATCTGTGCAAAGTTGGGAAATCGTCAACCTGTTGCGTGTATCCCTGCAGAGTCCAGTCGAGGTTCTCACTCGGGTTGAAATGGCCGGGCTCAGGCCCGGAGAAAAGGGGTCCAAGTGTTCAAAGAGTTCCGTGACTTTGCTCTGAAGGGCAACATGCTCGACCTTGCCATCGGCGTCATCATCGGCGCAGCGTTCGGTGCCATTGTGTCGTCCATCGTCGATGACCTCTTCATGCCCGTGCTGGGACTGTTGTTGAGTGGCATCGACTTCTCCAATCTGTTCATCGTCCTCAACAACCCGAATGGGGTTGCAGTGCCATCTGTGGCAGCCGCCAAAGCTGCTGGCATTCCGACTTTCAATTACGGGCTGTTCATCAATGCCGTAGTAAAGTTCGCCATTGTCGCCTTCGTGCTGTTCCTTGTGGTGAAGGCTGTCAATCGTCTGCGTAGACAGGAGGCTGCCGCGCCGGCTGCCCCTCCCGCTCCAACAACCGAGGAAAAATTGCTCACTGAAATCCGCGATGCGATCAAAGCCCAGGGCGGCTCGAAGACCATGGCCATGGCTGCCCCCAAGGCTCCCAGCGTGACCTCTGCCGCCAAGAAGCCTGCTGCCAAGAAGCCGGCTGCCAAGGCCGCTGCTGCTCCGAAGGCTGCAGCCAAGACTGCTGCTCCGAAGGCAGCAGCTCCGAAGGCCGCTGCTGCCAAGAAGCCGGCTGCCACCAAGGCCGCTGCCAAGCCCGCTGCTGCCAAGAAGCCGGCTGCCCCGAAGGCTGCCGCCAAGCCGGCCGCGAAGGCCGCAGCCAAGCCTGCCGCCGCAAAGAAGGCCGCCGCTCCGAAGGCTGCTGCGAAGCCCGCTGCCAAGGCCGCCGCGAAGCCCGCTGCCAAGCCGGCTGCCCGCAAGGCTGCTGCCCCGAAGGCTGCCGCCAAGCCTGCCGCCGCCAAGAAGCCGGCCGCCAAGGCTCCGGTAAAGGCCGCCGCCAAGGCCGCCCCGAAGGCCCCGGCCAAGGCCGCTGCGCCCAAGGCTGCTGCTCCGAAGGCCGCTGCCGCCAAGAAGCCGGCTGCTGCCAAGAAGCCGGCGGCCAAGAAGCCCGCCGCCAAATAATTGCCGACACTGCCGGATCTCTAGCAGGTCCGGCACGAATACAGAAAGCCGGCGTCCGTCATGGGCGCCGGTTTTTCACTTCTCACGAATAGGATTATTTTCCACTTGCCCAAACTGCATATAGGCCTGTAGACCTATAAATAGTAGTCGAGATACGTATGTGTACTCACGCACAGCGGGAACACTTATCGCAGAGTAGAGGCACGTAGGGATGGAGCCGAGGCAGCGAGGGCACCGGCGGCTCCCCCCAAGGGACATTGGAGGCGAGCTTGGCAGAAGACATCTACCACCACGCGTTCCTCAATCGCGACCGATTGGTCCACATCGTCGATCCTGATCCGAAGACCTGCGAGGCACTGAGCGTGCTGTTCCGGCTCGAGGGTTTCCAGACGGCATTCTCCATTGATACGCTAGGCTTTTTCGCCGCTATCGAGCGGCGTCGGCCGGATGTTGCCATTATCAACTACGCGGTGGGCGGCAATGAGGGTCTGGCGGTGCTGCGGCGGATCAAGTCGATGCGCACCGGCATGCCGATCTTCATGATCGGCGACGAACCGGATGTCGATCTTGTGGTGATGGCGATGAAGGCGGGGGCGGCCGATGTACTGAGCCGGCCGATCGATACCGACCACCTGGTCACGGCCGTGCGGGAAGCGCTGCGCCACGACGTGCATGTGCAGAGCGTCGACAGCGGTCGCCGTCTCATCGAAGTGCGCGGCTTCGACCAACTGACGCCGCGCGAGCGCGAAGTGCTGCAACTCATCACCAACGGCCAGTCCAACAAGGAAGCCGGCCGTGAGCTGGGCATCTCGCCGCGCACCATTGAGGTGCATCGGGCCCGAGTGATGGAAAAGCTCGGCGCGCGCAACACTGCGGACCTGATGCGGATCGTGTTGGTGGGCGACGCCTGACGGCGCGTGGGAACGTCCGTAGCTGATCAGACGTTTTCGAACTGGCCACACATTCGGAGCGTCACCAATGGAAGCCGTACAGGCCTTCGATCTTCAACGCATGTTGCTTGGCGATGAGCCGCCGCTGTTCCTGCTCGAGATCATTGTCCGGACAGTGATCGTCTACGCATACGCGCTGCTGCTGTTGCGCTGGCTGGGCAGCCGCACTATCGGCCAGCTGTCGACCGTGGAGTTCCTGCTCGTCATCGCCCTCGGATCCGCAGTGGGCGACGCCATGTTCTATCCGGATGTGCCGCTGATCCACGCCCTGCTGGTGGTAACCGTGGTGGTCTTTGCCAACAAAGGTCTCGACATGCTGATCGCCCGCTACAAGCATGCGGAGCGAGCCATTGACGGTGAGCCCGAAGAGGTGATCCGCGACGGCGTCATCCGCAACAGCTTTTTGGGTAGCACCTCGCTGGGTGTCAGTGAACTCTTCCAGCAACTGCGCGAGAAGGGCGTGGAGCATCTGGGGCAGATCGCCCATGCCTATATCGAAGCGGACGGCCGGCTCTCAGTGTTCCGCAACAAGGTCGATGACCGCCCCGGGCTGCCGATCATGCCGCCCTGGGAACTGCAGCCGCCCAAGCAGGCGAAGGAAGGTACGCTGGCTTGCATGAAGTGCGGCACGATTGCCGATCATGCGCAGACTTGTCCCAATTGCGGTGACAATCGCTGGGCTGAAGCCCAGCTCGGCGACCGCTACAGTGACCCAGGCGGCTGAAACCGATCAGTCTATTCGCCCAGCGCCTTCGCCCACTCTGCCGCGCGCTCCAACTCACCCGGCTTGAGCGGGCCTTCGGTGCCGGTGACCACGAAGTCGCCCTCCTTCGCATGCACCGAAAAACCCTTGTCGCGCAGGCCGTGAGCGATGCGTTGCGCCGCATAGCCACCGGCGTTCACAACCCAGCGTAACGGGGCAGGGTGGATCTGCTCGGCATCGAGCCGCGTATCGAACGCCGCGGCCCGGATGGCCGTACCGGTTGGCAGACCGGCGATGAACTCATCGGTCGCCGGCGTGGGGCGGAAGCCGCGCGTCGGGGAGCCGACGATCAGCAGATCGACACTTGTGAGATCGAGAGACCTGGCCTCGGTGACTGGAAGCAGGCGGACGACGCCATGACCTTCCAGCGCCGCTGCAATGGCCTTGGCGACGGCTGCCGTATTGCCGAAGACGCTGTCGTAGACGATGACACTGTTCATGCCAACCTCCTGTGATGATGCAGGAGGATAGGATGGAGGCAGCGCGCCCGACGTTGACGTGAGTCAAGCGTGTAGGGCCAAGCCGCCTTTCAGCCGCCGGCGGTGGGCAGCAGCAGGTCGCCCGACATCAGCTTTTCAGAGGTGATCTTGGCGGCCGGGCGATCGCGCGGCAGCTCAAGCGAAGCCCAGACGGAAACAAGCGCGTGGCGCAGCGCGATGATCATCTCGTCGGTGTGAAGGGGCGTCGGCGTGATGCGGAGACGCTCGGTGCCCTTGGGCACGGTGGGATAGTTGATCGGCTGAACGTAGATATTGTGCTTTTCGAGCAGGAGGTCGCTGGCTGCCTTGCAGAGGCGGGCGTCGCCGACGATCACCGGCACGATATGGGTGTTGGTCGGCATCACCGGCAGCCCGGCATCGCCCAGGATCACCTTTGTGAGCTCGGCTTGGCGGCGGTGGCCATCGCGTTCGACACCCGAAGTCTTGAGATGTTCGATCGAAGCACGGGCCGCGGCGCAAAGGGCAGGGGGCAGCGCGGTGGTGAAGATGAACTCGGGCGCGTAGGAGCGCACGGCGTCGATGATGGCGCGGTTGGCGGCGATGTAGCCACCCATCACGCCAAAGCCCTTGGCCAGCGTTCCCTCGATGATATCGATCCGCTCCATCAGGCCATCGCGCTCGGCGATGCCGCCGCCGCGTGGGCCGTACATGCCCACGGCGTGCACTTCATCGATATAGGTCATGGCGCCGAATTCATCAGCCAGATCGCAGATCGCTTCGATCGGTGCGATATCGCAGTCCATGGAATAG